>CAZKQQ010000068.1:0-31203 GCA_964554945.1 uncultured Solibacteraceae bacterium | reverse complement strand
GCTGCCGTAAGGATCCCCGGCCGGCTGGCCGCCCGCATTCACGAAATTGAGATCGAAGGCACCGTCGCGCCCCCCGAGCGTCGGCACGTTGTACCATCCGGTCCCCGTCATATTCGCGCCCGAAACCCCCAACGGAATCTCGACGTCGTTCACCAGCACTTTTAAAACGTCGTGCATCGGACCCACACCGAGCAATACTTCCATTCGGGTCAGGTTCCCATCGTTCCGTGCGAAAACGACTGGCGGCGTGTACCAGGCGGTGCCGTAAACCATCGGGACGAAGTCGTTGTAACGCGCTTGATTTACCGAAACAGCCGACGTCGTCCAATCTTTACCGTAAGCGCGTACCGGAATCGCCGGGGGTACAAATTCGATTCCACCAAAACGATTCAGCATGCCCCGCGCTTCGCAATCGGAGCGCGTGTACCCGCAGCAAGTGAATGGGACCCCCCCGTTCAGTTGACCGGTGCCGCCCTCTACGTCTGGAGAATACCCGCACCGGTAGTAGCGGGAATACCGCCCGGCCGCGCCGCCATCCACTGCTTCGGTCCGCTGCTCCGGATTCGCCGGGAACTGCCAGGGGCACCGGCGCTGGATGCGGATCGGCGGTAGCACCAGCCGCTGCAGGTTCATTCGGTTGACTGCCGTTAACCGGAACGTCGCCTCGCGAATTTCGTCCGGCGGATTGCAGATTCCCTGGAACAGAACGATCGTCTCCGAGCCCGCCGTTTGGCTCCGCAAATCGTAAAACAGGAACCCGGCCGTGAGGCGCGCGCCCTTCCACCCGCAGGCGCGTTCAATCTCCGAAAAATGGGAATCCGCGTTCGCCAGCAGAATTGAGACCCGCGGGCTGCCGTCGACACCCTGATCGGACGCCGTCTGTATATCGAACGCACTGTGCTGAAGAACTCGCGCCTCGTATACGGATCCGGCCACAGTGATGCGGTGTGTACACCAATGTTCGGCCAGTCCGTTGGGCAGTACGCAGTCGAACACCAGGACTGGCGTGTCCGTGACCGCTTGTTCCTTCAGCTCATAAATGCTTGGCATGGATTATGTCCACTGTCACGGAGTGGCGATTCACATCGGTCGCCGTGATGTTCAGGCTGTCGTTGCGAAACCACGCGGTTGGATACACGGCGCCGGTCGTGCTTCGTTTATACGCGGACGCGTACGTCTGCGGCTCGACTTGCATGCCGAACAGATCCACAGATCCGCCCGCAGGTACTTCGATCCCGAATTCGACACTCTCGGCCGTGGCATCTCCACTTCCTGAAAACGTAATGCGGCTCCATTCACTGGTTAATATTCGGTCCGCGCGGGCTGATCCGCGGAGCAGAGTGGCGGCTTGCCCGGCAGAGGATTTTGCATACGCGCTCAGACAGTAAAAATAGCCGCCTGGCCCCTCCACAATCTGCGAAAGAACTTGTGCTGCGGCGCCGGCATTGGAAATATGCCAGGCATTCGTGCCGCCAAGCGGGTCCGCCAATCCGCCGGTAATTGAGAGCAACGGCCCCTTGATCCACTCTGCATGATCCAACCGGTCACTCCACGCGAGCAGGTTGGCGGTGGGATCCAGAAACGTGAAAACCCGCAGACTTCCTTCCGTGGCCTTGAAGAATTGTTCTAGTGCGGAAGCCTCTTGATCGGAGAGATCTGTATAGCGCAGCCGCCACTCTGTGGTTTCACCGGCCGGATCCGCCAGTTTGATCCAATTGCCGTCGCCCAGTGTATTGATGACGGTCCGTAGGCTGTGCCGCTTTTCGACCGGAAGCTGCGTCAGCGCGCCGGTCGTCATTTGTGGATACACTAACATCCGCTATCCCCGGTTTTGCCGCACCACAAGTGCGGTCTGACCCCGCATCTCAGATAGAGTCGTGAGCGCGAGATCGCTGTTAGCAAAGCTGCAGTCCGCGTACACCAGGCCGTCCCAAGGATCGGTAAATGCGAAACTTCCGAAAGCCCCCTGGTTTTCGGTGAAGAACTGGTGGAGGGCCGTCATTTCGCCTTCCTCGAGCAGGTCCAGGTGAATCTCCCACTGCAGCAAAGCCCCGCACGAGTCCCGGTAGCGCTGCTCCGTTCCGTCTATGAATTCAAGAACCTGGTTTTGAAATCGAATGCCTCGGGCTGCGGGGTACTGCGCCAGCGCGGTAGTCTTGAGCTTTGGAAATTCTCCAGGCATTTTATAAGTCGTTCACCACGTCATTGATTGAGTTGAGATTCAACATCGCCTGCCGCACCGCCTCCGCGATCTCCGTGCTGTGATCGAGAAACGAGCGAGCGTCCATCGCCTGCACATTGACCGAAACCTGTGGCGCCCCGCTTGGTTTGGAAGCTTCGCCGGTTCCGGTGGTCGCAACTGGCGCAGGGTTGTACACACGCGGCATTCCCATCTGGTCATAATCGGCAGAGAGGATATTGGCGCCGATGTCCGCGCCCTGAAAATAGATCTTCTCGGGCATCGCGTATTTGAGTAAAGGTGTGGGTTGCTCGGACTCGCCTCCACCAAACAAGCCGAGCAACCCGCTCACCAGCGGGACCAGCCCCAGTCCGCTAGTGAATACTTTTGAAACGGCCGATACCACGGCGTTGCCGGTGTCCTTGGAAATGCCAGCTGTAACGGCCTTCAGCGCGTCCGCTTGGGCCGCTGTATGTTCCAGCGCCCCTGCCACCGAGCTTCCGCTCGCCAGCGTTTTGAAGCCATCATAAATTATGTTTTGCGTTCTGCTGGCCATCCCTGATTTCCTCCGCGACTGCCTCTTCGAGGATCAAAAATGCGTCCACCTGGCGTCCGCTTAGCTTCGTTACATCGACTCTGCCCAGACGCCGGCGCACGGCAAATTCGTCCAGCAGCGAGATGCTTTCAGCCGTGATATACGACTTCGGACAAACGCTGAGTGCAATCCTTTTCCGGGCCCATACCGTTGCAGTCTTCGGTTGTTCGCCGAGGCCGAGCCAACCGCAGTGGCGCTTCCGCTCCAGTCCGGATTTCCGGCACAAATCGCACTTCCAACCGTCCTGGTTTGAGAATTGAAAATGGAAGGCGACGATCAGTTTTTTCGTTCTTCCTGGCTCAAACCGGCCTGCGCCTGTACGGCTGCCAGCGCTTCGCGAAAAAGATCCTCCGGGCCGCTCTCCGCCAAGAGTTCGGGTGTCGCTTCGGCCCCATCCACGACTAACCCCGAAACGGCCCGGAGCCCCCAGCTCACGTACACCCGGCCAATCTCCGCTTCCACCAGCGCTGCGTCCATTTTGTCCGCCGGTTCATTGCCCGCTTCCAAAAATTCCATACGTCGCGAGAGTTCCCGGATACGCTGCATCAGCGCCATCCGGCGCCCGTACGACATCTTCGTGACCGAAAACCTCACGCCCGGTGCGACTCGCGACTCCACCAACGCTACGCTTTCATAAGTCATGGTTATCCGAACGCAACCGCGATCTCATCGTCCATCGTTCCTCGGGCCCGCGACGCACGGAATCGCCACTGCAGCCGGTTTTCGCTGTCGTCGAATTCCGGAACCTCCGGAATCACGCTCTTGAGATGCACGGCCATAACTTGCCCCTCCAATTCCCCCAATTGAAACATCACCGCGATCGGCGACTGCTGACGCGCAGCCTGGTACAGCCCCTTTGTGGCATCGTCATCGAGGCCGTACAGATCGAATGCCGCCGTCACCGTTCGTTGTCCCGGCGAAACCGCTCGTGGCAGGCTCGACCCAAACTCCCGCGTCCTCAGATCCAGTCCGTTGTTCAAGATTACCGAAGCATTCGTGATCGTGAAGAACTGAGCAGGCGACGTACCCAGCCACGCTTGTCCCATATTTCCGGGGACGATCGAATAATCGAACGCGTCGAGCGCAGGCTCTGCGGGAAAGCTTTGCAATTGGCCGCTGCCCGATGAAAAACTGCTCGTGTCCACCACATCCTGCGCCAGCCCGCTAAAGTAAAACTCGTGATAATCGCCATTGACCACGATCTGCATCTGATCGACGGCCGCCCCGCACAAGAGCCTCTGGACGGCCGTTGCCGGACTCCAGTAATCGAATATGCTGACGCTCGGCAGTTCCGTTGCGAGCGAATAGGTGACGGTCTCCGCTACCGCCGCACCCGCAGCCGGAGCGGCCGCGAACGGCGCATTCAATTGGACCGAGATTGCATCCACAATCGCCGATACAAACCGGATCTCTCCCCCGGACGACACTGCCTGCCCCGCGTTCAGGTCATGAGGGCTCGCGAAAACAAGTCGGCCGCCGCTGGTGCTTGAGGTGACCGTGCCGCCATCAAACCGTCCAGGGGCCGCTCCCAGCGCCGCCTGAAAGAGCGGCCCATAACCTGGACCGGTGTGCGCCTTCGTCCAGCTCGTCAGATACGTCCGTAACTCAAACTCCGTGCGGCGGCGTCCTCCGCTCGGCAATCCCGCAAAAGTCCTGCTGCCTGTTTTATCCTTCCGGTCCCCTGTCTCGCGTCGATGGCTCGCGGTCAGCTTTAACGCAGGTATTCGGTTCGCGGCTGCGATGGCGCCGACGTTCCCATACGAGCTCTCGAGGGCCGCATAGAACCGGTTCGCGTTTGATGAAATGTAAGAACCCATATCAGTTCCTGCTTACTCCGATCTGGAATGTGATCTTTGCTGCCTGCATGACGTTCTTACCGCCTTGCTTCGCTGGGCTTACCGCCACTTCGTATCCTCCGCCGTAAAACATGCCATCTCCCCAATCTCCGCGCGCTCCGTCCAGCATTCGCGTAATCGAATCGGCGTAGAGTTCCAGGGCGTCCTGCAGCCCGGCCAGCTTGTCCTGCGAGTGCCGCAGCTCAATAACCATCTGCACTTTCCCGGAAAAACTCCGAAATTTTTCGCTCAGGTCGTTCACGATCTTTTCGCAAAAAACATGGATAGTCGGATACCGCATCGAGCCGCCGCGCTCCGCCATGTCCGCCGCCGCATTCTGCGCCCGAATTTGCCCCGCCTCGACCGGAGCGGCGAGCATTGCATCCGCTCCAGTCAGTGCCGCTAGGCCGGCGTTTATACCGGCCGGCGCCCTCATCCGCTCGATCACCTTATTCGCGGCGGCGCTGCTGATTTTCGAGATCATCATCCCCTCTGGATCACTCGCGGGACGGGTTTCAGATACGTGGGCTCCTGTCCGGTCCCCGGAGCGCGGCCCGCCGTCGCCAGAACACTCTCCTGCCGCCACAGCTCGCCGGCGCCAATCGGCGATTCGTTTTGCTGAACCATCCTTTCGGCCTCAGTCCCAATAAAGACGTTCCAACCCACCGCGTTTTCCGGCGAAGCGCCCGGCTGTACTTGCAGCGTGCTTGCCGCGATTGTCATTGCGGCTGGCGTCGCGCTCGCTCCTTCTTCGCCCAATGCATTCACCCACGCCATGCCGATGTAGTAAGTCCCATCCGTCAGCGTGCCGGGAATAGCCGTAACCTGCGGAGTGGCGGCGCGAGCGACAGGCCGCGCCGCCAGCCCAACGCCGGTCTGAATCAGCTTTTCACACGCCCATTGCGCCATTTGATGAAACTGGTCGCGTTTCCCGGCGTAGCGGTCGTTCAGTTGGGTGTTGTACGCGTCCCGGTACACCAGTTCCAAGGCCGCAAACGTGTGCCACCGCTTAAGTGGCGGCGTCACCACGACTGCCCCCAAATCGCGCTTCGCCGCCAGCCAGATAGGCTGGTCCGCAAAACTCAACTTGCTGAGCAATACCGTTAGCTCTACGCCGACATCGTCTTGCGCAAGCGCCAGCTTTCGCGTGACGTCGATCCCCTCGGTGCTGGCGACGTTCAAAAGTTGTGAGTCCTGTGCTGTCAGATCTTCAATGCTGGACACAGGACCGTCTGTAAACAGAGCCATCCGTTTGTCCTAATCTCTCTGAGTACTGGCGGCTTCTCGCAGCCTGTTTAACTCGGTGGTGGGCAGCACCGTGAGTTGCACCCGGCTCATGGTTGCCGCCTGCTCCGCCGCCCGCTGCGCCTCGGCTTGCGCTTCCCGAAGCCGCTGCGTTTCTTCTGGGCTCGCCAGCTTTGCCACGCCATCCACCACCATCTTGGCGGCAACTCTCGGAAGCACCTCCGTCAGTGCTCCTCCCTTGCCTCCGTCCGGGGTTTCCAGGCTGACAACCACCGCAAAGCGGTCCGCGATCGTGGACTCGACCTCTCGAATTTTCTGGTAGTAACGCCTCAAATCCATTGATTTCTCCCGCGTTGTTTACCGGAGGCGGAATGTCCCGCCCCCGGTTTCCGCGTCGCCTCGCTACGTATTGACCTGCACCCCGCAGCTGTTCCGCAGAACGCCGCATCCGTACAGCACATCCACGGTGAACTGCTGCGCGAGCGTGTTGGGTTGATAGCTCATCACCACCCGCATTCCGAAGTTCCCTAATTCGGCGTACTCCGCAATCGCTCCCGTGCCAGGCAGCGGCTGCGGCAGCCGCCGGATTACCAGCCCGATGGCGCTCCGGCTGAATGCGATGTTATGCGTCGTGACCGGACCGCTTCCCGTCTTGGGAATAAATTGCGAACGGAAGACAAAAAAGTCTTTGATCTTCCCCACCGTCCCCGACACGATCGCACCGAGCCCCGCGTCGCCCGCCGTCTGGAATTCGCTGAACCGCGGGATCTGCCGCCACGCGGAGTACGTTGCGGCATCCACCACAAAGTACTTCGGCTCGGTCGGCGGCACCTTCGCCAAAAACAGCGCCGTCTCCGCCGCGTCGATCACCTGTTCGGTGATCGGAGTGCCGGCCGTCCCGACCGGCGCATTCGCGGTGAAGCCCGCATAAAGATTCAGCAGGTCGCTTTCGACTCGCTGCGCGATTGCGGCCACCGCCGGCTCCATGTAGATCTTCAACAGGTCCGGAACCGCCAGGACTTTGGTCACGTCCGGAACCTGGAACGTGGCCTCCGCGTGGGTATTGAGCACGATTTGCGCATTTCCCAGGCTCGGATTCTGCGTCTGCACTTCGCCGCCTTCCAGGATGTTGTTTGCCACCATCGTCGGCGGGATCGGTATGTTCACTGTGTCTCCGGCGTTTGCCAGCACCGGCTCGTAATCGCGATTCACCAGGTTCCCCATGACGAGGTTCCCGACTAGCACCGGCAATGCGTCCGCCGCCACCAGCTTCACAATCGCGTTTGCGACGTTACTTGAAGTAATTGCTGCCACTTCTTCTCCTTGCTCTTTGGTCTTGCCGGCACCTAAGCCGGATTCGCCGCTCCCTCGCAGTGCGCGGCCACACTGAACCGCGACTATAAAGAGCGGCCTCTTCTAAAGCCCTCTTAGCGTCTGCGATGCCACGCGCACGATCTCCTCGCGCACGCGCCGCATTTCTTCCGCGCTCATACCAGGGCGGATTCTGTCCAGATCGATCGACTCCCGGCCCCCGGCGGGCGCCTTGAATGTCGCCGTCATTCCGGTGCCGCCGCTGATTCGGGCCGGGAGGAACTCCGGATTTTCGCTTACGAATGCGGTCAGATATTCCTTGACCGGCACTTCACCGGAGTCGCCGCGCGCCACAAGTCTCCCGTCTTCGGCGCGCACAATGCCGTCTTGAACCGCCTTAAACGCCAAATCGATTTTCGCCACGCCGAGCCGCTGCAGTTCGGCGCGCACGGCAGCGCTCCGCTCCGCCTCGTCGGCCATCTTCCGGCTGCGTGCGTTCTCTTCCACCAGTTCGTTCAACCGTCGCTCCAGCTGCTCTCTCCGCTTGCGCTCTTCCTGGAGTTCCGCCTTGACGGCCGGCTCGCTCTTCGCCTGTTCCTGATTGACGAATTCCTGGATCGCGTTTCGTACGATCGCCTGTACATCGGGTTCTTCCATATCTCTCCTAAACCGGGTACCTCTTCCGGTCGATTTCATCCGCTACCTGGTTTTTGATCTCCTGCCGCGCATCGCACAGGTACTTGAACGATAGTTTCTTGAAAACCTGCCTCCGCAAAGTCTCCGAGCCGATTCCTAAATCGAGCAGCTTCCTGGCATCGTCCAGTTCATTACTGAAATCGTCGATATCGAATTCATCGAGACCGGACACGTCTATGCCGACGCCGTCCTGCCGCGCCGTCGCAATAGACCGGAGCACCTGCTTCATGACATCTTTCACCGCATCGCCATACGCGCGCAGCACCTCCTGGGTGATGGCGAAGTCCATCCGCTTGCTTAGCCCCGACATCCGTGGATCGCTGGAAGCGGCGCTCCCCGCTTGCGTCAGCAGATAGCACACGCGGTAAATCTCATCCTTCAACCGCACCAGATTCTCAGCCGCGATCTGGTGCACCTTGCCCTCCGGCTCCGTCCATCCGAATCGATCGCCGGGCCCGAGCTGGATGTAATACGATTCGCCGACGATCTGATTCCATTCCCGGTCCGAGTACACCACCGGCGTGGCGAAGAGGCTCATCGTGATGGCCCAGGCCAGCGCATTCGATTTATTGAAGTGCTCCAACTGGAGCAGTGCCGCCTTGTTCATCAACCAGAGCCCTTCGCTCACTTGCAGCCGGAACAGCGGAACCCGTCGCAGCGACGCCAGTCCGTGACGTCCTTCGTCGATCGGCTCGATCGGATTTGCCTCCCCCGTCCTGCGATAAATCTCGAAATTCTCGCGGTCATAGTAGATCCAGCGTGTCTCCTGCTCCCACTTGGCATCGGTCACTTTCGACGGCTGCAGGCACGATGTCCGGATTACCGCCCACTCCAGGTTTCCCGTCTGGTCGTAATTCCAATTGATGACTTCCTCGGCCGAGTAGTCCACCAGGTACGCCCGCGACCGTCCCGACGCATCTTCTTCGGCCCGCGTCAGCACCGCCCCGTTCGGCCGCGGGAAATCCACTACCAGGTAACTGGCTCCGCACACCAGCGCCTGCACAAAACGCTGCCGGAAAAATTCGCTGAAATTGGTGCCCTTTAGATCGCAGTCGTCCGACAGCAGGTTGTAGAATCCCTTCGCCGCGCTATCGTTGCCTTCGAACAACAACACCGGCTCGCGCCGCAACAGCGTGGCAGCGTACCAATCGACGATGGAGCCGATATAGTTTTCATAAAATACGCGGTTCAGGCGCTCGGCATAGACTTCGCCTGGCTCCTTGTGCCGCCGCACCAGGTATTCCGAGGCATTTTCCCGAAGCCGTTCGCCGCCGGCATAAAGATCTCTATACTTCTTCCACATCGCTTTCCGTGCGATGTATTCGGGATGTTCGCGGTTGATGTTCGGCGTGTTCAAACCAATCTCCCTTGGCGCTCGCCAACGGTCCCTCCCGGCCGGAATTCCTGCCAGAGCAAATAGCCCAGCGCATCCGACAGATGGGTCCTTTGCCGGTCCCTGTCTTTATCGATCTGATAGCTGTCCTGCTTGAAACAGACCTGCTCCAGGTCCTTGATCAATTCCTTGCACTTGGGATCCACTACCACACATGTCTCCCCCGAGGCCGACCGGAGCTTCGAGTTCGTCAGGTTGATCCGCTCCCTCACGCTCGGGTTTGACCGTGGCGCTCTGTAGTGCACTGGCGCGCTGGTGTGGATCGCAAAATAATCCCGCACCATGTCGTAATCCGAAGTTCCCGTCGTCTGTTCCTGGTACCCCGAGGCGTCTCCAAACACGTAAATCCCCGCTCGATGATCCGGAAACCGCTTCAGGAACTCTTCGCAAGCCTGCATCGTAGTCGCGTGCCGGATTACAATCTCGTCCAGCACCCGGACCTTCCCTCCTGCGACCTGCGCAACCAGCGAGCTCATCGGGTCGACGTTGAAATCCAGTGTCCACATCAGCGGCAGCCGTGCGTCCGGCTGCAGATCCCTGATGTGCTCCTCTCGCGTAAACGACCGGTACACCAGCCCGCCTGTCATGGTCAGGTAGGCCCCGAGCGCTTCCTGACGATAGAAGTTCTCGTCGTAGCTTGTCGCCAGGCGCTTGTAAAAATCAGGAACCTTGCCGAGAAGAAACCGGTTTTCAAATGGCGGCGCGATCACCACTTTGTAATCGCCGGACGGCTCGGACACGAACCGGCGGTACACCCAGTCGTATCCTTTTGGAGTCCAGACGGCGAACCCGCACAGCCGGGAAGCCTGCGGATCCCGCAGACGCCCTTCCAGACGCAGCCACGCTGCTTCCTGGGTGTACGTAAGCTCATCCAGTCCGAACCACGCCAGGTTGGTCCCACGCAAGCGCTCGAACTCGTCCACCGGCCGGAACAAAATCCGCGATCCCGTCTCTTTCATCACCAGCGCATTTTCAGCCTTGTTGTGCTCGAACGGAATCTCGTTCTCATCGAGAATTTCGAACAATGTCGCGCATGTCGCGTCGCGCAGCATCGGATACGTCGGCGCTCCCAAGAGCCCGAGCCGACCTGGATTCATGTAGCTCAACCGGATTGCTTCCTGGCACAGCGCCTGGCTTTTGCCGCAGCCGATCGGCCCCGAAAAACCCTTATATGTTGCGTTGGATGCATGAAACTCTTTCTGGGACGGCAGCGGGTCGTACGCTATTTCGTGGACAATGACGCCGGATCGACCCATGTCACCTTGATCTCCGTCGGCCCGCCTTCTTCCATCTCCTTCTCCAACTGCAGCAGCTTGAGGTAGTCGCCCAAAGTCGGTTTAAAATCTCCAGACGTCAGCCGGGTCTGCATACCGTCCACCGCATTTTTCAGCAGGTCCGAGATCCGTATCTGTTGGCGGATCTCCTGCCAGTGTTCACATTCCCTGCACGCTTCAGGAGCCGTAAATTGTTTTTCTGTTTCTTTCGGCATCGTGCAATCCCAAATAAAAACGGCCCCGCATTGCTGCGAGGCCCCAACCCTCTTCTCGATTTGAGAGTATCACTCAGTATTTTGCATATATTGGATCTCGGCATCTTAAAGTACTGAAAAGATTGAGGCGATTTTTTTTCTCGATTCGTGAACGGGATTTGTGCCCGCTTCGCACCGATTACAATAACGAGTTCAGCGACGTCGCGATGTCCTCACCGAATCGCGGCCATTCAGGGAGCGGACTCGAGAGACAACCGATGCGAATTCTTGTAGTTGGCGCGGGCGCAACCGGCGGTTACTTCGGCGGCAGACTTTTGGAGGCAAAGCAGGACGTGACATTTTTCGTCCGTCCCGCGCGTGCCGCTGCGTTAGCCCGTACTGGTTTGCGAATTCGCAGCCGTTTCGGCGACTTCCATTGTCCTCAGCCGCCCGTCCTGGTCGCCGCCAGTTTGCGCGAACCTTTCGATCTCATCTTGCTCGCCTGCAAAGCCTATGACCTGGAAAACGTGATTGCGTCCGTGATGCCCGCCGTCGCTACGCATACGGCAATCTTGCCGCTTCTCAATGGCATGCGGCACCTCGACCGTCTGGATGAGAGTTTTGGCCGCGACCGTGTGCTCGGCGGCCTCTGCGCGATTGCCGCAACGCTCAATGAACAGGGCGAAATTATCCATCTCAACGATGTTCATTCGGTCTCGTTCGGCGAACGGGATGGCGGTACCTCCGACCGCGTCAGAGCCGTCAGCGCCGTGATGGAAGGAGCGCGATTCGACGCCCGTGCCAGCGCAAACATCCTGCTCGCGATGTGGGAGAAGTGGGTGTTCCTGGCTTCTCTCGCTGCCGGTACGTGTGTGATGCGTGCGGCCGTTGGTGACATCGCCGAGGCCGTCGGCGGCCCCGAGTTCATGCGGGGTGTTTTGCAGGAATGCCGGACGATCGCCGCGGCCGAAGGCTACCCGGTCCGCGATGATTTTCTCGATCGCACTCGTGCCGCGCTCACCGCGAAGAGTTCCCTGTTCACGGCGTCAATGCTTCGCGATATGGAGCGGAACGCCCCCATCGAATCGGAACACATTATCGGTGACCTGCTCCGCCGCGGGCGCGAGGCAAACACTCCTTTGCTGGGAATCGCCTACACACACTTGAAAGCCTACGAAGCGCGGCGGGCCCGGGAGTAGCGCTGGCGGTCTTGCCGCCGGTCTCCCGTGCTGCTGGCGACATCCGGATGTAGAATGTTCTAAGCCGGATCTCCGGTATAGGCCTCGTAACCATCCGCAATCCCGGGGAGGTATGCGATGAAGATCAGAGGTTTTTTCGCGCTGGGTTGGCTCGTCGCCGTCCTAGCTGCTCTCTTTACGCCGGTCGTCTCGCGAGCGCAGTCGGCCGCATCTTCCAGCGATATCACCTTCACCAGGGACATCGTCCCGATCCTGCAGCATAGTTGCCAGCAGTGTCATCACCCGAACGGCGTTGCGCCCATGTCGCTTGTCACCTATGAAGAGGTCAGGCCCTACGCTCGTGCTCTCAAGGAGCGCACCAGCAAGGGCCCGCATGCCGGTGTCATGCCGCCCTGGTTCGTCGAGAAAGAAATTGGCATTCAGAAATTCAAGAACGATCCTTCGTTGACTGACGAGGAGATCGCCAAGGTTGTGAAGTGGGCCAACAGCGGAGCGCCGCGCGGCAATCCCGCCGACAGTCCGCCTCCCCTCAATTTCGATGACTCTGACAAGTGGACCATTGGCGAACCGGACCTGGTGCTGAAGTCCAAGGAAGTGACCGTCCCCGCCACCGGACCCGATTGGTGGGGCGATGTCGGACTCATTCCCACCGGTCTCACGGAAGACCGCTATGTGTCTGCGGTCGAGGTTCGCGAAGTCAACGACATCCCGAAAGCCGGTCCAACCAAGACCGTGGGCGGCCGTTACGTCTTTCATCACATGACCTACGTCAGCCTGGTGCCCGGTCAGGCCGATGCGAGCAGCGCCGAAGAAGCCGCCACCAGTTGGCCCATCCACGAGGTGGGCCGCAACGCCGATATCTTCCCGCCCGAAGCCGGCCGGTTGCTCGCCGCGAATTCCGCCCTCTCCTTAACCGCGGGTCACATCCATTCCAACGGCCGCGCCACCCAGGCGCATCTCGAATTCGCCTTCAAGTTCTTTCCGAAAGGCTACCAACCCCTCTATCGTCGCTCCACCCTGCGGCTCGGCAACGGCATCGATATCGACGTGAAACCCAATCAGGCCAACCAGGAACTTCACGCCTATGCCACGCTCACCGAGCACACCAAGATCATCGCCTTCGAACCCCATCTCCACGCACCCGGCGTGCGCATGTGCCTCGAAGCGATCTGGGGCCACAACATCCAGACGCTCAACTGCGTCGGCTACGACCACAATTGGGTGAAGCAATATGTCTACGATGACGATTCCGCGCCTCTCCTCCCGAAAGGCACCATCGTTCACCTGATCGGCTTCCTCGACACGACGGCCAACAACAAAAATCCCGCCGATCCCCGTAATTGGGCTGGCGGCGGCCGCCGTTCCATCGCCAACATGTTCATCGACCTCGGCTATTCCGTCTCACTCACCGAGGAGCAGTTCCAGGCCGAAATGGCGCGCCGCCGGGCGAAGATGAAAAGCCGCAACGACTACGACATCGGCTGCCCCGTTTGCTGGGCGCCTCCTGTGCAGCAGCCGCCGTTGAGCGCGTCCGTCCAGGGAAAGTAGGACAAATAACGATGCGGCTCGGGATTCTCGCAGGTCTCCTGTTCCTGTTGCCGGCCGGCGCTCAGACCAGGTTTACGTATTCGAAAGGCCAGAGTGTGTCCCCGGCCTACGAAGGATGGATGCCGAACCCGGATGGTTCTTTCACTCTGTACTTCGGCTACATGAACACGAACTGGCTGGAGGAGCTCGATATTCCCATCGGCCCCGATAACAATATCGAGCCCGGCGGCCCCGACCAGGGCCAACCCACACACTTCTATCCGCGCCGCAACCCGTTCCTGTTTACCGTCCACCTGGCCAAGGACTTCGGCAACAAAGAGCTGATCTGGACACTCACGACTCACGGTCGGACCGAGAAAGCGTACGCTTCGCTGAAAACCGATTACCAGATTGATAACCAGGTGATATCCACGGAGGTCGGTGGCGACGGCGGTAGCCTTCGCGACGAGTTGCGCGACAACATCCCGCCCGAGCTCGAGATCCAAGGCGAAACGCGCCGCAGCATCAAGGTCGGAGAGCCGTTGACCCTGGTCGCGCTCGCCGGCGATCCGGATAACCTGCCCGCCCGGCGCGACGGCAAACCGCAGCCGCGCCATGCCGGAAAGGCTCCGACTGAAGATTCGCGGAAGTCACCGCCCCAGCGCTCCACTGCTGGGAATGCCGCGAGTCTGGTGTACAGGCCCCCGTCGTCGATTGTCCCCTCCAGTGGACCCGGCCTGCGCTTATCGTGGATCGTCTATCGAGGCAAAGCCGCCACCGTCACGTTCAGCCCCGACCAGATGAAAACCTGGACCGACACCCGAGCTTGGGCGAATTCGCCATGGTCCCCGCCGTTTGCCATTCCCGAGCCACCCGCCGATGGCAAATGGACGACGCAGGTGACGTTCCAGGAGCCCGGCACTTACATTTTGCGCGCCATAGCCAGTGACGGCTCGCTTTTCACCTACCAAAACGTCGCCGTTACGGTGACACCGTGAGGTGGGGAAGGTTCCGACCTATCCCTACTGGTTGACAAACAAATACTTCCCCCCGCTCTGCGCAACCTCGTGGAGCGTGCTCTTACCGACTACCTGTTCGAGATGGGGCACCGCCGGCCCTTCCGCCAGCAGATAATACCGATCCCCCTGCGGCCACAAACGCGCGAGATCTCGATCGTTAATGAATACGTCCCGCGGTGCGTCCGGCGCATACGATCCGTACTCCAGATTGTTAACTCGTCCGTTCAGCAGTTGCGCCCGCTCGTTCGTGTAGAAGAAAACCGACGAAAACGTGTAATACTGATCTCCGATAATCAGCCGCCCCGCAGGCTGCCGAAGCAGTGCCTCCGCCAGCGGCCGTGACGAGAGGTATGGATCAAACACCACCAGGGCCAGCCGCGCTGCATGAAAGAACAGCACCATCATAGTGGCCAGCGCCGCCACCGGCACGAACGCCCGCGTCCGGATCGCGCCAACCGCACCCACCAGGAACGCCACGCCTGCCAATGCCAGCGGCACTCGCAAATACGCAAAGGCCCGCAAAGTCAGGTCCGCCATGTGCCCCAGCGATAGCGTGTAGAGTTCCGGGTTCGAATTCAGGGCCACCGCGATATCGCCCGGCGCCGGCATCCCCCGTACGAGCCACAGGATCGCCGCAATCGTAACCGCCGCAAGCCCGGCGATCGCCGCCACGGTCTTTGTCCCATATCGCAGAATTCCGCTCTCGCTCGCAATTGCCGACCCCACTAGTAGCGCCAGCGCCGGGTACACCGGCATCGAATAATATTCCTGCGTGGTCGAGAACGTGAAGAACACCAGGATGAACCCCGTCCAGCAGAGAGCCAGCAGGCGCACCCGGCTCGCGCGGTCCGGCTTGCGATAGCTCAATTTCCACGCAGCCGGAAAATACACGCTCCACGGAAAGAGCCAGAGCAGATGAAAGAGCCAGAAATACAGCCGGGGGACCGTATTGTAATCGCGCGGATATCGCAGATTCAGGAATCGCAGCACATGCTCATTCATGAAGTAGAACCAGAAGAACCCATGATAGGAGCCGCTCTCGCTGTGCATCGTCAAATCAAAATACGGCGGATTCTTCAAGGTTGCCAGCACGTGCCATGGCGCGGCGATTGCCAGCAGCAGCATAATGCCGGTGCCCGGCCGCAACCGCGCCCACGTTTTCGCCCGCCACAACTGCCGCGTGAACCCGAGATACAACGCCGCCGCGCCCACCGGAAACAGCGAAGCGATCAGGCCTTTAAGCAGGAGCCCCACTCCCATTGACGCCCACGGGACCAGCGCCCATACCTGCGGATGCGCTTCCTCTTCGTCCAACGCCCGCAGCATGCCCCACAACGCCAGCGTGATCACCAGTGTCAACATCACGTCGGGAATCAGAATGCGCGTGAACAGAAACAGTCCCACGCTCGTTGCCAGGACAATGCCCGAGTACATCCCCGTCCGCCGTCCAAACCCCCAGGCTCCGAATCGAGCCGTCACCCAGCACAGCAGCACCGTTGCCAGCGCCAGCGGGATCCGCGCCGCCCAGTCATGGACGCCGAAAATCTTGAAGGAGATCGCCATCAACCAATACTTCAGCGGCGACTTTTCCAGGTACGCGACGCCGTCCAGCCGAGCCGTCACCCAGTCGCCCGACTGCAGCATGTTGCGCGCGATCTGCCCTTGCACCGCGTCCACGTCATCCATCAACGACGGCGGGCTGATGATCGAAAAGCCGAAAATGAGAACAGCGACAAGCGCCACGACCCATTGATAATGCTCTGCAGTCTTTCGCGCTTCCAACGCTGGCTCCATAGGGTCATTATGTCGCGGAAGATGTGTGGTGCGGACGATCGGTTTTTTTCGTCTGCCCCGCCCTATTTAGAAAGACCCTGACGCTCCCTATATCCGAGACGGGCGCGGCGCGTCAGGGGCCGGCTGCTCGCAGGCCGTAAAGTCGCTACCGTTGTACGGCGAATGCTCGCGCGTTCGGCTTCCACTCCGGCGCGTCCTGAATGGTCTGAAACACCGCTTCCGGCTGCGAAACCACCGACCACATGGCGCGGTGCCGTTCATCCATGAACCCATCGGTAATGCATTGTGACAGCAATTGCAGGCACGGTTCGAAATACCCATTCACATTGATCAGGATGATCGGTCCGAGAAACAGGCCCAGTCTCTTCATGCTGAGGGCTTCAAATAATTCGTCCAGCGTTCCCGACCCGCCCGGCAAAGCGACGATGGCATCGGACAGTTCCAACATCGTGCGCTTCCGAATGTGAAGATCGTCGACCAGACGAAGCTCCGTCAGGTTCTTGTGTCCCCACTCCAGCTCGCTCATGAACCGGGGCAGCACGCCGATCACTCGTCCACCCGCTGATAGCGCCCCGTCGGCCACTCGTCCCATCGAACCGAGCGAGCCTCCGCCATAGACTACTGTGAGACCATGACCAGCGAGGTGTTTGCCGAGCCGCGTAGCGGCCGTGTGATAAATTGCCGGAGAACGCTCGCTCGACGCACAATAGACGCAGACCGTTCTTACGTTGCGGCGGTTTTCGCCGGCGCCTGATGTACTCACCTTGTGGATTATGACATGCCGCGAACCATCAATGCCGTCACCGGAGCTTTCGGATACACCGGCAAATACATCGCCCGGCGCCTCCTGGAATTGAATGAGCCGGTCATTACGCTCACCGGACACCCGGGCAGCCCGAACGAATTCGGCTCGGCGGTGAGAGCGTTCCCATTCCGGTTCGACGATCCGGAAGCCATGGCCGAATTTCTCGCCGGAGTTCAGGTCGTCTATAACACCTACTGGATACGATTCGACCGCGGCAGCGCCACTCACGAGCACGCCATCGCCAACACGCGCGCGTTGATTCGCGCCGCTGAGATTGCCGGTGTTCCGCGCGTGGTGCACATCAGCATTACGAATCCCGATCTTCACTCGCCGCTGCCGTATTTTCGCGGCAAGGCGCTTCTGGAACAGGATATTCAAGAAGCCCCATTCAGCCATGCGATCGTGCGGCCCGCTGTCGTGTTCGGCAGGGAAGACATTTTGATCAACAACATCGCCTACCTGCTCCGCAAAGCGCCGCTCTTCATCATTCCGGGCAAGGGCGAGTACCGCCTTCAGCCTGTCTACGTCGAGGATCTCGCCCGGATTGCCGTCGATGCGGGGCGCGCCTCCCGAGACCTGGTGATCGACGCCGTCGGGCCGGAGGTTTTTTCCTTTGAGGAGTTGGTCCGTTTGATCGCTCGAACCGTGGGAAGCCGGGCGGTGCTCCTCCACGGATCCCCGCGCGTCACCCTGCTGGCCGCCCGGTTCCTCGGAGCATTGCTCCACGACGTGCTCCTCACCGAGGACGAGGTCCGGGGATTGATGGCTAATTTACTGGTTTCCGGCTCCCCACCTACTGGATCGACGCGTCTGAGCCACTGGCTTGCGGAGAATGCCTCTACGCTCGGCGTCCGGTACGCTTCCGAACTGCGGCGCCATTTCTCCTGAGCGGAATCGCCTTGCCTCAAACTGGCGCCGGACGATAGCATCATGGCATGGAGGGAGCAAGAAGACGGATTGCCGCCAATGGATTGGCATTCGGCTTGGGCCTCCTTCTTTTGGCTGCGTTCGCGGCCTTGATTTTCGAGGTGGCGCACCGCCCCGATCGCTCTATTCCCAAGGTAACGATCGGGACGAAGGACGAGATCTACTACTCCCACGCTGCCACCAGGCAGGACGCGATCGCCTTGGGGCAAGCCCTGCAAACCATCGGCTTTTTTAGCGGCCGCGGCTCGGCCGTTCTCCTTTCCAGGAATCCGGGCGGCACTATTGTTTCCTTCGTCCTCCAGAATGGCCAATGGAACAGCGCGGTCGCGCTTGCCAGTTTTGAGGAAATCGGAAGGCGCATAGCCACGTCGGTAGGCGGATTGCCCATTGAGGTTCGCCTGGTGGACTCCGCTTGGAGAGTCCAGAAGGACCTGCAGGTCGGCAAAATCCGCGTCGGCGCCAAAGATGAAATCTATTATCTGGGTTCCGCCACGGAAAGCGACGCTCAAGCCCTAGGCCGCGCCCTTCATCAGGCCGGGTACCTGCAGGATCTGGGCGTCAGCGTCTCGGTTTCCAAAGGCGAAGGCACAACCATCGGCTTCGTTGTGGGTGAAGGCGTCTGGCGGCAGCCCGATGCCGTCGCGGGTTTTCAGAATCTCGCTCGCAGAGTGGCCCCAGCCATTGGCGGCTTGCCCCTCCAAGTTCGTTTGTTGAGCCCGCAAATGGAAATCAAGCAGCAGCTCGAATTGCGCTGAGAGTTCGGTTCTATGTGCCGAGCTCTTAGTAGTGCGGGCCATCGTTCTTTGTGGCCTGCATTGGTCGCAACCGACGACGGGATCGCGCTTCTGTGCCCGACACGGAGCCGCGACCGTAGGGAGCGAACACTACCGCGTGGCGAACACGGGAATCGGGCTAGGCCGCGCCGTTTCTGCCGCCGGCACAATCTCCACTTTCCACCGCTTCATCCACAGGAAGAGCGTAAGCAAGCCCCACAGATGATATCCCACATTGATGCGCCTCTCCATGTGGTCGCGGATGAGCGTGTCGATGGCCCGCGCGTCGAAGATTCCGGTCGCCGCCACCGCATCCGCGCTCAACGTATCCTGTACCAGCCCCTTCAACGATCCCCGGAACCACTCGTGCGCCGGAATGTCGAAGCCGGTCTTCTTGCGGCGGATCACGGCGGGCGGCAATTTGCCCCGCATCAGCTCTTTAAGAACTACTTTTTGTTTGAGACCGCGAATCTTCAGGTGCTCGGGCAACGACGCGGCGAACTCCACGATGCGATGGTCCAGAAACGGCGGACGCACCTCCAGAGAGTGCGCCATGCTCATGCGGTCCGCCTTATACAGAATGTCGTCAGGCAGGTAATAATTCTGGTCAATGAATAGATAGCGGTTCAGCAGCCCCGTCCGCGGGTCCAGTTCCAGCGCATCCACCAGTGCCCGCAGAGCGTTCCCGTTGCTCCCCGGCCAGATCTTGTTCCGCTGCTCCCGCGAGAACGTCCCATTCCAGAAAAAATGCGCCTCGTCCGGATCCAGGCTGCTCCCCTCGATCCAGCGCTTCAGCTTGTACTCCAGGCTGATCTTCTCATCCGACACAGGCAGGTAACGGTCCAGGGCCGTCCGCATGAGCTGGCGCGCCGGTTGAGGCAGGTGTCGGCACGGCCGCAGCGCGCGGTCGGCCAGATAGGTTAGATAACCGCCGAATAATTCGTCCGCGCCCTCGCCGGACAGTGCCACCGTCACGTGCTCGCGCGTCATCCGCGACAGGTACCACACCGGCAGCGCTCCCGCGTCCGCGCTGGGCTCATCCGAATAGAATGCAAAATCTTCGATCGCGGCGCGCAGGTCCAGTTCCGGATCCAGATTGAACTCGTGATGATCGGTGCCGTAAATCTGCGCGATCTGCCGGAAATACTTGCTCTCGTCGAAACTGCGGCCCGCGAATGAAATGGAAAACGTCTTCAACCGGCCCGGACTCGCCGCGGCGGCATAATGCAGGATGGTCGACGAATCCAAGCCGCCCGATGCCCACACCCCCAGAGGCACATCCGAGATCAGGTGCTCCTGCACCGAATTCTTCAGCAATCCGTCCAGTTCTTCCGTTGCCTCGCCACTGGAGATCCGCCGCATGGGTCCGGTTGGAAGCTTCCACCAGCAATCCAGCGCGAGTTTCCCTCGCCGCCATTCCAGCACATGGCCGGGCGGTACTTTGCGGATACCTTCGAAAAGGGTCTGCGGGCCCGGCACGTAGTTAACCGAAAGATAGGAACCGAGCGCATGCAGATCCAGCCGCCGGGGAATTTCCGGATGCTCCAGAATGGCCTTTAATTCGGAACCGAAGTAGAGATTGCCCCCATGCTGGCAATAGTACAGAGGCTTGATCCCCATCCGGTCCCGCGCCAGCACCAGCCGCTTGCGCGATTCCGTCCAGACGGCAAACGCGAACATTCCCCGCAATCGGGAGAGGCACTGCGTGTCCCATTCGAGAAAGGCAGCCAGGAGTGTTTCCGTGTCGCATTGCGATCGGAACCGGTACCCACGCTGGGCCAACTCGGCCCGAATTTCGCGATGATTGTAGATTTCGCCATTGAAGACAATAGCGGTATCGCCATCGTCGCTGAGGAGCGGTTGGGCCCCACCCTCGAGGTCGATAATCTTGAGGCGCACCGCGCACAGCGTGGCCTCGCTGCCTTCAAAAACGCCGTGTTGGTCGGGACCCCGATGGTACAAGGCCTCGGTGATCCGCTTCGCTACGCCTGCCGCCGCGGCCTTCCCCAGCCGCGTAAAGCCAGCAATTCCGCACATTTGAGATCCAATCCCCAATCCCGATGGGCATCGGGATTAACTCACCTATCCATTCTTCGATGGATTTGTGAAAACTATACCATATTGCGGGATGGTTTAAGCGGTTTGACCGGCGTCTAGAAAGCTTCGCAAATCCGATTCCTGGATATCGGGCAAGCCGGGCGCGACATTATCGAGTTTTCCCAAACGCATCCAGCCCTCCAGCCGGTCGACTAGATCGAACAGGTGATCGAACGAATCCACGATAAACAAGAGCGGTTGGTAATGATCGATCTCCGCTCCCTGGTTGATCAACCATTCCAGTTGCACCGGATACCTCTGAACTTCATCGGATTCGATCGCATGCTCGAGTTCCCCGTACGAGCTCAGCAATCCGCTGCCATACGCCACCGTGCCCTTCGATCCGCGCATCAACCCGAACTCCACCGTGAACCAGAAGAAGCGCGACATCGCTTTGATGATATTCGTCAGGCGTCGCGCGCGCTCGCGCTGGTCGCGGATCGATGCCGTCATTTCCACGGCTGTGTGGGCGCAATCTCCGAATCGCACCAGCACATCGGCGAATGCACGTTCGGTGTGCATCGGCACGTGCCCGGCGACGTCGTGGAAAATATCCGGTTCGGGCAAATAATCCATGCGGTCTGTCGGACGAATTGTGATGGTGGTCGGAAATTCCCGGCGCCGCAGACAATCGAAGAAAAGGAATCCTGGCACGTACCCGCTCACCGGCTTGGCTTGGAATCCAGTGAGCGGCTGCAGTCGTTTGTTGACATCGGAGAGGTGAGGAACCCGATCGGGAGAGAGCGCGAGCGCCTCGATTCCTTTCAAGAAGTGATCGTTAGCATAGCGCTCCCACCGGGGTTGGATCCTCTGATAGAGCCGCTGCCAGGATTCGTGATTCTCTCGGGAATACAAGTCATAGCGCTGTTCGATGTAGAGCTGGCCGCGATCGCGGGCCTCCTCGACGAAAGGGGCATGCCCTGTGGTGAGCCCGGTAGCCGTGACAGGCAGCGGCATGACAATTTCAACTTACTACAATTCCAGGCGATTGACAACCCCCTAGAGGTGGTGCTGGTTTAAGTCAATGAAATGACAGGCGTTACAGCTCATCGCGCCCTCGCCTTGGCCGGACGCCGCGAGCGCAAACTGATGGCCTTTCTGCGCCGACAGATTCGCCACCCGGAAGGTTGAATGGCTGGCTGGCGGAGCGCATCGGAGGTCCCATTCGGCCGGGTCATCCTGCCGTAGATCCGGTTGATCGGAAGCAGCTAGAACCACCACGTTAGACCTCAATTGCGGCTCGGGCAACCAATACGTCCCCAACGCCGTAGCCATCGTAAGGACGGCCGCCACCGCCCACCGCGTCCAGTAGTGGTGGGGCTCAATTCCAGCTTTCCCGCCGTTCTGAATGCGATCCCATAACTCCTCAGGCGCGCTCATGGAACCCAGATGGCGAGTCAATTGGTCACGCAACCATCGAGGAGTCTCGGAATCAGCCACGTCCACCTCCCAGATGACTTAGTCGCCGTTCCAGCACTTTATGAGCCCGGTTCAGCCTCGAGGCTACAGTGCCCGGCGAGCACCCCAGCACCTCGGCAATCTCGTCGTACGCCAAACCTTCGGTGTATCGCAGCACGATCACCATCCTCAGCTCCGGCGCCAGTTTTTCCACCGCCGCTCGAACGCTCGCGCCGACTTCACTCCGCAGCAGTTCCTCGCTCGGGCTGGCTTCCCTGGCAAGCAGCGTGGCGGCCCATTCATCCACCAGTGGCAGCAGGCGCCGGTCCTTGCGTCTCCGGTCGAAACAGCTATTTACGACCAGCCGGTAGAGAAACGTGTCTAGAGAGGACTGTCCGCGAAAGTCCCCGATGCACGAGAACAGCTTAAGGAACGTATCCTGCGCAATGTCCATGGCGGCCGCTGGCTCACCCGTAAAGCGAAGCGCGATTGAATACACACGGTCCTTATGGAGCTCGAAAACGGCACGGAAGGCTTCGCGGTCGCCGCGCTGACATGCTGCAACGAGTTCCCGCTCCGTCCCTTCCAGCACCATCCTCGGAATTGTTGCCTCCTCTTGGACGATTGTCGGGCGGTTGTTCTTCGAGGTTTTTACGCCGCCACGCGGGCCGGCAGTTCCTTCACCAGCTCGGATACGAACGCTTTGGCATCTCCGAACAGCATCAGCGTCTTATCCAGATAGTACAGGTCATTGTCGATGCCCGCAAATCCGGGGTTCATGGACCGCTTGATCACCATGACGGTATGGGCCTTGTCGACATCCAGAATGGGCATCCCGTAGATGGGGCTGGCTTTATCTGTGCGGGCCTTGGGATTGGTGACGTCGTTGGCGCCGATCACCAGGGCCACGTCGCACTGCGGAAAATCGCCGTTGATGTCGTCCATTTCAACGAGTTTGTCGTAAGGAATGTCCGCCTCCGCCAGCAGCACATTCATATGGCCAGGCATGCGGCCCGCCACCGGATGGATTCCGAATTTCACGTCAATGCCGCGTTTCGTGAGGCTGTCAAACAATTCGCGGATTTTATGTTGTGCCTGCGCGACCGCCAGCCCGTATCCGGGAACGATGATCACGCTGGTCGCCGCTTCCAGAATTGACGCGGCTTCTTCGGCGCTGGCGCTGCGATAACTGCGCTGCTCCGCCTTCCCGGCGCTCGCCTGGACCTGTCCGAACGCGCCAAACAGCACGTTCGTGAACGAACGGTTCATGGCTTTGCACATGATGATCGACAGGATCAAGCCTGAAGATCCGTCTAACGCGCCCGCCACCACCAGCAGCCGGCTGTTCAACGCGAATCCCATCGCGCACGCCGACAGACCGGCGTACGAGTTCAGGATCGCAATGACGGTCGGCATGTCCGCGCCGCCGATGGGGATGATCAACAGCACGCCGAAAATCAGCGCCAGAGCCGCGAAAATCGGGAACAGTTGAGTCTGCGTCGGATCAATCACCAGCCAGACCGCCAGTCCGAGCGCAATCAAAAACAAAATGAAGTTGACCGCGTTCTGGTTACGATACGTGATCGGCCGCTGCGGCAGCACTTCCTGCAGTTTGCCCATCGCCATCAAGCTTCCGGTAAACGTCAGGTATCCGAGCAGCGTTTCGATAACCAGAGCCACCATGATGAACCCGCGCAACTCGGTGTCTGCGTGCGGCTGCCGCTGGTAGAACTCGGCGGTTCCAACCAGCGCCGCGGCCAACGCGCCGCAAGCGTGCGACAGCGCGGTTCGCTGTGGGACCGCGGTCATCGGCATGATATAGGCGATCGGGATCCCCACGGCGATACCGATTGCAAACGCCGTGATGATCCAGGTCCAGTTGTGAACGAAAGCGATCCCTACTGCGCCGCCTACTCCCGGGAACCCGATGAAGGTCGCGATGATCGCGATTAGCATTCCGATCTCGCCCGCGAAGACGCCGTGGCGTGAGCTTGCCGGGTGGTTCATCCACTTTAGCGAAAGAATAAACAGGCCCGCCGAGATGATGTAGAGGTATTGGACCAGGTGTTCCATTACTTCTTCACCTCGCGTTTCTTGAACATCTTGACCATGCGATCGGTGATCAGGAACCCGCTCACGATATTCGTCACAACCGCTGTGATGGCGATGAATCCGAGGATTTTGCTCAGTGTCGTGGCTTCGGGGTTACCCGTGATCAGAATCGCGCCGACCACCGAGATCGCCGAAATGGCGTTTGTCAGCGACATTAGCGGTGTGTGCAGCAGTGGGGAAACTTTGCGGATGACCTCCAACCCAATGAAGGTCGCCAGCATGAAAACAAACAGACCTAATTCCAGATCCGATGGCATTCAGACTCCTGTCGGCGTTTTAAACCGCCTGCAATTCCGGCAATCCGAGCAGCTCGCGAACGCGCGGATGAACCACTTCTCCGCCGTGCGTGACCATCGTCTCGCGGACGATTTCGTCTTCGCGGTTGAGCGTGAGATTGCCTTCCTTGTTAATGAGGTATTTCAAAAATGTAGCGATGTTCTTGGCGTACATCTGGCTGGCGTGGTACGGAATGGTCGACGGCAGATTGACCGGCCCGTAGATCCGCACGCCCTTTTCTTCGACCACTTCGCCGGCCTTCGTCAATTCGCAATTACCGCCGCGTTCGGCGGCGATGTCGATGATCACCGAACCGGGCGCCATGCGCTGCACCATCGCGCGCGTAATCAGGATCGGAGCTTTCTTTCCGGGAACGGCGGCGGTCGTGATGACTACGTTCTGATCCGCTAAAACTTTTCCCAGAGCGTCCTGCTGCTTGCGGTAGAAATCTTCGCCCATCGCTTTGGCGTAACCGCCCTTGTCTTCCGCGCCCGCCGCTTCGATCTCGAGTACCACAAAGCGCGCGCCCAAGCTCTCGATCTGTTCTTTGACCGCCGCCCGGATATCGTACCCGCTGACCACCGAGCCCAGTCGCCGCGCCGTGGCGATCGCCTGCAATCCCGCGACGCCCGCGCCGATCACCAGTACGCGCGCCGGCGCGACCGTGCCTGCCGCCGTCATTAACATTGGAAACATGCGGGGCAGGGAATCGGCGGCGAGCAAAACTGCCTTATATCCGGCGATCGTCGCCATCGAAGACAGCGCGTCCATGCTTTGTGCGCGCGTAATGCGCGGCATCAATTCCATGGACAGGAAAGTCGCGCCGCGCTCGGCCAGGGATTTTGCCGCCGCGCCCGCGGTAAGAGGTTCGCCGAAGCCGATCACCGTCTGACCGCGCCGGATTAACGATAGGTCGCTTGAACCTGTGTCCGGATTCGCGCCGAGGCTGCGCACCTGCAGGATGACATCCGCCTGCGCGAACACATCGGCGCGGCTATTGGCCAACTTCACGCCTTTTTCCGTGTATTCGGCATCCAGAAAGCCGGATGCTTCGCCGGCTCCCGATTCCATCAGAATCTGAGCGCCGGTCTTATTAAAGACGGAAAGCGCGCTGGGGACCATTGCCACGCGGCGCTCACCTGGCGCCGATTCCTTGACCACACCGGCAATCACAGCCACTCGTTTCTTCTCCAGCTTGTTGCAGAGCCCGATCGGGCGGGCTCTGCGATATTAGATTAATCCATCATGATTGCACATCCGGCAGGGTGCCCGTCAACCGCAGTTGCCGTGGCGCAACATGCGCCACGACTTTTCCGCTAAGTGGCGCGTTATGAGCGCCGATCAGTGATTCCGTGGCGCAGTCATGCGCCATCGATATTGATTATTCGATCGCCGGCCCGAAATATCCTTGCGCCAAGGTTGGCTCCGATTCGAGCGCCTTGCTCCAGCAGGCGCGTGCTTCGTCGGTCTTCCCGGTGGATTCCAGAATCCGGCCGAGATTCAAGAGGGCTTCCGGCATGTCCGCTCGCTGTGCTAACGCATCGCGGTAGAGCTTCGTGGCTTTGTCCGGCTGGCCGGCTTTTTCATACATCAGGCCGGCATTATAGAGGACTTCCGGCGATTTTTCGCCGAGATCGATCAGTCGAATATGATGTTCGAGCGCCGTATCGAAATCGGAAGCCTGGATCGCCATCGCCGCGAGTCCGCGCAGGGCATCGAGCGATTTCGGATCGTTATCGAGCATCTTTTCGTAGAGGCGCGTCGCCGTGTCCCGTTCGCCCAGGCTGCTGTACGCCAGCGCGAGGTTCGCCTGTGCTTCCGGCCATTGCGGACGATGTTTCAGGCACCCGTCGAACGCTTCCGCGGCTCCGCGATAATCCTGCCGCTGCAGGCGGAGAAATCCGAGGCGAAACCGGGCTTCCTCTTCTTTCGGCGCTTTGTCGAGCACCTGCTTGAAGGCTTTCTCGGCCTCGTCGAGCTGGCCGGCCCGCTCCAGCATCAGCGCCATGTTCCACAGCGCGGGAACCGTCTCGCCTCCCGCCTTGATGGCTTGGTCGTAGGCGCGCTTAGCCGCGCCGGTGTCGCCCAGTTGCTCGCAAACGATTCCCAGATTGGTGTGTGTTTCGGCGGATTGCGGCTTTAGCTTGAGCGCTTCTTCATAGGCTTCCTGGGCCTGCTCCCAGCGTCCGGCCTTTTGATGCGCCAACCCCAGGTTGAACCAGCCTTCGAAATGACCGGGCACGGCGGAAACCAGCAGCGTGCAGAATTTCGCGGTGAGCGCGTGTTCGCGCGCCGCCGCCGACCAGGCCGCCAGTCCTTCCAGCGCCACGGTCGAATCGGGACGCATCTCCAAAAGGCGCTCGGAATACTCGCGCACCATGTCGAAGTCTTCCTTGGTCATGCCGATCAGGATCAGGTTCGACAGAGCCTCTTCGGACTCGGAGTTTTTCTCGAGCAGTTTCTGGTAAATCTGCGACGCCTCGTCCGTGTGCCCGAGCGACTGCATGGCCGCCGCCTTTCCGAACATCGCGTCCTCTCCGTCGGGGGACAACTCGAGGCATTTTTCGAACGAGAATAGCGCCGACTTGGGGTCTTCGGCGCGCAGGTGCGCGATGCCGAGACCGAGATGAGCATCCACATTGGCCGGCTCCAGCGAGCAGGTCTTGTGGAAAGCCTCCAAAGCTTTCTCCCAATCGCCCATGCGCTCCAGGCAGACTGCCAGGTTGAACCAGCCCATGGCGTATTGCGGCTTCATTTTCACTAGCGACCGGTAGCTCTTTTCAGCCTGCGCAAAGTCGCCCAGTTCGAACTGGATGTGACCCATGGCGCGATACACTTCGGCTGAGGCCTGGCCCCCGGTTACAGCGCCTTGCAGTTGCTTGAGGGCTTCTTCGCGTTTGCCCGCCAGATGAAGCGTGACGGCGCGCGCCAGGTGTCCGCTGGCGTTCTTGGCACTGGTTTCTGGCGCGTTGACTGCGGGAATGCTCATTGAATGCTCCGTACCGCGCGGTGGGCTGCCGCCTGTGAATTCGGGCCCTCAATCTGCGAAAGCCTCACCCAATAGACCCGCGCCCGGTCATCCCGGGGGGCCATGAATCCGATACCGCCGGTGGGCATGCGGCCGTCGGTCCACTTGGCCGCCAGCTCACCGTCAAGCCAAATCGTGAAATCGTTTTGCGACGCGCGCGTCTTTACGGTGAAGGCCGCTCCGGGGCGAAGGACGCCGGGGAGCGGAGCGGCGGCCGCCGGTTCTTCAATGCCGCCGATTACCGCGCAATGCCGTAATTCGTACCGGCCGGACTCCACCATCGCAATCGTAATTTTCAAATAGTTGCTGACATTGGCCGCGCGAAAAGCATAGGTGACCGCGCGGTTCTCAATGCGCGTGAAAAATTCGAATTCGTAGTCGCCCATGCTGAGCGTGGGGCGGAACAAGGCCAACCCCGCGGGCCGCGCTCCGGCTGCATCCAGTTTCCAGTCCACGACGTCGCCCGCCCATTGTTCCAGGCCGGAATCGAAGTGTTCTTCAATCACATCGAGGGAAGAGCGGCCTTCACCCGCCGGAGCCGGGAAAACGCCTTGCAGTTCCAACGCCGCGGGATCGAAAGGTGGCCCCTCCGGTGCGAAACAGACCTCTGCCGCACGGTGTTCCCGGACGGCATCGCGGTACGCCTGCAGGATGATCGGAGGGGCGGTTCCATGGAGCCCAGTCTGGAACGTTCGGCTGCGCAGGTCGGGCAGGTTCACCGCGCCTGCTGTGTCCCAGTTGATTGCACACATCCGAAGATCCGCCGATATCGGCGGTTCGTAAGCGACGGGGCGCATTGGCGAGAGGCCGCTACCACGAGTGCCGGTCACCGTGATGGTCGCCCGGAGTGGAGGGATGCACGGCATGCCCAGCGTGCGGGGTATGTCGCACCCCCGCGGGTTTGCCGTGACGTTTATGGTTCCCGCGCGCGGTGCTGGTTGCGGCTTTGGTTCCGGTAATCCGCCCTGCAACCCCACCTTTCGCTGATTTGCGGGAACAATCGCGGACCGCTTCGCGAACGCGCGCCCCCTGTGAGCTCTGGTTTCGCCCGCACCCCCGCCGACGGCGGCAATCTCCAATGCCTGGAACTGGCGCGCTTTCTCCAGCGACGCGGCTCCGGCTGTGGCAGGCCCTGCCGACCGCTGCCGAGCAACGGGCGGGCGGGCGAATCGAAGCGCCGCCCCGCACTCCCGCCGCGAGTTCTTTAGCGCCGGAACGTGGCAGTGTATCGAAGCCGTTGAGGCCCGTACGACTCCGGCCCCCGGCTTGGTATTTTTCTTCGATTCCAGCACCGGTGCCGGCCGCCGTGCGACGAAGGGCTGTGTGGCTGGCGTCATCACGCGAGTCGCGGATGCGCCGGAACGCCGCGAGAGGTCGGACATCGGGTTGGCGAACCGAGTTTCTTTTTGCGGAACACGGGCCTGGAACAGCGCGGGTTTCAGAGGCGCGAATCGCGGTTCCATTTGCCGCACCGGGAACGAGATGGGGTCCGTGGAGGCCCTTGGCTCGCATGCTCCTGGCGCTTGCAGTCCAGACGCCGGAAGCTGGCGCAGATTTTCGCGCCGCCGCATGAGAGTGGCCACCTTATCCGCTTCTTCCAGACGGTCCAATCCGCGCCGCAGTTGAGACTGATTGCGATGTTCCTTGGAACAAAATTCGCCCTCGGTCCCCCGGCGGCCCAACGGTTTGCCGCACAACTGGCAGGTTTTCACACTCATCTCGCGCATAATTATAATAAAGCACCGACAACCGGAAAAGCGTAAATCCCAGAAATAATCCATTGCTGGTATAGGTTATTATCGCCGCTATCACCAACGTAAACATTGACTTGTCAACTTATTTGAAAACGCCGAAAACTTCGGTGAATTAGCCCAAAGTAAACATCAATCTGTTCAATATTTCGGGTACAATTTACAACGAAGTCGGCTCGACTGTGGAGCCGATGGAGGGAACCATGAACGAATCCGCGGCTCGCGCTGACCGACTCGGTGTGCCATCCTCACCGTCTTCGCCGCCACCACCGCCGAGTTATCTGTGGGAAGTCTCGAATAAGCCAGTTAGCGTACGGATTAATCTGGACACGGTAGATCGTCTGGAGCGCGAAGTGGTAGAGAGTTTTCGCTCTCTCAGTTCGCGTGGTTCGGAAGTCGGCGGTCTGCTGCTTGGCAACGTGCTGAATGGAAACCCGGCGCGGGTCTCGATCGAAGCCTATGAGCTGGTTCCCTGCGATTACGTGCGTGGTCCGCTTTATCAATTTTCGGAAGCCGATACGGAGCGGTTTGAGCGCGCGGCCGAACAGCGCAATGCCGCCGGCGGCCTGAAAGTCGTCGGTTATTTCCGAAGCCACACGCGCAAAGGTCTTAGTCTGGACGCCGAAGACATTGCTTTCTTCAGCGGGCATTTTCGCGAACCGCACCAGGTCGCATTGCTGATCCGCCCCTACGCGAGCAAACCGAGCACGGCCGGAATTTTCATTCGGGAAAATGGCGTAGTGCGCGGCGAGGCGAGCTATCAGGAGTTCCCGTTCCGGCGCTCGGAACTGGAGCGGATGCCGCAGACCGAGAGCAAAGCAGTGGTGCCCGACAAGCCGGCGGTCGAAGCCGCGGCGCCGGCAACCGAGAATTCACTCAAGCCGCCGGCGCGCGCGCAGATCGTGCCCATCGCATCCCGGCGCGAGATACCAGCGACCCCTCCGCCTGCGGAGCGGCCCGCCGCGCGGACAGAACCTGAACCCGAGGCGCCGCCTAAGCCGCGCTTCAGCGATCGGCCTCCGCTGCCGGAGACGGCTACGTCGAAAGCCGAACCGCCGGCCCGGCCGGCAATGCCCTCCTATTCCAAACCGGCTGCGCCCGAAGTCGAGAACGAACGCCAGGAATTGGCCGAGTTGGTTCTGCCGCCGCTCGAGCGGCCGCGGCGCGGCAACAAGGCGATCTGGATCACCGCCGGATCCGCCGCAGCATTGCTCCTATTGAGCGGCGCGCTGCTCTATCCGGGACTCGGCCACAAAGCCAAGCCTGCCGGAGCTATTCCAGGACAGGCCGCGCTGTCGCTGCGCGTGGAACGCTCGGCCGGCGAGTTGCTGCTCAGCTGGAATCGCGATTCTGACGTGATCAAGAGCGCCTCCCGCGCCATGCTTGCAATTGCCGACGGTGACCAGCACGAAAACGTAAATTTAGACATGGCGCAACTGCGCAATGGCAGCATTGTGTATTCGCCGACCGGTTCGGATGTGAGCTTCCAGTTGTCCATCGTGGGGCAGAATGCGGCGCAAACCTTGAGCGAATCGGTTCGCATTCTCAAGACCCGTCCGTCACCATTAGCCGACAACCAGCCCGCCGCTCCGCCGACCTCGCAGACTCCGCAGAAGACAACGGCAGAGCGCGCGCCGGCGCGTTCCGAAGCGCCGGCTACTGCGACCGCTACTCCGGCTTCTGCCGCTTCGGCTCCTGCCGCTTCGGCCGTCACAACCACCTCCGAGCCAACTTTGGTAGCGGAGACAAAGACGAAGGCATCGACCATTAAGGAA
>CAZKQQ010000067.1:0-31292 GCA_964554945.1 uncultured Solibacteraceae bacterium | reverse complement strand
TCTTTATCAAGATTGAAGAAGGTCCGCAATATTTCGTAAACAGCCTGCAGGTTGATGGAATCGAGCAATTGGACAAGAACCAGATCCTGTCGACTTTGAGCTCGGCCGCCGGCCAGCCGTTTAGCGAATTCAACATCGCCGTGGATCGCGATACCATTCTGGCGCGGTACTTCGAAAGTGGATTTCCCAATGTGACTTTCGAATGGAGCTCGCGTCCGGCAGCCCAGCCCAACCGCGTCGACGTGCGCTACGTGATCAGCGAGGGCAACAGGCAGTTCGTTCGGGAAGTGCTGGTGAGCGGACTGCGACAGACGCGTCCGCGGCTGGTTTACCGCAATCTGCGGCTCAACCCCGGTGACCCGCTGTCGCCCACTTCCATTACGGAGACGCAGCGGCGCCTCTATGATCTTGGGGTTTTCGAACGCGTCAACTCCGCCATCCAGGACCCGGACGGCGAGACCAGCAACAAATATGTTCTTTATGAAATCGACGAGGCGCGGCGATACTCGGCCGCCATTGGATTCGGCGCCGAACTGGCGCGTATCGGCGGCTGTCAGACTTGCCTCGATGCTCCGGCGGGTGCAACCGGGTTCGCGCCGCGGGTCTCGGTCAATCTCACGCGAAATAACATGTGGGGTCTCGGGCACAGCCTCAGCCTGCGGACTCGCGCTTCTACTCTAGAGCGCCAGGCGCTGCTGAACTATGCCTGGCCGCGTTTTGCGGATGACGACCGCCTCAACCTCTCGTTCTCCGGCGTCTATGAAGATTCTCGCGACGTGCGCACCTTCTCCTACAAACGGGAGGAAGGCTCGGTGCAGTTATCGCAGCGCCTCTCCAAGGCGACTACGCTGCTATATCGCATAGCGTACCGGCGTGTCGGCATCGACGAGGCTACGCTCAAAATCTCTCCCCTTCTGATTCCGCTGCTGGCGCAACCGGTGCGGCTGGGCATAGTCTCGGGCAACCTGGTACAGGATCGCCGCGACGATCCCTCGGACCCCCACAAGGGAATCTACAATACGGTGGACGCGGGCGTCGCGGGCCACTTTCTCGGCTCGCAGCGCAATTTCGCGCGCTTTCTGGCGCGCAACGCTACCTACCACCGCATCGGAAAGAACGTGATTCTGGCGCGAAGCACCGAGTTCGGCGATATCTACGCCTTCCGGTATTCGGGTAACATCCTGGACGAGATTCCACTCCCGGAGCGCTTCTTTGCCGGCGGCGCGACCTCAAATCGGGGCTTCCCTGATTACCAGGCGGGTCCCCGCGATCCCACCACCGGATTTCCGCTGGGCGGGACTGCCCTTTTCTTTAACCAGACCGAAGTTCGCTTTCCCCTGATCGGCGACAATATAGGCGGCGTTCTCTTTCATGACGCGGGAAACTCCTATTCGAGCCTCGGAAGCATGTCTTTTCGAGTAACGCAGCGTAACGACCAGGACTTCGATTACATGGTGCACGCGGTGGGCTTCGGCCTCCGTTACCGCACGCCGATCGGCCCGGTACGCTTGGATTTGGCTTATAGCATCAATCCGCCGCGCTTTTTCGGTTTTCGCGGCAGCGAAACCGACCTGATTAACTCCGGAGTTAACCCCTGCGCGCCTGTACCCCCGGCTGTCAGCCGGTGCGTCGAGCAAAGCGTAAGTCATTTTCAGTTCTTCTTCTCTATCGGACAAACGTTTTGAAAAGGCCCGTCTTACTTCCGGTGTTGGCCGCGATGGCCGTTCTCGCAGTCCGGGCGGAAATCATCGATCGCGTTGCGGTGTCGGTCGGCAACAGCGCGATCTCCGCCAGCGACCTGGACCGGGAAATCCGAATTACGGCCTTCCTTAACGGTGTGAAGCCGGACTTCAGCCCCATCAACAAACGCGCCACCGCCGATCGCATGGTGGAGCAGAAGTTGATCCGCCGCGAGTTGGAGTTGAGCCGCTATCCCACGCCGGAGGCTTCCGCCGTTGAGAGTGAGATCGCCGAGTTCCGCAAAATGCATTTCAAATCCGACGCGGAATTCCAGCGCGCCCTGACCGAAGCGGGTGTGAGTGAAAAGGAGGTTCGGGACGAATTGCTGTGGCAGCTGATGCTGCTGCGCTTCATCCAAGTGCGCTTCCGGCCCGGCGTGCAGGTGAGCGAACCGGAAATTCAGGATTACTTTGAGAAGACTGTCAAGCCGGCGGCGCAAGCCGCGCACCCGGGCCAACCTGTCACAATCGACGACTACCACGATGACATCGAAGACACCCTCGCCGGCCGGCGCGCCGATCAGGACTTGGATAAGTGGCTGAAAGAGGCGCGGCAACGGACCCTGATCGTGTACCACGAGGAGGCGTTCCAGTGAGCCGCAAGAAGCTCGCTCTGATCGCGGCGGGAACACTGGCGGGCCTGCTTCTCATCGCCGCGGTCGTCAGCGTCCTCATCTTCCAGAGCGGCTGGTTTCGAGACAAGGTCCGGGAGCGTGTGATCGCGACCGTCGAGGACGCGACCGGCGGCCGGGCCGAGATCGGCTCCTTCCAGTTTGATTGGACGAACTTGCGCGCGGAAGTTCGGAACTTCGTGTTGCACGGTACCGAGCCGGCCGGAAGACCGCCGCTGGTTCGCGCATCGTCCATCGTCGTCGGGCTGAAAATAATCTCCGTTCTGGACCAAAAAGTCGATGTTCGCTATTTAAATATTCAGGGCCCGGATATACATCTGATCATCGACCCGGATGGCCGCACCAATGTGCCCGAGCCGAAGATCAAGCGCCGGTCGGAGCGCACCGCCATGGACACCCTGATCAATTTGGCGGTCGGCCAGTTCAGCCTGCAAAACGGAATCTTTGAAGTCGAGTCGCAAACCAGAATCCCATTTGACGTCCGGGGGCAGAACCTGGACGCCCGGTTTACGTATGAGCTGGGCCGCCCGCGTTACCATGGCGATATTTCCATTCAGCCGGTACAACTCCGGTGGAACGGTCAGACCGGAGCGGCGCTCGGACTTCGGATCGCCACAACGCTCGAGAGAAACCGGATCGAGATCTCATCGGCTCGTGTGGCGACGGGCCAGTCCGATCTTCAGTTTTCAGGCACCATCGAAGACCTTGCCGCGCCGCACGCGAATTTTCGCTATGAAGCCCGGATTATGGCGCCTGATCTGGCCCGCCTTCTGAACGTACGGGGACTGGATCGCGGTAGGCTTCAGCTGGCCGGCAACGCCCAGTGGACTGGCGGCACGCAATATGAGGTCACCGGAAACCTTCATATCATTGACGGCGAATTTCGCGAAGCGCCCTGGAGGTTTCAGAATCTGAGAGCCGACGGAGCCCTGCGCGCCGCCCAACAAGGCGCGCGGCTAGGTGGACTCCGGTTTTCCGGCGAAATGGTAAATGCCGCCACGCGCATTCCGGTTACCGGCCAGGCCGGCGAGCTGATCTTGCGCGGCCCGAATCTGGATGCCCGCGGCCTCGCAGTCGCCGCGCTGGGCGGGAGTTTCACTGGAGAAGCCGGGTTGCGAGACTGGAACCGCTTTGAGGTGCGCGGCGATATACACAACCTCGAAGCCAGGCGCGCGGTTGGCGTATACAACCGCGAACCGCTGCCGTGGGACGGCTTGGTTTCAGGTCCGGTTCAGATTAAAGGTTCGTTGCGCCGGCAAAAGGATCTGCGGTTGTCCGCCAATGTGGCCATCGCGCCGGCGCCGCAGAGCCCGGCGGTCCGCGGCCAGGTTGCGATCACGTATGACCAGGGCGCCGGAACCCTGGAACTAGGCCGCTCAACAGTCCAGTTGCCGGCGTCCCGTGTCGATCTCAGCGGGGCGATCGGACGCCAGTTGCGCGTTCACCTGGAGACGCACGACATCAACGATTTTCTGCCGCTCCTCGGAGAGAGCGCCAAATCCATACCGGTCAAGCTGGAGAACGGCTCCGCGGTGTTCGACGGGACCATCACCGGCAAACCCGAAGATCCGCAAATCGCCGGCCATCTCACGCTTACGAAGTTTGCGTACCAGGGGCGATCACTGGATTCCCTGCAGGCCGATGTCAATGCCTCACCCGAAATTGTGCGCCTGCAAAATGCAACGGCCGCCCGCGGGCCGGGACGCGGCCAATTCCAGCTTTCGGTTGGCCTTCATGATTGGAAAACCGATGACAACAGCTCGCTTGCAGGCAGCGGCACGATCCGTAATTCCACCGTGCCGGACGTATTCGCTGTCATCGGCGAAAAGAACCCCGGGTTGGCGGGAACCGTGAGCGCGACCGGTCAGGTCGCCGGTACGCTCGGCCGGCCCCGGTGGAATGCCGATCTGCAAATCGCCAAAGGCGCGATTCGTGATGAGCCGTTTGATCGCTTTGCCGCGCGCGTGACTGATGACGGCCGCACCCTCCAGGTGTCGTCGGGTCAACTTAACAGCGGCGCGAAGCAGGTCCAGGTCACCGCCACTTTCAATCACGCGGCAAAGCGATTCGACACCGGGCAGCTGCAGTTTCAAACACGCAGCAATGCGTTGCCGCTGGCCGAGATCCGAACGTTCACTCAGGCGCGGCCGGGCCTCGAAGGCACGGTTCAGGTCACGGCATCCGGCGCATTGGATCTCTCCCCGGCGCGCAACGCCGGCGAAACCGTTCGACTTACCGAACTGCAAGCCGACGTCGCCGCGCGAGGCCTGCAGTTGAACGGCCAGACGCTGGGAGATGCTCATCTCACCGCGAACTCGCAAGGCGCGGTGCTGCGCGCCCATCTCGACACAAGCTTCAACGGCTCCGCGATTCGCGGAGACGGAGAGTGGCGCTTGGAAGGCGATTATCCCGGCAATGCCGCTGTGACTTTCACGAAAATCGACCTGGCGGGATTGCGCGAGTGGATCTCGCCTTCTTCCAGCCATGCGCCGTATCCGTTCAGCGGTTTCGCTGAAGGTGAAGTCCACGTCAACGGCCCCGCGGCCAAGCCGGACATGCTCCAGGCCGACCTGCGCATACCGGCTCTCGAGATCCGGTCCGCATCAACTGGTGCCGGCATCGTTCTCCGGAACTCCGGACCGATTGTGGCGCGTATGGCGAAATCCGAAATCACTATCGACAAAGCGGAATTGACCGGCCCCTCCACCGACGTCACCCTAGGCGGGAAAATCTCCCTCGCACAGCGGAATTCGTTAGATCTGCGTGTCAATGGCCGCGTCGAACTCGCCGTGTTGCGGACCCTCAATCCCGACCTCGACGCTTCCGGAATGTTGACTCTGGAAGCCGCCGTTCGCGGCTCTCCCGCCGCGCCGCAGGTCACCGGCCGCGCCGAATTAAAGGAAGGTACCGCCAGTTACGGAATGCTGCCCAACGGGATTACCAACGCGAACGGTGTGATTCTGTTCACCGGGGACCGGGCCACCATCCAGAATCTCGAAGGCAGTACTGGTGGCGGCAAGATCCAGCTGTCCGGTTTCACCGGATACTCCTCCAGCAGCCTGATCTTCGGGTTCCACGCCAACGCGCAGCAGGTGCGCATTCGATACCCGGAGGGCGTCAGTACGGTGGCCGATGCCAATCTGGATTTCACGGGCTCCCGGGAACGCAGTCAGCTGACCGGAACCATTACCATCGACCGGGCCAGCATCAATCTGCAGTCCGATTTCGGATCGATGCTGGCGAAATCCGCCCAGCCTGTTCAAACTCCCGCGGCGCGCTCCGGCTTTCTCGCCGGCCTGAATTACGACGTGACCATCCAAACCGCTCCCGACATCGTCTTCGAGAGCGCCCTCACGCAGGATATCCAGGCGGATGCCAACTTGAAATTGCGCGGAACGGCAACCAATCCGGCGCTGCTCGGGCGCATCAATATTACGCAAGGAGAGTTGGTCTTCTTCGGGACGAAGTACACCATCAATCAGGGATCGATCACGTTTTCTAATCCGATCAAGATCGAGCCGATCCTGAACATCGACCTGAATACCAGGGCCCGCGGCATCGACATTACCTTAAGTATTTCCGGCCCTTTGAGTAAACCCAATGTCACCCCGCGCTCCGACCCGCCGCTCCAGTTCAGTGAAATCGTTTCCGTGCTGACAACCGGTGACGCCCCGATTTCGGACTTCACCCGCCTCGGCCAGCAATCCCCGGCGGTGCAGCCATTCCAGCAATCGAATGCCACTGCTCTACTGGGACAGGTGATCGCGAATCCGGTCTCGGGCCGGCTTCAGCGGTTTTTTGGAGTCAGCAAACTGCGCATCAACCCCACTCTGGACCCCGCGCTCGCCAACGGCGTCCAATACAACCCGCAGGCGCGGCTGACCATCGAACAACAGGTCACACCCAATGTCACTTTCACCTACGTTACCAACCTGACTACTGCCAACCCCCAGATTGTGAGCGTCGAGTGGTCGGTGAGCAAACAATGGTCCGTAGTGGCGCAGCGGGAAGAGAACGGCTTAGTCGGCCTCGATTTCTATCTCAAAAAAAGATTCAAGTAACGCCGGCGGCGTCGCGCCGGTTTCGGGTCTTGCCGCCGGTGTTCTTCCCTCGGTATGCTCAGAAGGCTGCCATGATCCTGTTCCGAGCAGTTCTCGTTGCCGCCGCGCTAGCCGGCATTCCGGCGCCGGCTCAGATCCTTCTTTCGGGCGACTGGCTGACTCTCATGCATGAGGACCAGCCCGAACGCGGGCAAGGCCCCGACCTCGGCGACTATCTCGGCCTTCCGATCAACGATGCGGCGCGGCTGCGCGCCGAAAGCTGGGACGCCTCCCGCCTGACTCTACAGGAACACCAGTGCCGGGTCCACATCGTGCCGTACATTTACTTTGGTCCTCTCCAGGTGCGGATTTGGGAAGAGAAGGACCCCGATACCCAGCAGCTCATCGCCATCAAACACTACATCAGCACGTATGAACAGACCCGCACCATCTGGATGGACGGCCGCCCGCATCCTTCCGAATATGCCCCTCACACCTTCATGGGCTTCTCCACCGGAAAGTTCGAAGGAGATATGCTGACCGTCGAGACCACGCATATCAAGCAGGGCTGGCTGCGGCGCAATGGCCTCCCCGAGAGCGATCAGGCGGCCTTGACCGAGCATTTCATCCGTCACGACAGATACATGACTCATGTCACGGTGCTGACGGACCCGGTATACCTCACCGAGCCGCTGATCAAAACCCAGACCTTCGTAATGGCCGATCGAGACCCGGGTAACTGGCTCTGGCCTTGCGAATATGTCGAGGAAGTGGTTGGCCGTAAGAAAGGGGAGGTGCCGAATTTTCTGCCGGGTGAGAATCCATTCCTTAAAGAGTTCCCGGAGCGCTTTGGCATACCCGAGCAAGCCGCGCGCGGCGGAGCGGAGACCATGTACCCGGAGTACCGCTTGAAAGTGAAAGCCCTCCGGGGAGGAAAGCCATGAAGGCGGTTTGTCTTGGCGCGTTGTTTCTGGCGCTGGCTGCGTCCTGGGCCGGGGCGCAGGACAAAATGGAGATTCAGGTTCTACCGGTTCAGGGAAACGTGTATCTGCTCGCGACCGCGGTAGGCAACGTCACCGTTCAGGTGGGCAAAACCGGCGTTCTGCTGGTCGATACGTCCTCTCCCGAGATGACTGCGAAGATTCTCGCTGCCGTAAGAAAGTTGTCCGATAAGCCGGTCCGCTACATCATCAACACGAACGTCCATGCTGACCACACCGGCGGCAACGAAAACTTCGCCCGGGCATTTGGCTCGGCGACGGCGGTGTCGGTCGTCAACACGCCCGGGTCGAGCGCCACCCAGACCGTGCAGATCTACGCGCATGACAATGTCCTCGCGCGCATGATCAAGCCCCAGGCCGGCCAGCCCGCAGTGCCTTCCATCGCCTGGCCGACCGAAACGTTTATCGGTGACCAAAAAGAACTGTACTTCAATGGCGAGGCTGTGTTGATGTACCACGAACCAGCCGCGCACACCGACGGCGACACCATCGTCTACTTCCGCGGCTCCGACGTCATCAGTGCCGGAGATTTGTTCGTGACCACGAGCTATCCGGTGATCGACCTGCAGCGCGGCGGCACTCTGCAGGGGATTATCAACGGTCTTAACCACATTCTGGATATCGCCGTTCCCGCCCATCACGAAGAAGGCGGAACCTACGTGATTCCGGGACACGGCCGCATCTGCGATGAGTTCGACGTCGTGGAGTATCGTGACATGCTGACGATCATTCGCGACCGCATCGGGGCCATGAAGAAGAAGGGCATGACGCTGGAGCAGGTGAAGTCCGCCCGCCCGACGCGCGACTACGATCCGCAGTATGGCAATGCGGACCTGTTCGTCGAAGCCGCTTACCGCACCCTGAAGTAAGCCCGGTCGCCTTGCACCGGTCAACGGTCTCGTGCCTTTCCGCACGTACTCCGCCGCGGATTCAGGAATAGAATTGCATCAGAAGCAGGAGGAAGTCGTGCGAACACTCGGAATCCCGCTGCTGGTTGCGGCCGCAGCTGCCGGCTTGTGGGCGCAAACTACAGATAAACCGATCACCAATAATGAGATTGAGTCCATGCTCGCGGCCGGCCTGCCGGAGAGCACGATCATCGCAAAAATCGAGATCGCGGTGGACCGCGGATTAGTGGATCTGGACGCCTCCACCGCCGCGCTGGCGGCACTCAAGCAAAAAGGGGCCACCGAGCGGGAATTAAACGCCGTGTTGTGGGCCGAGCCTTCTGGCGCGCTGTGGGAGCGCAGGCAGGAAGGAGAACGGGCCGTACCCGATCTTCCTGGCGCGGCCGGCGTCTATTTCAAGTCTCCCGCCGGATGGGTGAATGTCGGATCGCTCATGTTGTGGACGCCCTTCTATTCCGGATGGAACTGGTATCGCGGCTCCCGCGAATCCTCAGTCGTGGTGGGCGCCGCCCATTCCGAACTCCAGATTCGCGAACCACAACCAACCTTTTATATCCGTAAACCTGCCTCCGCGGATCCGTGGCAGGTGGTCCGCGTCACCGCGCGCAGCGATCAGCGCCTGCTGCGCGTATCGTCTCGCGGCGATTTCGGACAGACCGTGCGAACCCAGCCGAACCGAACCAGAGACGTGCCGATGACGCCCCTTGCTGGCGACATCTTCACGCTGCGTCCCACGGCCCCGCTCGATGCGGGCGAATACGTCTTGTGCACCACAGTTCCTGGTGGGCCCGGCCTGAATCTTTGCTACGGTTTTGAAATTCAGCGTTAGCCGGACGTTTCCGGCCCTGGGCCAGTGACATAGGCAAGGTGAAGAGAAGAAGCAGCAGACTGCTGACGCTTTTTCTTGCCCAAACAAACTTAATTCTTTCTTGTTCCGCCTCCCTGAAATTAACGTCTTAGTGTTTGTGACAGTAAACTACAATTGGTTCCATGGAGGCGCTCTCCGACGAGGAACTGGTCGCGCGCTACCGGGCCGATCCCGCTTCTTCCCGGGGCGAGTCCTCCCTCAACCAGTTGTTCGAGCGGCATCATTCCAAGGTGGCCGCCTGGTGCTATCGTCTGACCGGCAATGTCGATTCGGCCGCCGATCTCGCCCAGGAAGTATTTCTCAAAGCTTTTCAGCGTATCGATTCCTTCCGGCAGGATTCCAAGTTCTCCACCTGGCTGTACTCGATCACACGCAACCACTGCCTCGACGAATTACGGTCCAGGGCCGTGCGCCCCGTCGAAACTACCGAGTTTGTTTTGGAACAGATGATCGACGCGCAATCGGAGGATGTGTCCATGCGCATCGAGCGCGACCAGTCCGGCAAGTTCCTGAAAGACTTAATGCAGGAATCGCTCGACGAGACCGAGGCTAAAGTGATGACCATGCACTACGTTCACGAATTGCCTCTGGATTCGATCACGCGCCTGCTCGGGCTGAACAACCAAAGCGGCGCCAAAGCCTACATTGTCAGCGCCAAGAGGAAGCTGAGCCGCGGCGTCTCCCGATTCAGGAGCCCAGCCAGTGGACGAAAGAAGGATGATTATGGCGGATGACGCCCTGCACGCCGCGCTCGGTCCGGGAAACGATTGCCCCCCGGTCGAACAGCTGGAAGCGCTGGTCGATCACCCGGCTTCCGCCTTGCCGGCTCTGGCGCAACACGTGGAATCCTGCCTGTATTGCAAGACCGAAGTCACCTTGCTGCGGCGCTTTCAATCCGGAGATCTGGACCAGTCCGAACAAGAGCCCGTGCGCCAGATCACCGAGCGCCTGCGTGCGCGTCCGATTCACGTCAGCCGGCCCGCTTGGTGGAAAACAATCTGGACCGTGCGCTGGCTCAGTCCGGCGGTGTTAGGCATGGCCGCGGTTCTCATCTTTCTTGCGGTCGGTCTGCAATGGCGAAATTCTCAGCCGGGACTTCATGCTCCGAGCGGAACGGAAGTGCTTCGTTCGAACGCCATCTCAATCCTCGCGCCGTCCGGCGACTTACAACAGGTCCCCAACGAAATTCGCTGGCAATCCGCTCCCAACGCAGTCAAGTACGAAGTCAGTCTCATGGAAGTCGACCACACTAACTTTTGGAAGACAGAGACCCCGGAAAACCGCATCGAATTGCCGTCTCAAATTCGTGCGCGGATTGTTCCGGCGAAAACACTTCTGTGCGAGGTAAAAGCGATGGATGGATTAGGCCACATCGTTGCGGAATCCAACATCGTTCGCTTTCGGCTTTTACAAAACGTTTACACTCCCTAAACGACTTCCGATCGGCTCGTGTTGGAACATCTGTTAAGAGATTATGCAAATCAGATTCATGACGGGGATACTGTTTCTTTCGACCGCGCTTTTCGCGAATGGAGGTCCGGGACCGAGCAGCAGCACCACTTCCACAAAGCAGGTGTCACTTCATATTCCAAACGAAACTGCGCCTGCGGGTGGCTTGGTGCAGATGAAGTTTATGGTCACCGAGCCCACGCCGATTTCCACAGGCGGACCGGTGCTGATGATGGATTCCGGCATGTTCGACTCCGTCTGGGGGATCGAGCTGTTTTGCGCGACCGGCGATGTAAATGGTGTTGCGATGATCAACGGATCGCGCATAAGCATTCTCTACACAACCACTGCGGGCGCGCAGGGAACGGATTATCCAATCATGACCATGGCGCTCCACATTCGGCCGGATGCGGTACCTGGTAGTCAGACCCTGTATCAGCTCGATCCATCTTCTACCTGGACCCTCGGTCTGCTGGGAACGGCAACTGTCAAGCCGACGCCTCCTGCGATTGTGACCGTTGGCGGGACCATCTCGATCACGAACGTCGTTCCGGGCGGCGGATTGCTTCCGGCCGGAACCGTGGTGAGCATCCAGGGCATGGGCTTTCAGCCCAAGACTCAGGTTCAGTTGAACGCCATCAAGTTCAGCTCCATCCAATACATTAGTCCGCAAGAGATCCAGTTCACTTTGGCGCAGCCCACCAATATGACGGGCCAGAAGATCCAGGTGGTCAACCCGGACGGATCCCAGGACACCTACTTTTCGTATCTTCGGGGAATCCCGCTGACACAGAGCAACCAACCGCTGCTCGCGGGCGCGGTGCCGATTTTTTCATCAATGACGCATTCATGGGCGGTCTTCGCCCCGATGGTGCCCGGTTCCGGTTCGCAATTCACGGGCATCGCGTTGCAGAATCCCACACTTTCATCCGCCGACGTGACCGTTTCGCTGTACTCGCCCACCAACGATCTGCTGGGCAGTTCCACCGTGACGCTGCCATCCGGCTATCGCCTGATGCAGGACATTTCCGAGCTGACGCAAGGCGCAACTCCGGTGTTTGGAAGCTACGCGGTAGTGACGTCGACGCAATCGGTTCAGATGCTCGGGTTCACCGGCGACAATGCCGCCGGCACGGTCACACCGTTCGCTGCAGCGTTGGTGAATCCGTAGCGCTCGGCCGAATTTTCCAAAGCGTTAAGCCCAGCACCGCGCAGCAGAGAGCTACTGCAATGGCGACCACGCTCCAGGAAATCACCCGGCGCGTCGTGTTCCAGCCGTCCCCATTGAGCACGAACGCGGCCCAGTAGCGTGGATGGGCGAGACCTGAGCCGGAGCGCAGAAACTGTAGCTTCGCAGAACGGAGCGCCTCTGCCTTAGTCTGCCCCTGCGCCAGGAAATAATAGAACTGCTTCATGAAATCGGCGGTCGGCCGATCCGGGACGCGCCACAACGAGGTGATGGTCGCCGCGGAGCCAGCGGCAAGAAAGGCCCTGCTGAAAGCTTCGATACCCTCGCCTCGAATCAGCTTTCCACGCGCGGTGTCGCAGGCCGAGACCGTCGCCAGATCGACGTTATGTAAATCGAGATTGTAGACTTCTTCTTCGAAAAGGTAGTCAGCTCCGGAGCCCGGCGAATCAGGAGCGAGCAGGATTCGCGATCGATCCGGATTCTCTTCGTCGACCATGGCGTGCGTGCTGAAGTGGAGCAGCGGCACTCCCGCGATGGATGTTCCTAGCAAGTGCGCCTTTCTTGCGTCTGCGCCCAAGTACGCGCGCGAGGCTCCGGGGAGCAATTGCGCGATGCCGCGAATCTCGTCCGCCGAGGCCGCCAGCGGCTGCCACCGTTCGGCAAGACTATCCAAGTTCGAGACTGGCGGATCGCCGAACGCTACCAGTTGCCGCCGCCACGGCGGAATCCACTTGCGGTCTCCCGAGCTCCGCATTAGAAATGGAACGGCGGGCAGATAGCTGACATCATGTTTTGCGATCAACAGATCGGACCCGGACTCATCAAGCAGCTCGATCGGCACCGCGCTGAGAGGACCATCCGGAACGGCAATCACATGCGAACGCAGCGCCACACCTGCCAAAAGTTGCGAGCCGAGTGAGCGGGAAACATCCTTCCAGCCATCATCGCCGTTCTCCATGGAGCGGAACAGCCGCGAAGCCGCAGCCTCCAGTTGCTGGTTTCCAAGCTGATGCCGGACCAAGCCCGCCGCCGAGTTGGTAATCCACAACGTTGCGCTGGCGGTGGCGCCCACCCAAAAATCCAATAGCACCGTGTTGGGTCCGAGGCGTGCCTGAATCTCCGGCATTGTAGGTTCGCGAGATTGCAGCCGATCGAGGAGCGTTCGCGAGCGGCTGCGCTCAATCCACGAGAGGAGTTCGGCTACGGACGGCGCGGGCTGTTGCAGGAGGCGCGAGATCAACGAATCGTATACGTCCCGTTTGTCCGCCAGGAACTCGGTGCGGAGCGCCGTTTGGCGCACACCGGCTCGCACCGACTCTATCGTCATTATTGCCTTTTGGTATGAACTCATCGCCGCATCTGATCTGCCGCCATCATCGGCAATCTTTCCTAACGCATACTGGGCCTTCCATTGCTCTTCCACCAATCCGGCTTGCTGCGCGGCTGCGAACGCGGCCGCCGCATCTGACTCCGCCTCGGGACGCCGGCCCAGCCGGCGGAGCACCTCGGACCGATAGAGATTCGACTGTGCGATTCCGCGAAGATCGGAAGTTTCAGCGGCGAGTTGGCGCGCCTGGGTAAATGCATCCAGCGCGCCGGCCAGGTCGCCGAGATCCACCGCGCGGGCAATTCCGATGTTGCGCAGGGCGCCGATTTCGCCGCTGCGGGAGCGTTCGGTGGCAAAGAGCGCCTGGGACACCCGGTAGAGTTCGAGCGCTTTGACCGGGTCGCCCAGCCGGCGGTATAGCACTCCCTGGTTAAGAAGAAGTTGCGCGTGCTCGCCGGGCGGCATAGCCTCTGGCGCCCGCCCGAGTTGCTGGTACAGCTCCAGCGCCGTCTGCTCTTTGCCGAGCCGCTGATAAAGCGTCGCCAGATTGGCGAGCGTCAACTGCCGGCGGCGCGCATTCCACTCCGCCCCTGCCGTTGCGTTCACCTTGTCCAAGGCCGCCTGATAGGCGCGAAGAGCTTCCGAATAGCGGCCCTGAAAATAGTAGACATTCCCGATGTTGTTTTGCCGCGCGATCTCCCCCTCCGCACTGCCGCGCGCCCGGTCGAGTCGCAGCGCCTGCTGGTAGTTCGTGAGAGCCGCACCGTAATTGCCCAGGTAGAGATTGGCCAGCCCGAGGCTATTGAAGTCTTCCTGGATGCCGGGTTGATCCTTGAAGGTGCGGCGGATAGCCGCCGCCGACTCCGCCTCCTTGATGGCGGTTCGATAGTCGCCCAGAGCAATCGAGGCCTGGCTGGCGAGGCTCAGGGCTTTCGCCTCCGCGCGTGTATCCGACGCCGCTCGAAATTGGGAAGCTGCGCTGCGAAGCAGTTCCCGAGCCTCGTTCGGCTTGCCTCGACGTTGCAGATCGGCCGCCTCATCGAATGATGAAGTAGCGGCGGTCAACGACGTGACGATGAAGATAACGGCTGGGGCGATCCGGCGGAGCATCGGCCTGGTGGACCTTCCATTATCGCGCCCTTCACTCGAAGCGAGCTGTTTGCCGCACTGCCGTCCAGTGACGGATGGCTGTTTTCGAACTGCGCCTGAAATGACAGGCGTCGTAAGGGCCGCCCGCTCTTTCTTCGGACTGACGGAGCGTAAGGCGTATCCGGCGAGCTATTCGGCCCTCAAGGCAATCGTCGGATCGATCGCGGTCGCCCTTCGAGCGGGAATGAGCGTGGCAATTCCCGTTGACAAAAGCAATGTGGCCACCGCGGCAACCAGGACAACCGGGTCGTCGACATTACGGATCGACCACCGTGCGAGCACGGAGTTGAGGCCGACGCTCAGCACCAATCCTGCGCCAAGGCCGGCGAACACCGCGAGCATGGTCGATTGGAGCGCCGATCGGAGCACGGCGCGCGGTGCCGCACCGAGAGCGATCCGAATTCCGAACTCGCGCGTGCGATGCGCGATCGTGTAGCACGCGACACTGAACAGCCCGAATGAGGCCAGCACGAGTGCGATGCCCGCGAAGCCCAGGAGCACGCCGCTCACGAACTCGCTTTGTTGTCGGCCCATGAATGTTTCGGGTGTAATGAATCGGATGATCGGAAGGTTCCCGTCTGCCCTGCTGACCGCCCTTCGCAGGCGGGCTTCGGCAGCGGCCGGACTCCCCTTCGTGCGGACCGACAGGACCGCAACATCGCTCAGGGCCACGGTGTAGGGGTAGTACATCGCGGGCGCGATCGGCTCGCGCAATCCTCGGTTTGGCGCGTCCCGCAACACACCGATCACTTTGAAGGAACCGTCGCGGCCGGGAGCGTTCAGGATCCATTGCAGCCGCCGCTCGAGGAACGATCGGTCCCGCACGTGTTTGCCGATCGGATCTTGGTCTGGCCACAACTGCCGCGCCATCGTTTCGTTGATCACCGCCACCGGTTCCGCGCGCTCATCGTCGGCGGCCGACCAGGTGAGTCCACGAACGAGCGGCATCTTCAATGTGGAGAAATAGTCGGACGCGACCGAGTGCACCAGCACTTCACGGTCGTCGGCACGGAGGCCATCCGCCTCGATGCGAGTTGGCGAGCCCGTGCGGGGCGGTGGTCCGGTGGGAATCAGGCTGATCGTCGCGCTCTCCACGGCAGATTCGCTCGCCACCTCCGACCGCAGACGCTGATATAACGCCACACGCGCCGGCCAGTTGGTGTAACTCCCGATCGGCAGGTAGATCTGTGCGATCGTCACACGCGTCGGGTCGTAGCCGACCGGAGCGCGATAGAGATCGACAACCGCGCGAATCGCCGCGCCGGTTCCTGCCAGGAGTACCACGGCGATCGTCACCTGGGTGGCGACCAGAAAGCCCGAACCCGCACGGCCTGCGCCGGAAGCCGCCCTGGCTGCTGACGCCGTGTGCATCGCATCGCTCCGCGCTCGCGAGACGGCCAACGCCGGCCACAAGCCGACGATCATCGACACCACAGCGCTCACCGTTGTTGCGAACAGAATGGCCGCGGGTCCAACGACGATGCGGTCCGCGCGCTGCGAGACGATGCCTGGCGCTTCCGCAAGAAGCAGTGGTAGCGCGTACGTCACCGCCAGTAGCGCGAGACCGGCGGCAGCAAGCGTGATGAGCAGCGTTTCAGCGAGCAGGAGGCTGACCAGCCGCCACCGTCCCGCTCCGAGTGCGTGGCGCACGGCCATCTCGCGCATCCGATACCGGCCGCGCGCCAGCAGCAGGATCGTTACGTTCGCGCACCCGATCAACAGCAGCAACGCGGCTGCCCCGAACAGCAGACCGAGAACTGGCACGTACGCGGCGCCTCGTTCCTCGTCCACCAGCCGGCTCAATTGCACACGGAAGCTCGGTGGATAGGAAGCGGGCCTCGTTCGTTTGAACTGTTCGTAGATTTTCTGCAGTTCGGCCTCGGCCTGGGCCCTCGAGTTGCCCGGCTTCACTCGCACAGTAACCGGCCACGCCGCATCCGATGCGAGTGGCATCCGCAGCGGAACGACGATCTCGGTGAGGTCGGTAGTGTAGTTACGCGGAATCACACCGACGACAGTGAACGGCTCGCCATCGAGCCGGATTGTTTGTCCGATCGCGTCTGGCCGGCCGCCGAAGCGACGCTGCCAGAACCCGTACGTCAGCACCGCGACGCGCTGCGGCTCGGACCCGATCGGCGCGTCGGCTTCACTAAACACCCGCCCGAGTAGCGGCTGAACGCCAAGCATCGATGGCGCGTTCCCGCTGAAAGAATCGGTCCACACCGATTCGGGGAACGACGTTCCGCCGAGCGTCTTCGTAAAGCTGTCCCGGATGTAGGCTCCATCCAGGGTCGACGCCATCCGCAGCGCGCGGAACTGGTCGGCGCTCACCATCGCTGCCTGAGGCTGGACGGACGGCGTTACCAGACGAACGCGTGCAATGCGATCGGCGCCGGCGTACGGAAGCGGGTGCAGCACCACGGCATCGATCACCGCAAAGAGACCTGTACTTGCGGCAATGCCGAGGGTGAGAATCAGCATCGCGGATGCGGCAAACCCTCGATTGCGCCACAGCATTCGCGCGGCAAACCGAAAGTCCTGCGTCAAATTGGCGAGCCTTTCGAGAAGCTTTGCCCTCGCTTGGAGCCAGTCTGGCGGAGGGGTCATTTGCCTTATCGTACTCGATCACCGCGGTCTCCTGGCTAACATCTAGCACTCGAAGACGAATGCGCCTGAGAGGCTTTCTCCTGATCCCGAGTTCCATTTTGTGTATGGCCCTAAATAACTACAGGTTCTGCGCAACCCTGCGCGATTCCGCGCATTCCAATAGTCATCTGCGTTCTTCGAGAATCATGGCGTATGAAGACAGTGCTGGTGGTAGATGATGACAACTCCGTTCGGAGAGTAATGGCGGAGATGCTCGCGATACTTGGTTACGAAGTAATGACTGCTCACAACGGTCTTGATGCTCTAGCCCTGTTCTGCTCCGGCGAAGACCAGATCGATCTTGTCCTAACCGACCTGCGGATGCCGATCATGGATGGTTATGAATTTGTCGATCGGATTCGCAAGCGGAAGCCCGCGACGCCGATCATTTGTATGAGCAGCCATTCCAGTGAGCCTCCACCCATCGGCGCCGCATTCCTGCCAAAACCGTTCACCTTGGCGGATGTGCGGGACTGCGTCAACAAGTCACTGTCCCTGGTGCCGTCGATGCCACGATCTCACGGAGAAGTGACTCGTTGAAAAGGTGCTCTGCGGGTTGCGGAACTCCTCGTCCTAACGATCTGCCGGTATCAAATCCTCCAGGTGTCACCGTTGTTAATTGATGCCAAGGGCGCGGATTTCTGTTCCGCGCCCTTGGCACACCCGTCATAACTCCCAGCAGCCGTAACGGGTATGCCTTCCACACGGACGCGCGGGTTGCTGAATCCGGCACACGCGAAGAAATCCGGTGGAAATCTCAACAACAAACGGAGAGGTTTACTAAGAATGAAGTCGATTTATGGCAGAATCCGGGTGGCCGGGAAAGCACTCAGGAGCCACGCGCTCCTGTTCGCGGTGCTGGCAGCCCCCATCGCATTGCACGCACAGACGCCCACGATCGTCGGCTACCCCGCGAATTTCGACGCCTACAACAACACCGGCGCCCCGGTGAACGGCTTTGAACTCGAAGCTGATGGAATCAGTAGTTCCGACATCACCCGAATCTTCGGCGGCGTCTGGATCGCAGGTCAACCCTGTGTCATTCGTTATTGCCAGGGCACCGCGACGAACTTTCCCGGCGGCGTATACATTCGCTGGACGAGTCCCTGGGATCCCGCCGCGCAGCAGTTCACGTTGAGCACGCCGACACCGGCTGGAATCGTAGGAGCGGGGGAAAGCTGCTGGACTATGGGCCTGGGAGCCCGGTATCCGACCGCCGGCTGCGAACATTTTGGGATCAGCACGGTGCGGCCGCCGACGAACATTGTTTATCGATGGCTGGTGCCCGATCCAAATAATCCCGGCCAGTTGATTCCGTATACGGGCACGACCACGCAGATTCCGAACGCGCCGCCGCCACCACCCATCCCAGTGCCCATTCCGCAGCCTGTCATCAACGTAATCCCCCCGGCGCAGCCCGGCGCCGCCCCCGTAGTCGCATTTGAAATTCAGGCGCCGCCGCCTCCTCCCGCTCCTAAGCCCGTGCCTCAATATGGTGACGCGCAGTGGGTGAAGGTCTACAAAACGGAGATCAATCGCGAAGTCGATCTGAATGAATTGATGGGCGGCAACCCGGTAGTGCCGGAAGACCCCGCTTTGGTCGAAACCCAATGGAAGCTGCTCCAATACAATCCGAACAGCCATGGCAATAGTGGAATCCTGCATAACCAGGCGCAACTGGGCAACGGCAGTCACGCCGTGGTGCGCCGGTACGAGCACTACTCGTACACGGGGACTTACGATCCGGTGGATCACCATGCAACGTGTCTTGACGGAATCTGCTCGGTTCCGGGCAATGGCGAACTGGGGGCCATCATCGGCGCGCAAAACGCGGCTGCCAATGTGGAGATCCCGTCCCTGACCGTCACCAAAATCGGCAGCGGCACGGTGACCGGCGCCAACGGCAAGATCAACTGCGGCGGCACGTGCTCGGTGACCGAGGATGCGGGTACCGTGGTGACCCTGACCGCGAATCCGCCTTCCAATGCTGTGTTCAACGGCTGGAGTGGAGCCTGCACGGGCAATCAGTTGACCTGCTCCGTCACCGTGGATGGCGTTCTCAACACGACCGCCACTTTCACGACTGTCTACACGCTTTCGATCGGCCGCGGCGGAAGTGGCACCGTGACCGGAATTCCCGACGGCGCCTTCGGCACCACCATCAACTGCGGCAGCAGTTGTTCCGCGAAATTCCAGCAGGGAACCACGGTGACGCTGACTGCAACTCCGCCGGCCGGCCATGTCTTCGTTAACTGGACCGGCTCCTGTTCCGGAACCACACCCACCTGCGACGTGATCATCACGAAAGATACGCAGGCCCAGGCAAATTTCAAATAAGAACCAAGGGATAACGAAAAGTCGCTCGCGGGAGGGTTCGCCCTCCCGCGAATCTTTATTTGCGGCCGGCTTCTTCGGCGCTTCTTTTCTCCTGCGCCCGCGCGCCGGAGAGGATATCGATCAGCGAATAGTTTCCCTCGTGGCACTCATATGCGAAAATCCCTTCCTGCGTGCGCGTCATGGGAATCTCACCGCTCCAGGGTCTGGTGAACGCCGTAGGATCGTCAACCGTAAATTGGTACAGAATCGTATCGGCATCGGTGCGCGTCAACCGCTCGGTAAGATGCAGATTCTCGTCGGCCCCGAGGAAGTCATCTTTCCCGACGAAATTGGTGGTGTCGATCACTAGCGTGTCAGCCTCCCAATGGCCGCGCGCATCGCCCATGTAGCCGCGCACACCGGAAGACGCATGCGGCCGCCCATCCAGTGGAATGATGCGGAGTTCGTACATCATCTCCTGCAGGATGCCCACTGACCCGGGCGTCTGAATAATCTGGAAGAAGTTATTGTTCGGCGTGGGCACCATCGGCAAACCGCGTGAGATGCAGCGGATGCGTAACGCCAGGTCTTCGGGCCCGCCGGGCAGACGGCCGGCTTCCGCTTGCGCCGCGCGTTTCTTACGCATTTCCGGTGTGAAAGGTGGGATCTTGCCATCGGGCGGATCCACGATTAGCGAAGTGCGCCGGCTGCCGACCACCTTGCTGCCCCGGTCCCTCCAGAATTCGTTGTAATTCCGGCGAAGATCGGCCTCGCTCCCTCCGTCGCGCCGATCGCTGTTGAGCTGTTCGAGCGTCCGCCTCTCGTATTCCGCGGCTTCCTGCTCGGTTAAAAATTCCTTACCGGCGAACTCCGCCGGCCGTTCCAGCGGCGTAAGCGTGGCCATGGCCCAGACGCCCTGAAAATCCGGCTGGCCATCGGGAGTGCGCGGCGGCGTATACTTCCGCGCGACTTGTGCCGCGCCCGGCATCACCGCCAACGCGGCCGCGGCCATTGCGAACCAAGCCCGGTGGCCCATCCGCCAGCCTCCTTAATACTAAGGATCTACCACACGCGGACGAACAGCGCCACACGGGAGCCGCTGGCGCGCGGCTCGATTTGAGTACAAAATAGGCAGGATGATTCAGAGCCGCGCAATCCGGTTCATTCTGCTTTGGGGGGCGATCTGGCTTTCGGTCGCGCACGGGCAGGATCTGCCGGTTTACAAAGTCGACCCCTTCTGGCCGAAGCAGCCGCTGCCGAACAAATGGCTGATCCAGGGCGTCCCGACCATGGTCACCGATCAGAACGATCACATCTGGGTGCTGAACCGGCCGCGCGACATCATGCCGGATGAATCCGGCGCCGCCACCAACCCGCCGCGCACCGATTGCTGCATCGCTGCGCCGGCGGTGCTCGAGTTCGATACCGAAGGCAATGTTCTCCGGGCGTGGGGCGGCCCCGGCCATCATCCCGATTGGCCGGCGCCCGGCGTCGCGCGTCCCGGCCCGGGCGCCGAGCACAACATCGTGGTCGATCGCGAAGGCAATGTGTGGATCTCGGGAAGTAACCAGGGCGATAGCATTCAGAAATACACCGCCGACGGTAAATTCCTCTGGGATTTCGGGCACCGCGCGGCGCGTCCGCCGGCGCCCCGGCCTCCCGAGAACAATCAGCAGACCGCCATTTTCCCCAGCGGCATTTTCTTCTTCGATCTGGATGAATCGGCGCGCGAGATCTACATCGTCGATGCCAAGCGCGTGCTCATTTACGATTACGACGGTAAATTCAAGCGTGGTTGGGGCGGTCACGGCATCCCGCTGAGCGAGATCGATAACAACCCCACGCCTCTGTACGACACCTCCGGGCCGCCCCCCGACCAAAAGCAGTTCGCGCCCGCGCTGCACTGCGTACATCTCTCGGTGGACGGTTTGGTCTACGTCTGCGAGCGCGGCAGCGATCGCGTCCAGGTGTTCACGAAACAAGGCGAGTTCGTGATGAGCTTCTTTGTCCATCCCTCGACGCCTTCGCGCGGCAAGGAATGCGGCGGTCCCGGCAGCACCATGTTTGGCATGTGTGGAACCATCTACAACCTGACCTTTTCGCATGACGCGGAACAGAAATATATTCTGATCGCCGACGGCACCAATGACAAAATCTGGATTCACGAGCGCAAGACCGGAAACCCGGCGGGTTCCATCGGGGACAACGGCCGCATGGCCGGGTTCTTTCACTGGATCGACGCCATCGCCATGGATTCCCAAGGCAACATTTATACCGGCGAAGTCGACACCGGCAAGCGCGTCCAGAAATTCGTGCTGACGAACCCCGATGGCGCGTCGCGTCCGCGCCCCCATGAATAGCCGGATCGGATCACAGCAATGACCGATCGATTGTTGAGGTTTTCACCCCAGCCGCCATATAATGATTCTTCCCGCTCGGTGGCATTACGGAGGGGTTTCGCCCGCACTCACGAGCGCTGGGAATTAGGGGGTATCGATGAAGCTTCAATGGAAGCGTTTGGTCGTTAGTGGCGCGGTTGCGTGGTTGATCGCCATCGTCGGCGTCAATCTTACGCGTCATTCTTCGACCTACTCTGGTCCGCAAAACCAGAAAAGTTGGCTGAGTACGCTGATTCCCTTCGAAGGCGTCGCCTTCGCGCAGGGTCAGGCTCAGGCCACGGCAAAGCCGCAGATGTCCGAAGTGGCGTTCAAGAATATCCAGGTATTGAAAGGCATTCCCGTCGACGAATTCATGGGAACGATGGGCCTGTTTTCCGCCGCGCTCAGCGTATGCTGCGGCGATTGCCACACCGGCGCGGGCACCGATCATCCGGATTGGGCGGCCGACCCGCCGCGCAAGAAAGTGGCCCGCCGCATGGTCGAGATGGTGAACACCATCAACAAGACGAATTTCAATGGACGCCAGGTAGTGACGTGCTGGACCTGCCATCGCGGGAGCCAGGCCCCCGCCGCCACTCCGCCCATCGACGCCATCTACAGCACTCCGACGTTCGTGCCGCCAGACATCCTGCCGGCGGCAAACCCCGCCACCGCGGGTACGCCTCCCGCCGATCAGATTCTGGACAATTATATTAAGGCGCTCGGCGGAGCCGCCAATCTGGCCAAGCTCACCAGCTATACCGAGAAGGGCACCAGCATGCTGTTCGGCGAGGCCAAGGCTGATCCGGTCGAGATCTATGCGAAGGCGCCCAACCAGCTCGCCACGCTCGTCCACCAGCGCGAAGGCGATCTCGCCCGCACGTTTGATGGACGCGACGCCTGGGTCATGCTGCCGCTCACTGTCGTCGGCGAATACCCGCTGGCCGGCAGCGCGCGCGAAGGCGGCAGGCTCGACGCGCAAATGGCGTTTCCGGCCGGCCTCAAACAGTTCTTCAAGACTTGGAAGGTCACCTACCCGGCCGCGATCGACGAAAAAGACGTTTACGTCATTCAGGGAACCGGCGATAACGGCTTGGTCGCCACCTTCTATTTCGACAAGAAAACCGGCCTGTTGACGCGCATGGTCCGCTACGTTAATTCGGCGGTCGGCCGCGTTCCGACTCAGATCGACTACTCGGATTACCGTCCTGTCGCCGGCGTGATGATGCCGCACAAATGGGTCTACGGATGGGTGAGCGGCCGCGAAGAATACAACATCACCGACATCCAGCCGAACGCCGCGGTAGACGCCGCGAAGTTCGCCATGCCAGTCCAGCGCAAAAAGTAAATTAGTGTGGCGCAGGCCATCGTTTTTTGCGCTGGCCGTAATCGCCTGCTCTCAAAACGGATTGGAGTAGCATAGCAGGGGAGGTACTTGTGAATCACGTGAAGTCGAGTGTGCTGTGCCTGGCAATGGCTTGCGCCGCTCCGGCGATGGCCGCGCCCGCGGTGGGCGGGGACGACCCGGTCGTGACCATCGACAAGGCCTTCGTGCAGGCGTACGAGAAGGCCGACATGGCATCCGTGAAGAAATACCTGGACGCGGACTTCACCTGGATCGATACAGATGGCGTCTTGTACTTCAAGGACGATGCGCTCGCGCTCGGATTGAAACCACTCGTCCCCGGCGGTAATGACGTGAAGATCGTCGAACACAAGTACGGAAAGGTAGTTTGGATTCAGGAGAACGAGGGTAACAAATACGCCGCGCATTTCTGGGTACAGCGGCCGGCCGGCTGGAAACTGCTGCACAATTCGGAAATTGCCACTCGTCCCGCGCCGGAAAACCCCGATGGGCGGTCTCCGTATGCGATTCCATGCGTGAATCCGTGCCAGGTCATGCCCTACCAACCGGTCACGGCCAACGAGAAGGCTGCCCTTGCTGCCTGGAAGGAGCAGGAAGATGGCACGCCCGAGCACTGGAAGCTGCACGTGTCCGATGACCAGGTCGTGGTGAGTTCCTATGGCGTTTCGACCAAAGCCCAACGCTGGGCTGGCATCCAGCAGCGCGAGCAATCGAACGCCCCCAAGGTCGGAGTGTCGCCGGTGTTGTTCAACCGGATGTGGGACTTGGGCACGGCCGTGGTTTCCATCATGTGCCAGCCCACCTATAACGGCAAAGCGTATTGGGCCAGCCGCGTCTTTGCACCTAACAAGGACGGCCTTTGGATGATGATGGAAAGCTATCACACCACCATTCAGGCTTCCGGCGTGATGAACGAAGTGCAGGGGAAGTGAAGCCTCCCAGCGGTTAGCTCAGTTCCCCGGCAGAGAACCGCGAGCGTCAGGGAGCAGTCAATTCCCTCTGAAAAAACGCCAGGCTGGCCGCGCCATCCTCTTCAAACGTGCCGCGACCCTCAATCGAGAGCCCTCCGCGATAGCCGATTTGCCGGACCAGCCCAAAGAACCGCCCATATTCCGGATCCTCGCCCGCCGCGCGCGGCCACCGGCGTCCGTTGGGATTCGCGAAATGCAGGTGCGCCACGTGCTCGCGCGCCCGCAGCAAAATTTCCGGATCCTCGTTCTCCGCCCGCATGTGGTAGTAATCGATGATCATCTTCACGTTCGGGTGCTTGACTTCGTCCACCAGGCGCAGCGCTTCGGCCCCCGTATTAATGATGTTGCCTTCCTGCTTGCGCAGCGGCTCGATCCCGATCACCACCTCGCGCGCTTTCGCGATCTCCCCCGCGCGCTGCAGGAATCTTTGGATCTCCGCCCAGGTCTGTTCCTGCGAATGCCCCGTGGGAATATTCCGGGAACTCGCGCTTCCCCACACCACGACGCGCGCGCCCAGTTGCCGGCACCGCGCCAGCGTAGTATCCAGGTACGTCGAGACCGCGTCCAGGTTGGCCGTAGGACCCACCACCTGCATCGTGCGGATTAAGCTGTTGAAGCTCAGGCACCGAAGACGCGATGCCAGTACCTGCTCCCGAAACCTCTCAAACTCGGCGCCGCTCATCGCGGCGATGGCGGCCGCCGCCGGTTCCAGGTAATCGAATCCCCACTTCTCCGCCTTGCCGAGTTCCTCGCTGCCGGCGCAGACGCCCAGTTCCACGGTTCCTGTTTTTGAGAAAACCGGCGTGGCGGCCAGCGTGGCGGCGCTCACACTCCGCTTCAAGAACGAACGTCTGTTCATGGCAGATCGGCAGACTCATGGTATCAGGAAGCAATTGTTCGGATGCAGATTCAGCCGCGCTGGTGTGTGATTCCGCTTGCGCCGCACGACGCTAGTCTGCAGCGCCGCCACTCGTGCGCGACTTCGAGGACGCGCCGGCGCCCGTCAGCACCGTCTCCGTCAGATTCTCTAGTGTTTCATCCGCCGCCATCTCTTCATCGAGCGTTTCCTGGAGCAGTTCCGCCGTTTCCTGCTGGCCCAGTATCTCCGCGATCGCCCGCGCCATCCGGTAGCCGGCAATTTCGTAGTGCTCCACCTTTTGCGCCGCGCCGAGCAGCCCGGCGTCCAGAGCTGGCGATTTCTCCAGTTCCGTCAGCAAACGCTCGCTCTCCTGAACGACCCCTTCCATTCCCTCGGAGCGGCGGCTGCCCGCCTCCTCGCCGATGGATTCAAAGATACCGTCCAACCGGCGGACGTGTTCCTTGGTCAAATCCAGATGGTCCTGGAGGGCTTCCGCGAGGTCCGCCGAACTGACCGCCGCAATCATTTTTGGCAGCGCCTTCAGGATCTGGTTCTCCGCGTCGTACAATTCCTCCAGCTCACTGCGGAGCAGACCTTCGAATTTGGCAGCTTTCATGGCAATTCCTGTGGCAAAACCGGGGCCATCTTGATAATTCGCACCCCTGCCCCCTCGCCGGGCGTTATCGGGCGAACATTGGGACAGACCCGGGGCGCCGCGGCTCCGCCGCGCTGGGCGATGATGAAGATCCTGGCGGCTGGTGTGTATGCGGCCGGAATCGATATGGAAGCTGTGATCCTCATGGGCATTCAGGGCGCCGGCAAGAGCACGTTTTATCAGCAGCGCTTCGCTGAGTCGCACTTGCGGATCAGCCTCGATCTGCTGAAGACACGCCAGCGCGAGCGCGCATTTCTCCAGACCTCTCTGGCCGGCGCCCAAAAGTTTGTAGTCGACAATACGAATGTCGTGTCCGCCGACCGCGCCGTCTACATCAAGGCCGCGCGCCATGCCGGCTATCGCGTCATCGGCTATTTCTTCGATGTGCCGTTGCGCGACGCCTTACGCCGGAACGCGCAGCGCGCCGGCGGCGCCAAAATCCCGGTTCCCGCCGTGATAGGAACGTTAAAGCGCCTTCAGCGGCCCGAGTTTACCGAGGGTTTCGATGAGCTCTACACCGTCCGTCAGGACCAGTCCGGCCAGTTCCTCGTCAGCCCCTGGCCGGCGGCCGAAGGAACGCCGAAAGCCGAAGGACTGCCGGATGTCTGAGCGTCACCGCATTTTTCTGCTTTCGCCCGCGAATGCCGGTGGAGTTCGGGCCGGCCTGCTGCTGCGCCCCGGCGCATCCTTCCCTTTGGCCGCCCGCCTTCGCCGCGAGGGTCTGCCGCTCGGAGAAGCGTTCGCCTTTATGAGTGGCCTGTACTTCCGCGGCAAGCTGGCGTACGCCCAGTCATTCGCCGCGCCGCCGCCCGGAATCCCGGCCTCCTTCGTAATCACTTCCGGCTATGGACTCGCGCCTCCGGAAACCGTGGTTACCATCGAGCAGCTTCAGCAGATCGCCTCCATTCCCATCGACGCCGCCGATCCCCGCTATCGCGAGCCGCTGGAACGGGCCTGCCGCACGCTCGATGAGATCGCCGGCCCCGCCTGCGATTTCGTATTGCTGGGCAGCGTGGCCACTATGAAGTACCTGGAGCCGATGTTCGCGGTATTCGGCGATCGCCTCTTATTCCCCGAAGAATTCATCGGCCGCGGCGACATGAGCCGCGGCGGTCTGCTGCTCCGTTGCGTCCGCGCCGGCGTCCCGCTCACCTACGCGCCGCTCGGGAATCTGACCCGCCACGGCCCTCGCCCGCCGAGGCTGCCGCGACTCCCACGAGCCAACTAAGCACGAGCCCGCAAAGCGCGCACTCTTTCCACCACGGGCTTCCACTCCGGTGCACTCCCCAGGAATGAGGGGTCGTCATCGACAATTAGAATCATCGTCGTGCATTCCCTGGCGTGCACCCATGAGCTTCGATATGAGCATTGAATCTTTCGATTAGCGTTGTCTCGAAAGTCATAGCCCGATCGAGCTCCTGCCAGATACGCTCCAGCTCCGCGGTATCGTCCTTATGGATCGCGTCAACTTCTCGATGATGCAGAGCCACAATCCGATCTACCGCCGCCCGGATGGACTCTACGATCTCTTCTCGTTGCGCGCAACGTTCATGCGCGATTTTTGGCTCTGGCAAGTCGCTCCCCTTTTCTCTCAGACGGGGAGAGAAATTGATGGCAAGAATACCATGGATTGCGCGACATCGGCGTCCAGCAAAGTTGTTTTTAACCGTGTAAATAACCTGTAACGATTACGGGGGATTTCCCTCACCACCAGCACTGCCGGTCTTGGCCCGAGCGGATTCCTTCTCGGCAGCAATCGTTCCGTGAAGGACAAGATCCGTGTAGACTCGCAACACACGATGGTATTCTGCCAGCGCAGCATTCTCTGCACGAAGGGCTTTGTGATGCGCGAAGGCGCCATCCGGCGGGGGAACAGTACCGGAAGGGAAGTCTCGCTGAACTTCTTTCAAGTAGTTGCGGGCAAAATCGAGACGCAGTTGCGCATCTTTCATGCGCTGCCGCCACAGGCGTTCCAGTTGATCCGGGTTGGCGCCCCCCATTTGTCATCCTTTCCCCAGCAAGGAACCATCATTTGCGGTGGAGGACGAATCGGGGTGATCCAGGGCGAAACTGATGTTGGTTGTCTGGTGGTCTAAAAACTATGCGCTCCATACCGGTTGGCGTCAATCAGATATTTAGCGGAGGGAACGGCGGGAGCCTGCAGTTCCGCGCGATGGAGGCAACCAGGCGGCAGATTTTTGAAACTCCAATCGCCAGTAACGGTTCAAGCAGCGCGCCAAGGCCATCCGGGAGGATTCGAGCTCTACACTCTACGGCACACCTGCCTGACCTGCTGGTCGCGGCGATGGATCTGGCGAGAGCAGTCGAGCGTGGGCACACCGCGCAGCAAATCAAATCCGGAGAAAACCGCGTCGAGATCGCAACCGCCTGGCTTCACCGTTCCGACACATAGGTAACAGAACGTTCCGGAGACATGGGTAACACATTCTGTCTGGTAAAGATCTTTGACCGTTATCAGGATTGCGGGTTGGAAGGTCTCAGTGATCGGACCCGACGGCCCTTTCGGTACCGGTCAGATGAAGTGGCTGCACGAAGGCGGAGGTCCGCAGGGTCTGCTCACCACGGCGGACTTCTGTTCGGATACGACGGCTCTCAAAACTTTTGCGCCTTCGACGCCGTCACCGGAAAGATCCTCTGGCACACGTGGCTGCCCACCGCGACCACCAACGGCGCCACTACTTTCCTGGTCGATGGCTTCCAGTACGTAACGATCGCCGCGGGGGATACGCTTTACGCCTATACGCTGAATCGGCCCCAGTGACTTGCGGCAGGCGGGCCGTTCCGGGTTTCAGCAACCTCCCCTACGAAAGCAAGATTTTTTTCATGTAGTCGAGGTTCTTGCGCGTCTCTTCATAAGGAGATTCCGTCCCGTTAAACTCGCGCTCGATAATGCAAAGAATCGGGTAACTGTGGTCGCGAATGAGTGTGAGGCATTCCCGTATGGGCGTGTCGCCGGTTCCCCATTCGACGTTGGGCCCCTTATTTCGCTTGCGATCCTTCACGTGGACGTGCGTAATTCGTTCATGATGCTCGCTCAAAAACTTCACGGCATCGTTGTTGCCGGCCGTGAAATGGCCCAGATCCAAACAAACCCGGAATTCCTCCGAAAGGGCGAGCAGTTTCGTGAGGCTCTCCACCGATGCGATTTCGTTCGGATCTTCTGTTTCTGCATGCGTGTGGAACGACGGGAAAATGTTGTATTTCTTCGCAAAAGGCACCAATCGCGGCCCCACGGAGACCCGCGTCTGATTCGTCTGGAACATCTTTAGATTGAGCGCCTGCATCTGCCGGAACATGACGTCCATTTCCTCATCCGTCACGTCGTCCGCGAAAGTGTTCGACATGGAGAAGAGATTGATCCCGGCATCTTCAAAGCGCTTGCGAACGGTCCGGAACTCCTGGAAGGACGCCGGATCTATTCGCCACTTGCGCTGATCCTCGCGCGACTCCAGATATTCCGGCGTGGGCTGCTTCGGCGCCTGTCCGCCCAGCGCTCCGCGGACAGGCGGGCCGAAAAACCCGCCGGCCAGTTCAATGTTTCCAACGCTCATTCTCGTGCATTGTTCAATGATGATGTCAAGGCGATCTCTTCCCTCAGCCGAGGGTAGCGGATTCAGCGATCCCGTTGTAATTCCGAGCTTCACACCACGAACCGTCGTTTCGATATTGGCCGCACGAGCCTGGAACGGCAAGCTGGCTAAGCCAGCCATCGTGAGTTTTCCAAAACTCCGTCGTGAATGTGTCATCTATCGCCCCCAATGCGCTGGAGCCTGGGCCTCGAACTAGAAATTTACCTTCATAGCGACGCGGAAGGTCCGCTGATCGACGCCGTCACGGCCGGTATTGGCGATTTCAAACGCCTGCATGAAGGAGCTGCTGGTTACGTTATTGGCGGAGGTCGTGCCGGTCGAACTGTTGTAGCCGGGACTGGCGTGGTGCGGTGTGTTGCCCACGTTGAATGCCTCGACACGGAAAGCGAGGTTCCAGTGCTCGCGCAAGGCGATCTTCTTTTCGAGACCGAAATCGAGGTTGATCAGCCCCGGACCGCGCAGCGACATCATGCCGCAGGAACCGAAGTGAGGAGCCCCCGTGGGAGCGGAAAATGCCGAGGGGTCGTACCAATGGTAGATATCACCGGTCAGCACCGGTGTCGCATTGCAGTCGGCAAACTGAGCCGAACCGGTTGCATTCAGTGAGGTGGCCGAAGAGATCGCGGTGAATGGCCGGCCTCCGAAGGCGCTGAAGAGGCTGCTGAGCTGCCAGTTGCCCAGGATCGCAGAGGAGACTCCGGAAGTAGCGAAGGTCTTGCCTTTACCCATCGGCAGTTCGTAAACGGCAGTGGTCTGGAAGTTATGACCAATATCGATGGGCTGCGGGCCGTAGTTCTTGGATCGGTAATAGGCGGGAATGGATGACCAACCGTGCGCGGTCTGTCCCGCGCCCACGGCTGAGTCGTAGCCGAGGTTCTTGGACCAGGTGTATCCGACCGTCCAGGTGAAGCCAGGCAGCGTGGCTTTCATGCGGGCTTGCAGAGAGTTGTAATTGTTACCGCCCATGATTCCCAACACCGGCGTGGAGGAGGCGCGGAAGTTATTCGCGGCGTTGTTAAAGGGCAGGCCGGCCGTGCCCTTTCCCAGATCGGACCAATTTTCTTCGAGCGACATCCAGGGATCGACCTGCTTGGAACCGACGTAGCCCACCGAAGCCGTCCAGCTTTCTCTGATTCTCTGTTCAATTGTGAAGTTGTAGGTTTGGATATACCCGCGCTTGTAATTGTTGTCAACGTCATACAAACCCGCCGTTCCCGGGACCGATACCCGGCCCGTGCTCAGGTCGGGCGCCGTCAGGACCGGAATTCCCTGGCGGAGCGTAGTGGTGTACGACAATGCATTCGGCGGCGTCAGAATCTGGCCGAGGATGTACGGATAGTTTTCTCGCTTGTTGTTAAATGCCCAATAGTTGGTCGGGTCGCTCGAAATACCGAAACCGGCGCGGATCACGGTGCGGTCCGTGACGCGGTAGGCTATGCCAAACCGAGGCGCCCATTTCAACTGAGAATGGTTAAATATTCCGCAATCGGTAGGAACCGACCCCACACCGCAGATCACCATCGTGCCGTTGGTCTGGTCAAAGTATTCCGCGCCGGTCCCGTTGCGTAGCGGCACAAAAAAGTAGTCCGCGCGAACGCCGATATTCAAAGTGACTTTCGGGCTGACTTGCCACTGATCACGGGCATAAAAGCCCATGTATTTGTTGCTCGTGTAGTAATAGTCGGGCCATTGATAGATTTTGCCGGACTCCTGCGCATAGCCCAACAGGAATGACGCGAAAGCATTGTAATCGCTTCCGGTTGAAGTGCCCGTGGCGGTCTTCAACTGGGTAGTGCCCTGCGCAAAGTGGAAACCTCCGGCGCTGCTGATGTAGTTACCGCTCGGGAGCTGCCATTGCATTTCCTTGGAGCGCTGGATGTCGGAGTCGAAGCCAAACCGGAGACTATGGTTGCGTTTGATCCAGCTCACGTTGGCGTCATAGTTCCGCTCCGGATCCCAATAGTCCTGGGGCTGGAAACGGCTCTGCGATCCCAAGACAGCAAAGCCGTCAATCGTCAACGTGGGCAGGCCGCCTTGCTGAAAAGCGCGGTTTTGGGGCTGTCCGGCAGTGCTCAAGCCGGGGATATTCATGAGCGTCGCACCCAGGTTCTGATTCTGCGCCGGCAGCTGGCTGTAGGCGAGGTTCACATCGTAGCCAAAGTGCGCGTCGAAGATGAGCGTGGGGGAA
>CAZKQQ010000066.1:0-32608 GCA_964554945.1 uncultured Solibacteraceae bacterium | reverse complement strand
TTCCCGTACCTGAGCTATATCTACTGGCTCTCGAACAACAATTTTTCCAATTACGACGGGCTGCAGGTTTCAGCCACGCAGCGGACCTCTCACGGACTCTCGTTCGTTTTGGGCTACACCTTCGCGCATGCCTTGGGCATGTCTCCCGACAACTGGAGCTTCCTGAGTCCGATCAACAACAATAACGTCAGAAGCCTCTACGGGAACACTCCGTTCGATATCCGCCACCGGTTTACGTTCTCCTGGACGTACAACATCCCGGGTATCAAAACGCCGGGGCAAATGCTGCAGGGCTGGTCAATCAACTCCATCGTGTCGGTACAAAGTGCATTACCGTGGGGTGTCAATGACACGAGCACGGATTTCAGCGGCACCGGGGAGATTGCCGCTCAGGGCAGCAACGGCGAGCAATGGAATTTCTACGGTAACCCGGGCGACTTCAAGACTACGAAGGATTTCATCAACACTAATGACGGCGCGGGCGGAATTCCATACTTTGAGGGCACGTCGAATAAGGCCTGTCTGGCTAAGGCGCAAGCCTCGGGCCCGCTGGCAGTGGCATCGCTGGCGAACCTGGGTTGTTATGCGAATGGCTCGTCGATGTTGATCCCGCCGGCTTTTGGCAGCTACGGCACGACGGGTCCGAACATTTTCCGAAGCCTGCCGTACACGAATGTGGACTTCTCGATAACAAAATCGTGGTCATTCAAGGAACGGTTCAAGGCACAGTTCCGCGCCGAAGCATTCAACGTCCTGAACCACCCGAATATCTCCAACGTGTTTGGAGGGCCGGGAGGCGACAACACCTTCACGGATCCCACGGCGAACAGCCCGTTTGGATTGCGTCCAGAGACTCCCGACGTGACCAGCTCGAACCCGGTTCTCGGTTCGGGCGGGCCGCGCGCAGTTCAGTTGGGATTGAAATTGATTTTCTAAAACGTCAGAGCAGCCGGTGCAGGCGCTCCCGGAAGGGACTGCCGAGTATCGGCTGCACCTTCTCGCGGAATTGTTTTGTGTGAGGCGCCGCAAGGTGCGCGTCGAAGGCGCGGCGGCTCTGCCAGACTTCGTAAATCGTAAAGTGATTCGGGTGGCCCTCCTGCTGCAGCACCTCGAAACGGATGGCGCCCGCATCTTTTTGGCTGTCAGCGGCGAATTCCTTGATCAGGTCGGTGACCTCGGCCAGTCGGCTGCCCGCGCCCGCGACATCGACATGCGTCACGGCGTAGAGAATCTTGTTCTTGCCGGCGGCGGAGCCGCTCGCGGTCATGACCCCGATTAAGGCGAGAACAGGAAAAAAGCGCCGCATGAAAATCTCCTCCCGGAGTATACTCCATGTTGGATCGGCGCCAGGAGAAGGCCATGACCAATCGTAGGAGTTTCCTCAAAGCGGCGGCCGCGGCCGGAGTCGTGTTTGCCAGCTGTGGCCTGATGAGGGCGCAGAACGGCAGCGCAAAGAAACGCCGGCAGGTTTCAGTAGGTGGCAAGCGAGTTCGAACTATCGACATTCACGCCCACGTGATCATTCCCGAGGCCACCGCCATGATGGGTGTCAAGACGGAGCCGACCAATGCGTCGGTTATGGCCTCCGAGCGCTTCGCCACCATGGACGAATGGGGAACCGACATGCAGGCGCTGAGCATCAATGCAAACTGGTATGGCGTTGACCGGGATGTGGCCGGCAAGATGATCCAGTTGCAAAACGAGAAACTCGCGGAAATATGCGGGAAGTACCCGGACCGGTTCGTGGCGTTCGCTTCGGTGGCGCTGCAGTTCCCGGACATGGCCGCCGAACAACTCGAGGAAGGCGTGAAGAAGTATAACCTGCGCGGCGCCGCGATCGGCGGCCACGTCAATGGCGACGAACTGTCCAATCCGAGGTTTGACCCGTTCTGGAAGAAAGCGGAGGAACTGGGATGCGTGGTGTTCATGCATCCGCAAGGCATTCCAGAAATGAACAAGCGGCTGGCGGGCGCCGGCGGGCTGACGAACGTGATCGGCAACCCGCTCGAGACCACCATCTTTCTATCGCACCTGATTTTTGACGGCACGCTCGACAAGTTCCCCGGTCTCAAAATTTGTGCGGCGCACGGCGGTGGATATCTGCCGTCCTACGCAGCGCGATCAGATTACGGCTGTGTGCGATTTCCGGAGACGTGCAACATTAAGAAGCACCCATCGGAGTACCTGCGGCAGCTCTACTTCGATTCGATGGTGTTCACGCCCGAGGGGCTGCGCCACATGGTGGCGGAATGCGGCGCCAGCCAGATCATGATCGGTACGGATTACCCGTTCCCCTGGAGTACCACAACAGTCGACCATGTGCTGAAAACGCCCGGGCTAACGGATGCGGATAAGCGGGCTATTTTGGGCGAGACCGCCGCGAAGTTGCTGAGAGTATCGTGAACACCGCTCCCTGACGGTCGCGGTTCTGCGTCAGGCCGTGCTCACTCGATGGTAAACGCCAGCAGCACGTTGCCAGGCGTGCCCCGCTCGCCGAAGACATAACCCGAGCCGGCAAAAAGCATACCGCCGGCGATCGTCGGACCGGCCGAGCCCATGGACCCACCCCTCGCCGGTATCCCGTTCACCGTCCGGTATTCCTGGCGCATGTCGAATTGCCAGAGCAGTTCGCCGTTCGCAGTCGAAAAGCCGCGTAGGATCCCGTCGTAGCCGCCGCCGAAGACCGCGCCCGGAATCACGCTCATTGCCGCGCCGATACCGAGGCGCGGGCCCGCGGCCTTCAGCGGAGAGACCCATTGCCGCTGGCCCGTAGCCAGTTCGATGGCCGCGACACCCAGGCTGCTCACCCCGAAGTAGGCATAACGATCATCGGCCGCCCCGCCAAACGTGATCTCTCCCAAGGCGAGCTTTTCCGGCAACTGCGTCTTCCACACGACCGCGCCCTTGTGGTCAGGATCATGTCCCCAGACCAGCCCGCTCTTCTGGCCGGCCACCAGAACGCGGCGGCCATCAGGCAGTTCGCGCAGAATGGGCGATGCGCCGAAATCATAATCCGGCCCCATGTCCTTGGGGCAATTTTCCGTCACGCCCCAGGATGCGGGGTTGCAGGCCAGCCAGGCATCGTGAGGAGTGTCCTGGATTTGCCAGAGCACTTTGCCGGTGTTCAGATCGAACGCCATGATCGAATCGGTGCCCTCCGCTCCGGGTTCGGTGTAGGCGTTGCCTGTCCCCACGTACAGCACGTGAAGCTTGGGATCGATAGTGGGCGTATTCCAGACGGCGCCCCCCGACGGGCCCCACAATTGGGTGCCTGCCGAATTCTTGCCGCGCGGCTTTGGCGCATCCGAAATTGTATGCGTCTTCCACATTTGCCGGCCCGTATCGGCATTCAGGGCAACGATGCTGCCGCGGAATGTGCAGCAGGGATAGGTTACCGCAATACCCGCAGCTTCTTCCCGCGAAGCGACCGGCACATAGAGGCGCCCTTCATAGAGAGACGGCGCGCCGGTAATGCCGGCAACGGGGTGGTCGTCAGCGCGGGTCTCCCAGAGCAGTCGGCCGGTGGCGGCGTCCACGGCGTAGACGTTCGCACGGACGTCGCCGAAGTAGGCGGCGTAACGCGCCGAGCCTTGGCCCTTGATTTCCCCGATGCTGATCGCGTTGCGCACTCCCCCGCGAGCCTGGAACGACCAATATGCGCAGCCGGTGGCCGCATCCAGAGAGTAGACAAATCCATTGTTCAGCCCAACGAAGACGCGTCCGGCGACGATGGATGGCTGGCCGTAAACTGCGGTTGCTCCGGGAAATCCGAATGACCATTTCAGCTTCAACCGAGACACGCGATCGGCCGGCAATCCAGCGTGGTCAGCCGGTTGAAAGCGGCCGTTGGTGCCATCCGCGCCCCAACCGTTCCAGGCGGGTGCCGCCGTCAGGCCGGAGAAGCCCGGGTTGCTCTTGCACGCGTTCGGCATCTTGGCGGCATCGCCCTCTCCGGCCGCCATGTAGTTCCGCCCGCTGAGGAATTCGCCGATGGCTCGCTGGTCCGCTTCGGAAAGCTGGCGTGCCTGCGCGTGAGCCGAGCCCGATGCCAAGGCCTGCAGGATAGCCTCCGGCGTCAAGCGCCGCAACGCCCCGGCCTCGGGCCCCTTCCCGCCCGCGACGTTGCCGTGGCACATCACGCAGTTTTGTTCGAAGAGGCGGCCCGATTTCGGCAATTGGGCGAAGGCGAGGAAGCCCGCCATCAGGAGGAGAGACGCGGGTTTGATCATGAGAGGACTTCCAGTTGCTTCCGCACAGTTGCGCCGTCCAGTTCTTTTTCCCAACGCGCCACAACAACCGTTGCCACGGCATTGCCGAATACATTGATGGCGGCGCGGAACATGCTGAGGAACCGGTCAATGCCGAGGATCAGCGCCATACCCGCCACGGGCACCGTCGGCACCACCATGAGTGTGCCGACCAGCGCGATGAACGAAGCGCCCTGCACACCGCTGGCGCCTTTCGACGTGAGGATCGCCACTGCTAGAATCGTGAGCTGTTGCGTCAGAGTCAGTTGCGTGCCCGTGGCCTGAGCGACGAACAGCGCCGCCATGGTCATGTAGATGCTCGTGCCGTCGGTGTTGAAGGTATAGCCGGTCGGAACCACCAGGCCAACCAGCGCTTTCGAGCAGCCGAGCCGCTCCAGCTTTTCCATCAACGCCGGAAGGACAGGCTCTGACGAGCTGATTGCCAGTACCAGCACGAGCTCTTCCTTGAAATACCGGAGAAGCGAGAAGACACTGAAGCCGGCAGCGCGGCAGATCGGGCCCAGGATCACAATCACGAACAGAATGCTGGTTATCCAGAATGTGACGATCAATTTGACGAGCGGGCCGAGCGATGCGAGGCCGTATTGGCCGACCGTGAACGCCATCGCGCCGAATGCGCCGATGGGCGCCAGGCGCATCAATATATTGATGATGCCGAACACTACTCGCGTCAGGCCTTCAAAAACATCGATCAGCGGCTTCGCTCGAGCTCCAGCGGCCGAGAGCGCGAACCCAAACAAAAGGGCGATCAGCAGGACCTGCAGGATTGCTCCCTTGGCGAAAGCATCGACGATAGTAGTGGGGATGATCTGCATCAGAAAATCAGTCACGCTCTGCGCCTTGGCCTGGCCGGCATATTGCGCGACAGCCTTGGCATCGAGCGTAGCCGCGTTGACGTGAAAAGCGCTGCCGGGCTGCACGACATTGCCGACAATGAGACCGATCACCAAGGCCAGTGTCGAGACGATCTCGAAATACAGAATCGCCTTGCCGCCGACGCGACCGACTTTTTTGAGGTCTTGCATGCCGGCGATTCCTGTCACCACAGTGCACAACACCACCAGCGAAATGACCATGGTGATAAGCCGGATGAAAGCATCGCCGAGCGGCTTCATGGCGATCGCTTTGTGCGGGCTCACATAACCGAGAACGATGGCCACTCCGATGGCGAACAGCACCTGGGCTGTCGGCCTTTTGTAGAGTGGTTGTTTCTTGCGGGGGACGACGGGCGTGGTCGTGGCAGTACCCATAGTGGCTCTAGAATAGTACACCAAACCGAGTAACGCCGGTGACGTTTGCGTCCGTTCCGGATTTTTTCGCCGGTCAGACAGGTGAGGAACGCACCGGTGACAAGATCGCCGGGGGCGCGGTGGTATATACTGGCCCAGAATGCGAACGCGTATCCTTATTTGTGGAATGGTGTGCCTGCTGAGCGCTGTCTCGGCACGCTCCCAGGCGCGGCCCGACGCGAAGCCGCTGATGTCCGAACAGGTTTTCAAAAATATCCAGACACTTAAAGGAATTCCGGTAAACGAGTTCATGGCCACGATGGGATTTATTTCCGCATCGCTGGGCGAGACTTGCACCGATTGCCATATTGGCGAGAGCGGCGGCAGTTGGGAGCGGTATGCCGACGACACTCCGCGGAAACGAACCGCGCGCCGAATGATCGCGATGGTGTCGGCAATCGATAAAATGTATTTCGCGGGACAGCGGGTGGTGACCTGTTATTCGTGTCATCGCGGCGGCGAGCGGCCGAGAATCACGCCGAGCCTGGCCGATTTGTATGGACCGCCGCATCCGGAAGAGCCGGATCAGATTTTCAAAGAAGGTCCGAGCAAGCCTTCCGCCGATCAGGTGCTGGATCGTTACTTAGAGGTGTTGGGCGGCGCGCAACGTTTGGCCGCTGTGACCAGCTTCACAGCCAAAGGCACATACAAGGGATTTTCGGATATCGACAAAAACCCGCTGGAAGTTTTTGCGAAGGCTCCCAACCTGCGCACCACGATTGTGCACACGCCCAATGGCGACAGCACTTCAGTTTTTGACGGACGGACTGCCTGGAACGCGGCGCCCGCTACGGATAGTCCAGTGCCGGTACTGGAGTTGACAGGAGGAGAACTGGACGGGGCGCGCCTCGACGCCGAACTTGCCTTTCCGGCGCAGATCAAACAGACGCTGAAGCAGTGGCGTGTCGGCTACCCGGCCAGCATCGATGACAAAGACATGCAGGTAGTGCAGGGAACCGTCGACGGGCGCTATCCCGTCAACCTGTACTTCGACAGCAAAACTGGGCTGCTGGTGCGCCTTGTGCGTTATTCCGATTCGCCGATCGGCCTGAGCCCAACGCAGATCGACTACTCCGATTATCGCGATGTCTCTGGCATCAAAATGCCCTTTCGATGGACTGTGACCTGGCTCGACGGGCGCGCGCTCTTCGAGTTGACACAGGTGCAGGCGAACACCGGAATCGACACCACGAAGTTCGCGAAGCCGGCGCCCAGTCCCGCGAAAAAGTAATCGGAGGCCGCCATGGTCTATGCCGCGATTGCCAAGTACACGTCCGACGCGTCCACGATTGCCAAGGCGCGTCCCGCCCACCGGCAATATCTGACCGGCTTGAGGGATCAGAACAAACTTGTGATCTCCGGTCCGTTTGCCGAAGATGCCGGCGGGCTGCTGGTGTACGAGGCGGAGAATCCCGAGCAGGTGGAAGCCATGATCCGCGAAGATCCGTTCGCGAAGCAGGGCGTGTTCCTGTCGTGGGAGATACGGCCGTGGAATGTGATCTTCATAAATCAAAACCTGCTGTGCGGAGAAAAGAAACGGTGAGACTCGCGTGGGTAGCGATGGCGGTGCTGGCGGCGGCGCCGCAGGCGCAACCGCAAATGGCCGAAGAGGTTTTCAAGAATGTTCAGGTGCTCAAGGGGGTGCCCGTCGATCAGTTCATGGATATGATGGGCGTCTTCTCAGCGGCGCTGGGAATGTCGTGTGAGGATTGTCACGCGGCCAATGACAGCAAATGGGAGAACTATGCCCTCGACACCAGCCCGCGCAAACAGACGGCGCGCCGGATGATCGGCATCATGTCGGGCATCAATAAGACATACTTCGGCGGACGGCAGATGGTGACCTGCCACTCGTGCCACCGTGGGGGCAGCCGTCCCAAGGTGACGACGAATCTCGGCACAATCTATGGCGCTCCTCCGGACGAAGAAGAGGATGACATCGTCCAACCGGCGCGCGACGCGCCCAGCGTCGATCAGATATTCGCCAAGTACGTTCAGGCGTTGGGTGGCGCGCTGACCAGCTTTACCGCGGAGGGGAGCAGTTCGGGATACGGGCCGGAAAGCGAGAAGCGCCCGCTCGAAATCTACGCGAAATCACCGAACCAGCGCACCACGGTCATCCACACCCTCAACGGTGACAGCACCACGACGTGTGATGGGCGCGCGGCGTGGATCGCGGCGCCGCTGCGTCCGGTGCCGGTGCTGGCATTGACGGGAGGCGAACTGGAGGGAGCGCGGCTGGACGCGGAAATGTCGTTTCCAGCGCGGATCAAACAGGCGTTCGGCCAATGGCGCGTCGGCCGACCGGTGGTAATTAACGATCGCAAGGCGCAGGTGGTGCAAGGAACCAGCGCGAGCGGAGCGTCATTCGCGACGTTCTACTTCGACGTGGACTCGGGATTGCTGGTGCGGATGATCCGCTACGCCAATTCGCCGGTCGGCCGTGTTCCCACGCAGATCGATTATTCCGATTATCGCGATGTAGCCGGTGTAAAGATGCCGTTCCGCTGGACGATGACGTGGCTGGACGGCCGCGAAAACGTAGAGCTAACCGAGATACAGCCCAACGCGGCCGTCGACCCGGGCAAGTTCGCGAAACCCGCCGCGGCGCGCTAGCGTTCTGCCGCTTCCTCACAGTGGCGGATCCGTATTCGAAACTGGCACGGAATCGCGACCGCCAGGGACCGGAACGTGTCTGAAGGTCAGGGGAAGGGGAGTAGCACCTTCCGACCACTCTCCGGTGATCTCGCCGCGCTCGTCAAGCATCCCCCGGTAGACGCCCGACACCGCGCGTGCTTCCACTTGCAGTCCCTTACCTTCGATGATCACCGTGGTGACCGGGATTTGGTGATTGCCTTGGTCGACGGAGGTCAGCAATGCCGTCGCGCGGCCGTCCGGTCCCGGTGACAGCTTCAGACGCACCCGCAGCGATTTTCCCTCGGTCGCGATTGCGCCTTCCCATACACCTTCGAAGTCTTTCGACAACGCGCTGTTCAGGGGCGCCACTTTGACGCCCGCGGGGCCGCTGCGCGCGAGTTCGAAAGGCACACCGCCTAACGCCGGAAGAGCATCAGTCCCGACTGTACTACGGAACTAGCACAGTGCTGCTGTGCCAGGGGCAGGGATCGCCTGTCAAGCCCAAAATGGGGGCAGACGCATTTATTGGTTTTCGAAGATATATACCGCGCCGGCGCCGGGGGCAGAGTTATCTTTCATGTCCCCGCCGACTCCTTTGGCGGCACTGCCTTCGCTGCGGGCGCCAATCGCCAGCACCTTGCCATCTTTGCTGAGAGCCATGGCGCTGCCGAATTCGTCGTAGGCTTCCGCGTTCGAAGATTTGATGTACGCCTTCTGAGTCCAGGTGTTGCCCGTGCGCGTGAAGAGATACAAAGCGCCGGAATCCTCGGCGGACAGATCGGCTTGGTTGCCGTTGATACCTTTCGAGCCGCCATTTTCAAGCTGCGCGCCCACCGCCAGGGTGTTGCCGTCGCCGCTGATGTTCAGACGCGAACCGAACCAGTCTTCCTTATTGGGGTGCGAAGATTTGATGAATGCCTGCTGCGTCCATGTGCCGTTGCTGCGCACGAAGACGTAGACGGCGCCCGTGGAGCTATCCAGTTTCACGTCGTTATCGCAACCCGCCGGATTGATGCCCGGCGTGAAGCAATCTTCGTCAGCCGCGCCCCCCGCGATGGTGTTGCCGTCCTGGCTGATCGCCATGTCGTATCCCAGCGAATCGCCGGCCTCGGCATTCGAGGCTTTCAAGTAGGCGGTCTGCTTCCAGTCGCTGCCGGTCCGGGAAAACACGTAGATCGCCCCGGCGCCGCGGCGGGTTTTGTCCATGACGCCGTTGATCTCGCGAGCCGAGCTGTCCTCATCGTAGGCGCTAGCCGCCAGCGTATTGCCGTCGGCGCTCAGGCCAACCGCGTAGCCGAACAGGTCGTTGGCGTCCGTGTTCGACGCCTTAATGTACGCCTGCTGCGACCAGGTCGTGCCCGCGCGCGTGTAAACATAGACCGCGCCAGACGATTGCTGCGAGTTGTCGTTCTGGTCGCCGTTGACGCCTTTAGCGCCGCTGTCTTCGGAGATAGCGCCGACTGCGAGTGTATTCCCATCGGCGCTCAGTCCGACGGAAAAGCCGAACTGATCACCCTTTCCGATCTGATTGCCCTTGCTCGCCTCCCCCGTATTGGAGGCTTTGACATACGCCTGCTGACTCCACGTGTCGCCCGCACGCGTGAATACGTAAACGGCACCCGCCTGCGGGATGGAACGATCGTTCTGATCGCCGTTGATGCCCTTTGCCGAGCTGGCTTCAAAATGTGCGGAGACCGCCAGAGTGTTTCCGTCCTGGCTGAGGGAAATTTCATGTCCGAAGCGGTAGCTCAGTCCTGGATTGGAAGCCTTCAGATAGGCCTGCTGAGCCCACTTGCCATTCCGGTTCACGAAGACATAAACGGCTCCGGAGCTGTAGACCGAATTGTCATCCTGCTTGCCGTTGACGCCTTTTGCGCCGCCGCTTTCGTACGGAGCGCTCACTGCCAGAGTTCGGCCGTCGCCGCTGAGCGCAACGCCCTTGCCTTCCAGCGTGCCCCCGTTTCCGAAGTGGTCGTTGCTTTCGGCATTTGAGGCTTTCAAGTAGGCGACTTCGCGCAGTTGCCCGGTTGCGGCGGAGACCGCCAATAAGACCAGCAGAATGGATCGTGTCACGTTACGGGTTGGTAAGGCCGGCTGCCGGGCGCTTGCGCTGCTCGGTGCCATAGTTGTTGGTCCGGAAGATCTCTTTGCCGTCATCGGCCATCACGATGTTGGCACGGTCCGTCAGATTCATGTAGGGGGCGCCGCTTTTCACCTTGCGGCCGGTCATGGTAATCTTGTCGCCCGGCTTCACGGTGTCCTTCGTCCAGCCAAAGTCCTTAATCATGTTGGTGCGCGAACCCAACTCCGCCTGCCAGCGAACCGTTTTGCCGCTCTCGTCAGTAACATCGAGCACAATAATCGAGTGCGGAGTGATCAACTGCAGATCGACGACGGTTCCCGTCAACGTGGTTAGATTATCTTCGTAACGGCCGGCATCGCCGTGATGGGCAAGGGCCGGCAGCGCGGCCACAAACAGCCCTCCGGCAACCATCAAAGCCCTAATCTTCATGGACAAAAGGCGCCTCCTCGTGAGGATTATTATATCGAATCGTCACTTTACGTTCTTGCCCAGCCAGCCGTCGATGAACTTGATCACCTCTTGGCTGTTGCGGTCGAGAAACATTTCATGCATGTTGCCGTGAATGCCGGCGTCTTCCAGACGGACGAAGTCATCTTTCGCGCCCGCCTGGTTGAGCCACTTCGGAATGCACACGTCAAACACGCGATGGTACGTCCCCTCGGCGGAAATCGAGAGGATGTGCATTCCCTGGAAGCTCGCCAGCTTGTGGACCGGCTCGTCCTGCATGTAGCAGCCGACTTCGTCGCCCGGCCGTTCCGAAGGCTCCAGATGCACTTTGATGTCCTTCGGACTGTTGAACGGCGGATTGTACTTCATCGGCATGGGAGTAAGACCCCAGGAATCGGGATTTACGCGCGTGTATTCCACCTTGGCTGTGTCGGCGGTGCCAATCTGCGGCCCTCCGGGCTCGATGGCCACCATCCCGGCAATGAGCTTGGGACGTTCATCGGCGACATTGAAACCAATTCCGCCACCTTGCGAATGGCTGATCAGAATAACCGGGCTCGCGATCTTATCGAGCAACGCGATTCCCGCCGGCACCGCTACCTCTGCCTGGTTGTTCACAAACTGCATCTGGCCTTTGACGAAATTGTCGAATACCGGATCGCCCATCATCCCCTTCTTGGGTGAATCGCTGGGCCACTGCGTGTACTTGTGCATCCGCGGGAAATTACCGCCCGAAGTCGCAGGCGCGGTCCAAATCTGCTCCAGATCGAGCGCGGTGCGGATGCTCAGCTTGCCGTCGACGCCAGGAACGTAGGGCGAACGGCCGCGCGCGGGATAGTCCACCATATACACGGTGTAGCCCTGCTCCACCAGATAATAAGCCCAACCCGGCCGGCCGTCGGGCGTCTGCCGCCACACTGCGCCAGTCTGGCCATTGCCGTGGAAAAAGACGATCGGGTACCGGTGCTTGACTTGTTTCGGAACCCAGACCTCGGTGTACATCGCATCGCCCATGGTCTCTTTGCCGGGACCGCCTACATATTTGCCGCCGGCGTAAAAGAATCCCTGCCGGGCGATCGCGTCCGTCGAAAACGTGGGGATGGACGAAGGCGGCATTGCCAGATTCGGTTTGTCCTTTTGCGGGACGTTCTTCTCGATCCAGCTGTCCATAAAACGCGCGATGTCGTCGCTGTTTTTCTCGAGCATCATTTCGTGTCCGTTGCCGTGAATGCCGGCATCTTCCAGGCGCACGAACTGCGTCTTAACCCCGGCCTGGTTCAGCCACTTGGCGAGGCAATGGTCGAACACGCGGTGATAGCCGCCTTCGGCGGACAGATACGCCACCGGAATCTTCTCGAGATTGATGAGCTTGCGCGCCGGCTCCTTCTGCAAGTAGCAGGGGACGATGTCGCCGGGAATATCGGACTTCTCTTCCAGGGCGACCTGTAATTCCGAAGGGTTCTGAATCGGGGGATCGTAGTGGATGGGATCGGAGGTGACGCCCCAGCTCAAGCCGCCGCCGGTATTATAGGCGACCTTCGCCGTGTCCACGCCTTTGATTTGCGGGGCGGCCGGTTCGATCGTGACTATTCCCTTGACTTGATTGGGCCGCGCGTCGGCCATCAGCCAACCTACAGTGCCGCCTTGGGAGTGCGACAGGATGATCACCGGAGTCTTGATCAGGTCGAGCAGCGCGACGAATGCGTCGCGGCTCAGTTGGTCCTGCGTTGCCGGACCGCCGCCTTGCAGAAATTGTACTTGTGTCTTTGCGAAGTCATCGAAGATCGGATCGCCAATCAGACCGGTGCCCGGAAACTGCGTGTGTAAATGGGCGCGCGGGAAATCGCCCTTCTTGGCAGACGCGGTGAACGTCGATTCCAGGGCCGCCGCGGTGCGGATGGTGAGATTGCCGTCATGATCGGGGACATACGGCGAGCGGCCTCGCGCGGGTGAATCCACCATGTATTGCACGTAGCCTTGCTTGGCGAAATAGTACGCCCATCCGGGACGGCCATCCGGGGTCTGCAGCCAGTCGGTCGCGGTCTGTCCGGCGCCGTGGATATAGATGATGGGATACGGATGCCGGATCTGCTTCGGCACCCACACCTCCACATAGGCCGAGCCGCCCATCACCTCCTTGCCGGGCTCGCCAACGTATTTGCCGCCCGCGTAAAAAATGCCGCTGCGGGAAAGGTCCGCGGTGGAAAAGGTCGGGATAGTTTGCGGCGGCGCGCCGGCCGACTTCACCTTTAGGGATTGGGCTGTGGCGATCGTGGCGATGAGTGCGAGAAGCAGTTGCACGTTCCGGACCATAGGTTCTCCTCGTTGAATCACGGCCAGTATACACCCGGCAGCCACGCGGACCGGCAAGGGGCGGCTGTCAGGCAGCGGACCGCCCGCCGACAGCCCGTAAGTAGCGTTCGGCGGAGCGCTCCAGCGCCGCCTTTCCATCGGTAACCACCGTGCGGCGGGGAAACGCGCCGTAAATACGGTCAAATGCGTACGGTCGCAGAATATCGACGATATGAGAGACGGCGGCGGGCGCGAGCGGAATGTAATTCGGATAGCTGTACATGAAGCTGACCCAGCGGGTGTCCATGCAGACTTGCGGCTGGTCGCCCGACAGCAATGCGCCCCGGCCGTTCGCGCCTGCTTTCCAATGCAGCACCTGGAAACCGTCGAAATGGCCGGGTGTCCGGATCAGTGTGAGGGAATCCAGAACCGGTATCGACTCGCCGGACCAGAAGCGCACGCTCCGATCCGGGCGCATCACCCACTGCGCGTCGGATTCGTGAATGTAAATCGGGGCGCTACCGAACGTCGTGCTCCAGTCCACCATCGAGGCGTAGTAGTGGGGATGAGAAATGGCGATGGCGGCAACACCGCCGAGCCTCCTCACGGCGGAGACGGTGGCTTCATCGAGCAGGCTCACGCAATCCCAGAGTAGGTTTCCCTTCGGCGTTTGCAGCAGGAACGCGCGCTGGCCGATGGCGAACGAAGGCTCGGTGTGGACGGTATCGAGCCCCGGTTCTTCCTCTCGGATTTCGTTCCGGTAGTTCGAGCGCATTTCCTCGACCGTGGTCCACTTCTGTCCGTCGAGGCCGATGAACTGGCGTGGGTCCTCGCAAATTGGGCACAGATCTGGCGGGGTTGGCGAATCGGGATATTGCACGCCGCAGGTGACGCAGACGAAGTTCGGCATCGTGTTCCGATGATATCGGAAGAGCAAACCCGGCGATCTTGTCGCCTGGCCCGAAGGCGCCGCCGCCGGTGGAGCAAGACCACCGGCGTTACCGGTTATAAGATGATGGGACGGACGTCGAGGAGGTGAGCGATGCTGTCGTGGGGAAATCTGGGATTGGCGGCCCTTCTTTGGAGCGGCGTGTTGCCGGCGCAAAGCGTCGAGTGGCGCTCTTACGCTGGCGACCTTCGGAATTATCACTATTCGCCGCTGGACCAGGTCAACGCGAATAACTTCAATAAACTCGAGGTTGCCTGGCGGTTTAAGACCGACAACCTGGGCAACCGTCCCGAATACAAACTGGAATCGACACCGCTCATGGTGCACGGCGTACTCTATGCCACCGCGGGTTCGCGGCGGTCCGCCATCGCGCTCGACGCCGCAACCGGTGAATTGCTGTGGGTTCATGGAGAACGCGAGGGTGCTCGCGGCGCGGCGGCGCCACGGCAGCTTTCCGGCCGCGGCCTCTCCTACTGGACCGATGGAACAGCCGAACGCATCCTCTATGTAACCCCGGGTTACCGGCTCGTCTGCCTGGATGCGAAGACGGGCGTGCCGATCCGGTCGTTTGGCGATAACGGATCGGTAGATATGAAGTTGTTCGCGGTGTATGGCACCGGTCAGCCGATCGACCTCGTCAAAGGCGAGATCGGCCTCCATGCGACTCCCGCGGTCACGCGCAGCGGCGTCGTGCTCGTGGGCTCCTCCTTTCGCGAGGGCGGTACTCCCAAAACGCACAACAACACGAAAGGTATGGTGCTGGCTTTCGATGTGCGCACCGGCAAAAAACTCTGGCAGTTCAATACCATTCCGCGGCCGGGTGAATTCGGCAACGATACCTGGCTGAAAGAATCCTGGGCGGTAAATGGAAATACTGGTGTGTGGTCGCAGATGGCCGTAGACGAGGATCTCGGCTTGGCTTATCTGCCGGTCGAAACGCCTTCGTCGGATTTCTACGGTGGGCACCGTCCGGGCAACAACCTGTTCGCCGACAGCCTGGTTTGCGTCGATCTGAAGACGGGCCAGCGCAAGTGGCATTACCAGTTGGTGCATCATTCGATCTGGAACATGGACATCGCCGCGGCGCCCGTGCTCGCGGATCTTACGGTGAACGGGAAGCCGGTGAAGGCGGTCCTCGAATCGAGTAAGCAGGCGTTCTTGTATGCGTTCGATCGCGTCACCGGGCAGCCTCTATGGCCGATTGAGGAGCGGCCGGTGCCAAAGGGCGACGTGCCGGGCGAGTGGTATTCGCCGACTCAGCCGTTTCCCAGCAAGCCCCCGGCCTTCGATTACCAAGGCGTCACCTCCGGCGATCTGATTGATTTCACGCCCCAGCTACACGCCGAAGCCTTGCAGCTTGTTTCGAAATTCAAATTGGGGCCGATCTTCACGCCGCCGGTCGTGAGTAAGGCGGATGGGCCGATCGCGGCGTTCCGCTCCTCGGGGGGGATGAACTGGCCCGGCTTTTCGTTCGATCCCGAGACGCACATCGCTTATGTCCCTTCATTCATCTCGTTTCCTCCGATTGGCCTGCTTCCGCCGCCGAGCAAGGAATTTTCCGATATCGATTACGTCGAAGGTTTTGCCACCACCGGAGTTCGATATGTGTCCGGCCCCGGTGAGAACGTCGGCGCCGATGCGCCGCGTCCGGGATCGCGGCTGGCCGCTCCCGCCAGCGCGGCGAATGCAACCACCGCGGGCGTCGGCAATGGTTTGAACCTCACTCCCGAAGGTCTGCCGCTCCTTAAGCCGCCTTATGGCCGCATTACCGCGATCGATATGGACAAGGGCGAATTCGTCTGGCAGATCGCGCACGGCGAGACACCCGATTACATTCGCAATCACCCCGCGCTCAAAGGTCTGAATATCCCGCGCACAGGACAGGCTGGTTACGTCGGCGTGCTGGTCACGAAGACTCTCGTGATCGCCGCCGATCCGCAAGTCACCACCGCCGAAGGCCATCCGCGCGGCGCAATGCTGCGCGCGTATAACAAGGCCACCGGGCAGGAAGTGGGAGCCGTCTGGATGCCCGCTCCGCAAAGCGGCTCGCCCATGACCTACATGGTGAACGGGGCGCAATACATCGTGGTGCCGGTCAGTGGCGGCAATTACTCGGGTGAATTCCTCGCATTCCGGCTGCCTGAGTAGGATGCCCGGCGCGTATTGGCGAAGCCTCATTCACTTTGAGCCCGAGAGAATCGCGCCGTGGACAGGACTGTGTAATGCCTTCGGTGTGATCCTCGCGCTGGGCGCCGGCACCTTTTTTGAAAACCCGTCGTGGGGCTGAGTAATGGCGATCGGAGCCCTGAACACCGCCTATCGGACGGCCAGGATTCCTACGTTCACAGGGAGACGAATGTCGGCGACCGCTCTTCTCTGCGGTGCGCGGTATGCAGCGGGGGCTTGGCGGCGGAAAATCATTTGCGGCGATTGCGCTATCGACGGTTTTCGCGTTCGGAGCGGGCATGTTGGTGGCGCTCGGGACGACGGCCGCGGAAGTGGGAATGATTACGCCGGTTACGTTCCGCGGCGGCGCCGAACGACCTGTGGCTGGTTGGCGTCCTATCGTTCTCTTGCGCAAAGCGGAAAATTCGGTGTCGACGCTACGACCTGGTGAACACCGAGGCCGACCGCATCACCAACAGCCTGAATACGCTCTCGGAATTGATTCTGGAGCGCCTGCCGGATGGTTCGTAATCAGCGGCCCGGCTGCATGTGCTGCGCCTTGTAAGCCCCTGCCGCTTCCGGCGACGAAAGGTAATCCAGCAGCGCCTTGGCCGCTTTGGGATCTTTCGCGTGCGTGGAAACGAATCCCACCAGGCTGGTCGGAGGAGCGATATCTTTCGGAAGCGGTCCGACCGGCTCGATTCCGGGCGTCTCCATCTCGCTCAGAAACGTCAGGCCGATCTCGGCCTCACCCTTGGCCACCATCTGCATCGCCGCGGCGCCGCCCTGAGCTCGTTTGAGCCTGGGCTCGATCTGCTCCGCGATCCCCAGTTTCTTGAGCGTCGCGTCGAAGGTTACGCCCGCCGCGGCTCCGCCTGCCGGGTTCGGATAGGATACCGATTTGGCCGCGAGCAGCGTCTTCTTCACCGCTTCCACGCTGGAGATGTCGGGCTTGGCCGCACCCTGCTTGACCGCGACACCCAGCGCGATCGTCGCCAGCGGCTTCGCACTATCTTTCACTACATTGCCTGAAGCCAGCACTTCCGGATAAGGGGGTTGTACGATGGGTACATCAAACGCCTCGCCTTTCGCGACTTGCGCCTTGGTCCCAAGCCCGGAACCGAACGTCGCTTTCACCTTGTAGCCGGTCTTTCTTTCGAAGCCGGGAATGAGTTGCTCGATGGCCGCGCGGATGCCTCCGGGAGCGATGAGCGTAATCTCTTGCTGCGCGCGCGCGGTGTACGAACTACCAGCGGCGAGCACGGCGACGGCAAATGTCAGCAGACGTTTCATGGTTTTCTATCATACACGTTCCGGGGTGTATACTGGCCGCGAATGGTGTATCGATTTCTCTTGGCGATGCTCTGCGGCGGGTTGGTTTCCGCCCAGACTCCGGCGCCTGCAAAAAGCGAAGATCTGTTTCGCCTGATTCGTGCCGGCGATAACGACGGTTTGCGGCGCCTGGCGGCAAATCCGAACGCGTTGAGCCGTCTCGGCGAGACACCGCTGCACTATGCGGCAACGTATGGCAGTGCCGAATCAGTTCGCATTCTGCTCGATCGCGGCGCCGATCCGAATGCGCGCAATCGCTCCAGAGCAACTCCGTTAATATATGGCGCTTACAACTTTGAAAAGACCCGTCTGCTAGCGGAGAAGGGCGCCGATGTCAACGCCCGCGCCCAGAACGGCGTGACGCCGCTGATGGTGGCCGCGTCCGTTCACGGCAATGTCGCCACCGTTCGTTACCTGCTGGAAAAGGGGGCGGATGCCAAAGCGACCCGAACCAATGGAGCCGATGCGTTGCAGACCGCGGCCCTGAAAAGCGAGCCTCAGGCGGTCAAACTGCTGCTCGACAAAGGTGCGGACGCCCGGCGCGTCGACAAGTCCGGCGTTACCGCTTTGATGAACGCTTTCCTGAATGTCGGCGATCCGGAGATGGTGCGAATGCTGCTCGCCGCCGGCTCCGATGTCAACGCCTTCAACACCGATGGCGGCCACCGGCCGATCGGTCCCATCACCACCTTCCATTTGACGCCGCTGATGTACGCGGCCCCAGCGGCCGACCCGTCTGTAATTGCCACTCTCCTCAAATCTGGAGCCAAGGTCAACATGCAGGATTACCGCAAAATGACCGCCCTCATGCTCGCCGTGGCGACCGATCGTCCGAATCTGGAAACCGTACGCCGGTTGATCGCGGCGGGCGCAGATGTGAATGCCAAAGATCAGTTTGCCGATTCGGTGCTGGATTGGGCGCGGAAATTTGGGGATCCGGCGGTGATTGCGGCGCTCGAAAGGGCCGGAGCGAATGGAAAAACCCTCGCGGCCGCTCCTGTCCGGCCAGCCGAGTTCAAGCCCGCGGGACCTGCCGACGCTATAAACCGAGCCTCGCCGTTACTGGCGAAATCGGGAGATGTGTTTTTCACCGCCGGTGGCGGTTGCGTGGGTTGTCACCATCAGGCGCTGAATGCGCGTGCTTATGGAGCGCTCCGCGCGGCTGGTCTCAAACCGGATGAGCGGATGCGGCGCACCTTTCTGGACAGTATGGTTGCTGAGCGCCCCGGCTTGTTGACCGACTCGCCCTTTCTTCTCTCGATCGGCGGCGACACCGATACCCTGTTCTATGAAATCGTGGCGCTTGGCGATTTGGGTGAGGCGGCCAATCCTTCGACCGACGCCATCGTCCACTACCTGGCGTCGCGCCAGAATTTGTCAGGCGCCTGGGCGCGATCGGCTGGCCCGCGCACGCCGATGGAGTCGAGCACCATCTCACGCACGGCCTGGTCAATGCGCGCGTTGAAGACCTACGAGTGGCCGGCGCGCAAAGCCGAGTTTGACGAGCGCATCGCGCGGGGTAGGGAATGGCTACTCGCCGCACGCCCAGCCACCAGCTACGAACAGGCCGACCGCATAATGGGCCTGCACTTGGCCGGTGTGCCGGAGAGCGCGCTCAGCGTGGCAGCGCAGGCTCTGATGAAAGAACAGAAGGAGGATGGCGGCTGGTCGCAGAACCCTCACCTTGGTTCAGACCCGTATGCCACCGGCGTTGTTCTCTCTACTCTTTCTGAGGCCGGGTTGCTGAAGCCCTCGGACGCGGCTTACGCGCGCGGTGTTGCGTACCTCCTGCGGACGCAATTCCCGGATGGCTCCTGGTATGTCCGCAGCCGCTCGCCCAAGCTGCAGCCGTATTTTCAGAGCGCCTTCCCCTACGAACACGATCAGTGGATTTCGGCGGCGGCGACCGCGCGTGCGGTCATGGCACTGGCGCCGGCCGCGGCACTTGAGAATCGCGCGGCACGCTGAGCCGGCTTGACGCGGAGCCTTTCCCAGCCCTACACTGAAAGCCTATTCGATTGATGCTAAAGGGCATTAGTCCACGTCTGTCGACTCGGAAAAGAGGGTTCCGGATGGCGAAATCCAAGAAGAATTCCGTCGGCCGTCGAGGCTTTTTGAAGGGCGCGGCAGCAGGCGCCGCGGCACTCGCCGCCAAGCCGGAAATCGGTAAAGCCCAGGAAGCCGGCTCGGCGCCGCGAACCGCGCAAACCCCTTCCGGCCCGCAACTGGCGCGGGAGGCGGGGAATGCACGTCCCGCCGCCACTCAGGTGATTGAGCATCCCGGTTCTGACTTCATGGTCGACGTCCTGAAGTCGCTCAACATCGATTACCTCGCCGCCAATCCCGGTTCGACCTTCGAATCGCTGCACGAGTCTCTCATCAATTACGGCGATAACAAAATGCCCGAGTTCCTCACCTGCACGCACGAGGAATCGGCGGTCGCGATGTGCCACGGCTACGCCAAGATCGAAGGCAAGCCGATGATGGCGCTGATTCATGGCGATATCGGGCTGCAACATGCGGCTATGGCCATCTACAACGCCTACGTGGATCGGGTGCCCATCTACATGGTGGTCGGCAATCATGTGGATGGCGCCGAACGTGCCTCCGGCGTGCAGTCGATGCACAGCGGCAACGATCTGGGCGCGCTCGTCCGCGATTACACCAAGTGGGACGATCAGCCGTATTCGCTCGGCGCATTCGCGGAATCCGCGGTGCGGGCTTATAAAATTGCGATGACCCCGCCGCGCGGGCCGGTGCTTCTGGTGGCGCACAACGAAGTGCAGGCGCACCCGATGACCGGGCCGGCGCCGCACATTCCCAAGTTGGTCGAGACCGCTCCTCCGGCGGGCGATGCGGCAGCGGTAGCTGCAGCCGCGAAGATGCTGGTCAATGCCGAGCGGCCGCTCATTATCGCGCAGCGCGCGGTGCACAGCGCCGAGGGGCTCCAACTGATGATCGACCTGACGGAAACCCTCCAGGCTCCGTTTAACAGCCAGGAGCGCATGAATTTCCCGACGCACCATCCGCTATCGGGCAATGGTGGTGCGGGGTATCAGCCGGACGTCGTGCTGGGCCTCGAAGTCGCCGATCTTTCCGGCGAAGTGCGAGCCGCTCACGCGCGCGGCGCCAAGGTAATCGGCATTTCTTCGATGGGTCTTGATCTGAAGAGCAACCTTCAGGAATTCGGTCACTACGCCGAAGTCGATCTGGATATTGGCGCCGATGCGGAAGCCACCCTGCCTTACCTCATCGACGCCTGCAAGAAACTGATTACCGCCGATCGCCGTCGCGCTATGCAGGAACGCGCCGCAAAATTGGCGGAAGCGCACCAGAAAATACGGCAGCAGAGTATCGACGCGGCGGCATATGGATGGAATGCCAGCCCGGTTAGCCTCGCCCGCATTGCCGGAGAGTTGTGGCCGCTGGTGAAGAACGAAGACTGGTCGTTTGTCTCACCCCAGGCATTTGCCGGCAACTGGCCCAACCGGCTGTGGAAGATGGACAAGCATTATCAGTACATCGGTGGGCAAGGTGCGGGCGGCATGGGTTACGGAGCGCCCGCTTCGGTGGGCGCCGCGTTGGCGAACCGCAAATACGGCCGCCTCTCCATCAACATTCAGACTGATGGCGACTTGAACTATGCGCCGGGCGTGTTGTGGACGGCGGCGCATCACAAGATTCCGCTGTTGAGCATCATGCACAACAACCGCGGGTATCATCAGGAAGTAATGTTCATCGAGCAGATGTGCAGCGTGCACAATCGTGGTGCGGACCGCGCGCATATCGGAACCAAGCTGTGGGATCCGAACATCGATTACACAATGATGGCGAAGGCCTACGGGCTTTACGCCGAGGGGCCGATCAGCGACCCCAAGGATCTGGCGCCCGCGTTCAAGCGGGCCATCGAGCGGGTTAAGAAAGGCGAGCCAGCGTTGATCGACGTGATCACGCAGCCGCGCTGACGGGAAAGGACCAGGCAATGGCGAAATCGAAGAAGACCTCCGTGGATCGTCGGGGATTCTTGAAAGGCGCGGCGGCGGGCGCGGCCGCGCTGGTGACCAAACCGCCAGCCGCAACGGCGCAACAACAACAAGCCCAGGCTCGTCCTGCCGCGCCGCTGCCCACGCCGCGGCAGGTCGCATTGGAAACCGGCGCTCCCGCACCGCGCGTGGAAGTCTACACTACCGATCGTCCAGGCGCCGACTTCATGGTCGACGTGCTTAAGACCTTGAACTTCGATTACATCTTCGCCAATCCCGGCTCTAGTTTCCGCGGCCTGCAGGAATCCTTTATTAATTACGGCAAGAACCAACAGCCGGAATGGATCACCTGCTGTCACGAAGAGTCGTCGATCGCGATGGCGCACGGCTACTACAAAATTGAAGGCAAGCCGATCCTGTGCATGGCGCATGGAACGGTGGGGCTGCAGCACGCCTCGATGGCAATCTACAACGCGTATGCCGACCGCGTGCCGGTTTACTTGATCCTCGGTAACGAGCAGGAGATCGCCTTCCGCCGCAGCGACGTCGAGTGGGCGCACAGCGTGCAGGACGCCGCGTCGATGGTTCGCGATTACACGAAATGGGACGATTCGCCGGTCTCGCTCGGCCACTTCGCCGAGTCTGCGATACGGGCTTACAAAGTGATGATGACCCCGCCCATGGAGCCGATCGTTCTCTGCGCCAATGGCCAATTGCAGGAAGAGCCAATGTCCGAGGAAGATCGCCGCTCGCTCCGCATTCCGAAGCTGGTAGTGCCGACCCCTCCGGCAGGCGATCCCAATGCCGTCGCCGAGATGGCGAAATATCTGGTGAACGCCGAGAATCCGGTGATTGTCGCTGGTCGCGTGGCGCGCACTCCCAATGGCATCACGCTGCTGGTGGAACTCGCGGAGACGATTCAGGCCGGCGTGCAGGATCGCAAGTTCCGCATGAATTTCCCCTCGCGGCACCCGCTCTTTAATACAGGCAATGTCGCCACTGCCGACGTTGTGCTTGGCCTCGAAGTGCCCGACTTCTGGAACGCCACGCATACGCAGACGCCGATCAACCGGATGGGCATGGAATCGCGCCCCATCACTAAGGCTGGCGCAAAGCTCATGACGATCACTGCGGGCGACCTGTTCAGCCGCAGCAACTATCAGGATTTCGGCCGCTACGCGGAAGTCGACCTGGCGATTGCCGCCGATGCCGAAGCCACCCTGCCGGGCCTGATTGAAGCGTGCAAGCGCCTGATTACGCCCGATCGCAAACGGGCGATGGAGGAGCGCGGCAAGAAGCTGGCCGAGGAGCACAAGCGGAACCGCGACCGCGATTTCGACCAGGCCGCCACAGGCTGGGATGCGAGTCCCATCAGCACCGCGCGGCTTTCGGCCGAAATCTGGAACCAGATCCGCAAGGAAGACTGGTCCTTTGTCTCCGATACGACGTTCATCAGTTGGTGGCCTCTGCGTCTGTGGGATTTCGACAAACCATATCACTATATCGGCGGGCACGGCGCGTACGGAATCGGATATGGCGCTCCGGCGGCGGTCGGGGCGGCTTTGGCTAATAAGAAGCACGGCCGCATCACCGTCAACATCCAGTGCGACGGAGATCTCAACTACGCCCCCGGTGTGCTTTGGACTGCGGCGCATCACCGCATCCCGTTGCTCAGCGTGATGCACAACAACCGCGGGTATCATCAGGAGCATATGTTCCTGCAGGATATGGCATCGCGCGCCGGGCGAGGTCCGGAAAATGCCGGCGTAGGTGTGACGCTGGATGATCCCAACATCAATTACGCGACTATGGCCAAGGCTTACGGCATGTATAGCTCGGGACCGATCGAGAATCCAAACGATCTCGGACCGGCCATTAAGGCGGCTCTCGAAGTGGTGAAGAAGGGGGAGCCGGCGCTGATCGATGTGGTGACGCAACCGCGCTAAGGACAAAGCGATGAAAACGATATGCATATTGGCAGCAGTGCTGACGGCCGGCATCGCATTCGCGCAGCCCAATGGAAACGCGGAAAACGGCAAGCGCCTGTTCCTGCGGGACGGCTGCTGGGAATGCCACGGTTACGCGGGGCAGGGCGGCCGCGATGGCGCCCGGATCGCCTCGACGGTATTGAACGCGCAGGCGCTTATCCGCTACGTCCGTCGTCCCTCCGGCTCCATGCCGGCCTACATCGATAAGATCATCTCGGACCAGGAACTCACCGATGTCTGGACGTATTTGAAGACGCTCCCCGGTCCCAAACCAGTGAAAGACATCCCGCTCCTGAACGAGATCAAAAGCAATTAGCAAATCGAGGACAGGCCTGTCCCCGATTTGTAACCGCGCGACCGGCTCCGCTATAAGCCACCGCGCCGATATATCCTTCTTCCGGCTCTAGATGATGCATGTGCCAAGGACCCTCGTGCCCTTCGACCGCGTGCAGAAGACCGGGCTCGCCGGGCGCGAGACTTACCTGAAACTTGTCCAGCCGCATCGAGAGCCCGTCGCCCACAGCTTTGATGTAAGCCTCCTTGCGCGTCCAACACCGAAAAAACGCTTCGATGCGTTCTGCCCCGTCCAACCCCAGCATCTCTGAGCACTCCTCGGGGCTAAAGAAACGACAGGCGACTCCCTCTAAGTCCGGCACGGGCCGGACTTGCTCTACGTCGATTCCCAAATGGCAGTCTTTCGCGAAGGCGTAAACCGCCAGGTCCCCTGAATGCGACATGTTGAACGCCAGGGGAGTGCCCGGTATCGCCAGAACGGGTTTACCCGCGCGCCCATATCGAAACGCGACTAGCTCCGGGGAGATCCCTAGGTAGCGGCCCAGCAGCGATCGCAGCACGCCATGCGACACAGCATACGAGCGGCGATGTTGCGCTTGATGAAAGCGCCCGCATCGATCGGCTTCCTCTGGGGAGAGAATTTTCTCGAAAGCAGCAATCGCGGCGTCGGAGGCGTGGAGCTTGGCCGACCAGATATGAAGGTCCCGGTCCCCAAGCTCCATCGAGCCAGTCTAGCGTAGGGCGAGGCTACGCAGCGAATCCAGCGGGTCTTGCGGCGGAACCGGCTTGGCGTCCTCTTGTGCGTACGGCACGATCACGCTGATCGGCTCAATCACGCCGAACAGGGAAGCAAAGCTGTTGAGTCGCGCCATGGCGGAGTCGGTGATCTCCTGGCCTTTGGCCAGCAGGAGTAAGCCGGTCTGCGAATAGATTCCCGCGCCCACGATCATTCCCGGCTTCATCTGGGCGAGCTTCAGCCAGCGCGTTTCGCTCTTGGACTCTTCGGCTTGAAGTCTTTGCAGAGCCGTCACAAACATCGGCCGGTAGTCCAGATTGTCGGCCATCTGCGCGAGCACCACCGTTAAGGGAATTCCACGCATCACCTGCTCGTCGCAGTCTGAGGCGACTTTCAAAAGCTGGGCCCCGGTCTTGACCACATCCACGGTGCTGGGTTCGGCCCACGGCGTATCCTGCTGCGCCACCATTTGCGCCACGCTATCCAGACGGGGAATTTTCGCCAGCAGGTTATGGCCTACCTGGTTTTGTTGGGAGAGAATCGACTGTTCGGCCACGCTGAGCGGCTGTTGCTTGTAGAACTTATCCAGCGTATCCGGCGGAACGGTGACGCAGCCGATTTGCGACAGCATGGCCGCCAGCTCATATTGCCAGCGGTCGGGCAGATTCAGCGTGTCGACAATGTGCTGCACGTAGCGCCGGATGCGCTGCGCCCGGCTGAACGCCTGCGGGTTCACCAGACCAAGAATTTCGCTCAGAACGCCGATGCTGCCGCTCAAGGTGTTTTCCAGCAATTCTCGCTCCGCTGTAATCAACCGGTGCTGCTCCAGCGCGGACTCCAGAGTCCGTGTGAGCATGTCGGATGGACACGGCTTGGTCAAAAACTGGAAAATCTTACCTTCGTTGACCGCCGCCATAGCCGCGCTCAGGTCGGCGTCTCCCGTCAGCATGACGCGAACCGTGTCGGGCGCGGCCTGCCTCACACGGGTCAGAAATTCGATTCCGTTCATTCCTGGCATGCGCAGATCGGAGACCACCGCCGCGAACGGCCCTTCGCCTGCCAAAACCTGCAAGCCTAGTTCGGGGCCGATCGCGGTGCGAACCTCAAACTTCTTGTAGAACTGGCGCTCGAATGCCTGCAAAACCCTGGGATCGTCGTCGACGAACAAAATGCGTTTTACCATTTGGGTGCCTCTGTTTCGGCTTTTTCCTGCAACTGTTTCCACGACGGGAGCTGGTCGATCAATCCCATCGCCATCAAGCATTCCAGGTTCACGTTTTGTTTCGTTTCTTTGTCGGCGAGGGCATCGGCCACGTGCACCGCCACTACCGGTCCGGCGGCGGCGTCGGGAGTGGGCTGGGTATGCCGCGCCACGATTTCGGTGACCGGGTCCGGCAAACCCCACAGCCACAGCAGGTATGCCCCCACGTCGGCATAGGTGGTGCCGAACGTCTGCAACTCGGCTTCGCGCTCGGAAATCTGCTCTTCGCGGGTCTTCCGCAAGGACTCCGCATATTCCTTCGGATAATTCGCAGCCAGAACCAGCTTGCCGAGTTCGTGAAGCAACCCGCCTAGAAAGGCGTCATCCATCTCCGCTTTGGACAACCGTAGGGTGGCGGCGATCTGCCGGGCGAGGCTCCCCACGGCCAGCCCGTGGTCGCGCAGATGTTCGATGGAAAAGCCGGGCACCCGCTGCGCGTCGAATTGCGAAAACACCGACACGGTCAGCGCCAGCGCCTTCACCGTGTCCGCGCCCAGGTAAATCACGGCCTCGGTCGGATTCGTGATTGGCCGGCGCGGGCCAAAAAACGCCGAGTTTACCAGTTGCAGAATTTTGGCGGTCATCGCCATATCCTGGCTGACAATCGAACCGATCTCTTTCGGCGCGACTTCTTCCGTCTGCAGGGCTTGCATTAATTTCGTGTAGACCGCAGGCACGCTGGGCAGCGAGTGAACGCTCGAAATCAGCTGCTTCAGAGCCGGATTGCCGAGAATCACGCGGAGTTGAAAGACGCGCTCCACCGCCGCGCGCAGCGTCGTCGCATCGCAAGGCTTGTCCAGGTATTGATGGGCCAGCATCACTGAGGGAAGCGTCACTTCTTTATCGGCCATTCCCGACAGCACCATGCGTACCACCTGCGGATGGCGCTCCACCACTTCCGACAGCAGTTCGATCCCGCTCATTTGCGGCATGCGCACGTCTGTGACGAGCACATCGAATTGCGATTGGGACAGTTGCTTCAAAGCCTCGGCGGCGCTGGAAACAAACACCATGTTCCAATCGTTCCGATACGGGTACAACATCCGCCGCAGGCCGTCCAATACCTTGGGCTCGTCATCCACGAACAGAATTCGTTTCACTCTTCCTCCGTTCTTGCTTCCAGCGGCAGTTTGATCACAAAGGTGGCGCCCTGTCCCGGTTTCGATTCCAAAGTGATGGTGCCGCGATGTTTCTGCACGATTACCGAATGGGCGATAGCTAATCCCTGGCCCGTTCCTTGGCCGACCGGCTTGGTGGTAAAGAACGGATCGAACACTTTCGACTGAATGGCTTCCGGAATGCCGCAGCCGGTGTCCGCGATGCGGATCAGCGCGTGGGCGCCGTTGCCCCTGGTGCTGATGTGAATCGTGCCCTTATCGCCGGTGCTCCGGACAACATTGCCGATGGCATGCGCCGCATTGACAATCAGGTTCAGCATCACCTGGTTGAACTCGCCGGCCACGCACGGGACCGGCGGTATATCATGATCAAAATCAGTGGTCACGTCGGCCACGTACTTCCACTCGTTCTTCGAAACCAGGATCGTGCTTTCAATGGCGCGATTGATGTCGACCGGCAGTTTTTCGACCGGGCCCGGATGGGAAAGTTCCTTCATTGCCCGGACGATTCGCGCGACCTGGTCGACTCCCTCTAGCAGTTGCTCGATTGCCTTAGGAATTTCTCCGCGCAAAAATTCGACTACGCCATTGTCAATCTCCTGCTGGGACGGAAGCGTCTTGCCGGCGTTGCCCGGGTCGGGCGAGAGTGCGGCTCCGGCATTGGTCCCCACCGCTTTCAATAGGTCTTTGAAGGCGTCCTCGAGAAATTTTCCGTTGTCCCCGATGTACTGAATCGGCGTATTAATCTCGTGCGCAATGCCGGCCGCGAGGTGCCCGATCGACTCCAGCTTTTGAGTCTGGGCCAATTGCCGTTCGAGATGCTTGATTTGCGTGATGTCCCATGCCACCTGCGCCATTCCCAGGAGCGCGCCATTGGGGTCGCGGATCGGGGAAATGGTCAGTAGCACGTGGATGAGTACGCCCGCCTTGGTGAGACGAGTGGTCTCCAGATGCTGGATGCTCTCGCCGGTCCGCAGCCGCGCCATGATCTGATGGTCTTCCTGCTGCCTGTCGTGTGGCACCAGGGGCAAGGTGGTGCGCCCAATCATTTCTTCCGAGGAGTACCCGTAGATCCGCTCGGCGCCCCGATTCCAAGTCAGGATTTCGCCCGAAAGATCGTGGCTGATGATGGCGGCGTCCGCGCACTCGACGACTGCCGCCAACTCCGCGTTCGCCCGATCCCGTTTCTTTTCCTCGGTGATATCCCGGCACACACCGATCCACTTATATGGCTTGCCCGTTTTGTCGCGAAGCGCCGAGCCTTGATCCGCGTAATACCGGACCTCTCCCGAGGGTGCCGTCATCCGATATTCCTGTTTGTACGGCTCGCCGGTTTCCAGGTTCCGCCGGATAGCGGTCTCGATGCGTTCCCGGTCCGCCGGATAGAGCAGTTGACGAAACCTGCTGCCCTGCCAGGGAGGATTCCAGCCGAAGGCAGAGGTGTGTTTGGAGCCGCCGCCCAGCAGAATCACCTGATCGGTGCGCAAATCCCACTCATAAATCGAATCGCCGGAACTTTCCGCCGCAATCCGAAAACGCTCTTCCGACAACTTCAGTGCGGCTTCCATTTCTAATCGCTCAGTAATGTCTTCTGCCACGGCCATCGCGTGCGTGGGTTTGCCGAATGAGTCGCGAATCAGACGGATGCTGGCGGATTCCCAGAATAATTCGCCATTCTTCCGCTTACTATGTACGATCCCCTTCCATGCCCCCGTTTGAATGGCTTGGGCAACTCGGCCAAAATGTTCGGGTGGGGTGTCGTCGGCCATCAGGATGGCCGGGTCCCTGCCTTGCAGTTCTTCTAGCGTGTAACCGCTGGATTCGATCAGCCGGGCGTTGACGTATTGGATCCTACGATCCATGTCCGTAATGAGCAGGCTCACCGGGCTCTGCTCGACCGCGCTCGAAAGCACATGCAGACGCTCTTCCGTGCGCTTATGTTCGGTAATATCGAAATCCACGCCGATGACCCGATCCGCCTTCTGCTGTTCATCCCGCACGACCACCGCTTTGCTGTGCAGCCAATGCACGGAGCCATCGGGCCAGACTACGCGGAACTGCTGGTCGAAATTATCGCGCCCGGCGAAGAGAAGATGCGCCGGCCTCTGCTGGGGATCGCGATCGTCCGGATGCACCAGATCCTGCCATTGCTTCCAGCTGAACGCGCCAGCATCACCCGGCCGGCCATAGAGGCTCATCATCTCCTCGGAGCACTGGACGTCGCCGGAGGCCAGATCGACTTCCCAAGTCCCCAGCGAAAGAGCTGTCTGCGCCAGCTTCAGCCGGTCTTCGGTGGCTCGTAGCGCCTGCTCCATCTGCTTGGGCGTCGTGATGTCCCGATGTATCCCGACTACGCCCTCAGCATTGCCCTTGCTGTCGCGTAGAACCGACCACGAGACGTGCACCACAAACTGCGACCCGTCTCGCCGGGTGCAGATGATCTCGCCGTTCCAGGAGCCGCGTGAAAAGATATCTCCATGAATGACCTTCCGCTCGGCCTCAGTGACCACTGTCCCCGCGACAATCTTGTAAGGCAGGCCAATTGTCTCAGCCGCTGGCCAGCCGAACAGCCGTTCCGCCGCCCCGTTGCAATACTGAACAACGAAATCCGTATCGAGCGTCAGGATCGCGTCATTGGCTTGATCGAGCAGCCGGGTCTGAAATTCGATCTGTTTCCTCGATCTCCGCGATTCGGTAAGATCGAGCATCACGCCGCGGATCCCGGTCACTTCGCCTCGCGCGTTGAGCAGTAGCCGGTCGTGCACTCGAAAGACTCTTTCGGTTCCGTTGCGCGTCAGGAATTTGCGCTCGAACGGCTGGCCGGTTCGGCGAGTCTCAAGTTTTTTCATTACGGACTCGCGGCACTCCTCCCGCTCGCTCGGAGCCATCAGATCCCAGACCGGGGTGCCTGTGATCGCGGACGCGTCTTTTCCGAGCATTTCGCACTGAGCCTGATTTACGCGCACCACCATGCCCTTCGTGTCGATTTCATGACAAGGAATCGGGGATTCGTCGAATAACGTATTGAAGGAAGCCTCGGCTTCGCGCAGTTCCTGCTCCACCCGGCAGCGTTCCACATAATTTCCGATTTGTGAGCCAATGTCGGCCAACAGTTGGAGAATTTGCGGATCCGCCGGACTCTCGCCGCGCTGCAGGAGAACCACCACGCCATTTACCGAGTCTTGGCTTCGCACGGCGAATGCCAATCCATTGGTAATCCCGGCGGCCTTCAGATGTTCCGCGCGTTTGCGGTATCCCGGTTCGATAGCCACATCCGGAATCCAGCTGGGAGTGCCGTATGCCCACACTCGCGGCAGCGTGCCTTTGCGCTGGCGGGCCGTAATTCGCGGAGCGTGCGGCTCTTTGAGGGCAGGTCCGAGTTCGGGCTGGCGCCACGCATCCTGGCGCTGCAGATGTTTCCCGGTTTTGTCCAGCAGCCAGAGCTCCGCCAGGTCAAACTCGAGAGACACGCACAGACATCGCAACGCCTTACTCAAAACATCCGTCGTGCCTTCCGTCAAAAGCCGCGTGAGCGCGTACCGCGTTGACAGGCTGCTTTCAGCCTGACGGCGCGCCGTAATGTCCTGAACCACCGTGAGCGTCGCTTGCCGGCCCTGGAACGGAATGGCGCGGCTCCGCATCTCCACTTCAAAGATCCGGCCGCCCTTGGAACAATGTTTCCAGATCCCCTCGGACTCTTCGGCGCCGGCGGAGACGTCAGTCCGATGGCGCTGGATAAAGCTGGCAATTTCGCGGCTGGAGAAGATCGCTTCCGCCTTCAGCGACAGGAACTCTGGCCGCGAGTACTCATACTTCAGTACGGCGGCCTCGTTGACCGCGAGGAATTGCAGGTTGTCCACGTCCCAGATCCACATCGGCTGTGGATTCATGTCGAACACGAGACGATAGGAGTCGACCATCTTACCGTTACGGGGTGTGCCGGCTATTCCGCCTCGTTCGACATGTGGAGTGCTTTCCAACCATTTCCTCCGGGTGCGCCCGTGTGGTCTAAGACACAGCCTGTCCGGCGGTCCACGGTGGCTGCGGGCTTCCACCCGGCGCGGCTGTGTCTACGGAAAGAGTGTCAGATCGAATATCGCAAGGCTGCCGAATCACGCTGCCCAGCGCGTTGAGTATTTCCGGATTGTAGTCAGATGCGTTGCGGCGCACTTCGTCGAGTGCTTCCCCGAAGGACCGGCCCTGATTGACCGCCCGGTCGAAATCGAGCGCCACTCGCAGCATCTGGGCTCCGAGCGCAATACGGTATTGCTCCGGCGAGTGGTTCGCCACGCTTTCATAAGCCTCGTGCTGGCGTCCGATCATCTGTGCCACCATGTCCAGGCGCGGAACACGTTCCAGGATGCGCGCCGCGACTCGCGCGTGGGAGGGGCTCGCTTCGCCTTCCGCCGCTGTAGGGATCTCCGCTCCGAAATGCCTTCTCTGTGCTTCTATCGGCATTGGCACGCAGCCGATCTGCGAGAGCATGGCGGCGGCTTCGAATTGCCATGGATCGCGGATTTTCAATTGCCGCGCCAGCTTTTGCACGCACCAGCAAACGCGCGAGGAACGGCCGAAAGCGGCTGGCGCGACCGTGGCAAGTAGCTGCGTAAGCACCGAAACCGTGCCCACCAGTGTCTCCTGCAGAACCTGCCGCTCCGCCATCTGCAGACGAAATTGTGCCAGCGCCGCGTCCAGAGTCTTCTTCAGGAGTTCTTGGGGGCATGGTTTACGTAAAAAGCGGAACACGTTGCCTTCGTTTACGGCCTCCAGCGCCGCTTCCAGATCTGCTTGCCCCGTCAGTAGAATACGGACCGTGTCCGGCGACAGCCCTTTCACGCGCGTGAGCAGCTCAATGCCGTTCATGCCGGGCATCTGCAGGTCCGACACCACCACTGCATAGGGAACCTCGGCCAGAGCTTCTAAAGCATCGGCGGCGCTTAGCGCCAGTTCTACGTGGTAAGTTCTGTGGAAACTTCGCTGAAGCGCGCTAACCAGTTGGATGTCGTCATCGACGAAGAGAATGATTTCACTCATCGGTTACCCCACGTGGGCCGGTCGCATTCGCGGGAATCGGGATCGCGGAGCTGCGGAAAGGAAGGACCGGTAGCGCTGCATGGGGCCACGACACCCTCGATCTCACACTACCGAATAGTGCGCTGAGGTCACAATCGTAACTTTGGTGAGTACTCCGGAGGTTAATGTAAGTGAATCAGGATCTTGGCGCCATTACCAGGCCTGCCGCGCCCACGATTCCTGATTTATCTGCCACCTGCTGCTCGATGATGGGGACTTCCCGTCCGAGCAACCCGCGTGACCGGTTCCAGACTTCCGCCTGGAGCGGCAACAGCAGATCTGCCCCGGCGTCCGCCACCTGGCCACCCAGGATCAGCAGTTCGGGATCGAAGATGTGGAGAAGCCCGGCTACCGCGGCCCCCAATTTGTGAATGGCTCGGGAAACGATCGAGCCGGCCAGCTCATCTCCCTCGCGGGCAGCCTGAAAGATGGTGCGGCAACTTGCCAGTTGCGGCTGCTCGCGAAACAGGCGCGTGAGAGTTGACGTGCAGCCTCGATGTACCGCGGCCCACGCTTCTCCCTCAATCGCGCGCGCGGAGAAAACAGTCTCCAGACACCCGCGATTTCCGCAGGAGCAAGCGGCCCCGTCGGGTTCCACCGTCAGGTGTCCCAGGTGTCCGCCCACACCGCGATGCCCGCGCAACAGTTGGCCGTTGGTTACCACCGCGCCGCCGACGCCCATTCCGAGCGTC
>CAZKQQ010000065.1:20459-32979 GCA_964554945.1 uncultured Solibacteraceae bacterium | reverse complement strand
TGGCTCCGGTGGGCATCGGCCGCGACCGGTTTGCCGCGGGCGCCGCGCTGCTCCGCGAGTTCGGCGTGGATGTGCTGCTGTTGGATGACGGCTTCCAGCACCGGCGCCTGGCGCGCGATCTGGATATCGTACTGGTGGACGCACTGAATCCATTTGGCGGCGGCTCCGTATTCCCGCTCGGCCGGCTGCGCGAACCCATCGACGCATTGGCCCGCGCCGATCTGATCGTCATCACGCGCAGCGAATTCAACGATCTCGGCTGCGCGATCGAACGCGAGGCGCGGCGCTGGAATCCGTCGGCCGCTCTGTTTCGCGCGCATCTGCAGCCGGAGGCGTGGGTGGAGCATCGCAGCGGCCGCCGGTTTCCATTGAAGGAAGCGCCGTTCGACCGGGCGGCGGGCTTCTGCGGGCTCGGGAATCCCCAGGCGTTCCGCCGCACGGTGGAGCGGCAGGACGTGCGAATCGTCGATTGGCTGGAGTTTCACGACCATCACCGGTATCGCCCGCATGAGCTGCGGCACATGGCCGCGCAGTTCCGGGACAAGGGAGCGGCCGCGCTGGTGACGACGGAAAAAGACGTGGTGAATTTGTGTGAGGGCTGCGACGACTTACTGGCTCCGCTGCCACTGTACTGGCTGGCGGCGACACTGGTGGTGGAGAACGAAGTGGAGTTTTTGCGCGCGATCGAGCGGCGGCTGGCGCGGTGAGGACGCGGAAGACACTCCGGCTGAATGAACAAGGAGAAATGGCGTTGCGGGGCGGCCGGGCCGCGGACTTATCGCCGTGCGTGTCGGTCCGCCTGATTCACGGACTTTCGGTCCGGATCAGGCACGGACCTTCGGCCGCCCTATGGTTTGAGCCTCATCTTCGAGGCCATTGGAATCGCTGAATGGCGTTACTTTTAACTCTCGATTCGATGTCAGCTCTCTGATATCCGATGGGACGGCAATTTTAGCTATCCGCACTCCACCGGGTGGTATGGAAGCACTTCCAAGATCTCCCCGTCGACCTCCTCCACGTAGGGGAACCGCCGTACGAGCTTTAACACTCTCCAGGGAGTTCAGTACCACTGCAATGCAACGCTTGCCGGCCGGGCAAAATGCATCGAGGCCTGCGGACCGAGTTACTAACCCGCAAGCCTATCTATACTCACGGTAGCAGACGAAAATCGCGGATCGTGCGAACCACGCGCTAACTTATTGAAACCGAGAGCAAAACTATTTGTGACCGGGTCATACCACGTGCAGTAAAGATGTGTCATGAGCTACGGATCCGTCACATCCATACAGCCGAGGCAGTATTGAGAGGTTAGGGCAAAGGGCCTATGTTGATTTCAGGAGTGGTCGTTACAGAGAGGCCGACGTGGTTCTTCTTGTCGCAGCCGTTAGGCCCACAATTCGATTTGTCCAAAATGTGTTCGGCGATAGCGCGATTATAAAATCTGCCAGTCGCATCACACTTGCCCACAAGCTACTCAGAGAGGGTGCGGATCTAGTCTTGTGTAGCGTTCAATTCGACGAATCCCGGATGTTCGATTTTCTTGTAGCTGCGAAGTCAGACCCAAAGACTCGTGATACGCCGTTTCTCTGCTTCCGGCACCTTGCCTCGGCTCTTCACCCAACTATTTTCAAGAGCCTGGAGATCGCTTGTCGCGCGGAAGGCTCAGAATTCGTGGATCTTGCGGATCTGAGAAGGGAGTTGGGAGTCGTTGGGGCAGAGAAACGGTTTCGGGAGATTGTCCTTTCCTATGCGTCGCAGAGCCGTGCCGGACGGAAAACCGGGCATTCTGCTGTCCTCCCGCTTTATCCGTGAATGCCAGCCAAGGACCCGCTTCGTCGTACATGTGAGCCTCGCCCGCCGGGAAGGTCCGCTATTGACCGATTCAGCCGTGTTCTCGAAGATGTGTGAAGTACGCTTCCCGAGCGGTGTTCCAAGAGGACAGCGCCGCTTTCCGCGATACGCCTGACTTCTCCCCGCGTTCGACTGCCACCAGATTACTGATTGCATCCAAGAGTTCGCCCGATAGCTTTTCTTTCGTGCGACAGTATCTCGCCTTTGCACGTTCTAAAGGCATTTGGCGAAAACAAATGTTAGCCGCTTGACTCGCGATTCGTCAAAACCGATCGGTTGTAATCAATACGCAGTCCTGAAACGTTCTCCAGTACCGTCCTCTGGTCAGGTGCAGGCGATTCGCGGGTGTAATTGTCGCGGGTCGCGTGGGGCTCTTTTCTGGATATGGCAGGAATTCGGATGTATAGGTTCGAGAACTTGATCTGCTAACAGCCGTGCTGCTGAAGATGTGCCAGATACATTTTCTTGGTTTCGTCTCTCTTCTGACGTGCCCGCTTCAACGCCAGATCAATCCGGTCAAGCCCAGTGCCGCCAGCGACGAGGACTGCCAGTGTTCCGTTTTGGAGTTCCATCACGTCGCGGGTCGCTTTGGTAAAGGCGTCCATGAGAAGTCGCTTCTCCGAACAGATTGAAGCTCTTGCTCTCCTGGTTGCTCCCGTCGCCATCCTGAACCTGTGATGTTAACCGCCGAAAAGAGTTTCGTCTGTGAGCAGATTCACAGAGTCTCGCCCTGTCCGGCGATATTCATACACACTCTTATAACCCGTCCTTCTGCCCGGGTCATTCTCGTCAGTTGCCGGTTACGCCGGCGTTGGTTGATGGCTTGGTTGACTTATGGCTTCCAGTCATGAATCCCGATTGCGGTGATTGCTCTCGTCTGGAACCCTGCCATGCAGCAACAAATCCCGGTAGATCATCGATATGTTCATATATCTTCCGAGTGCTTCGATATATGAGCGGACCGCATTTTCATGCGCATCTGGATCGGTCGCAGGGATCTTGCCTGAGCGACGGTCATCTTCGACCTCTTTGAGGTGATGAGCTGCAAAATCCAGACGGAACTTGATATTTTCGACGCGCGCCTTCCAGAGATGCGCCAGGTTCGCACGAGCAGGTTCACCTCTATTCACAAAAGCTACCCTCCGTTGCGTGGCTGTCTAAACAGCAATCGCGCGACCAGAAATGCAGCTCGCCATCAGGTGCCGCGGCAAGTGCTTGGATTTGAGCCACAAACCGAATCAGTAAGGGGCTTGCGCAAAATGCAAGACACGCTGGTAGCGTAAACTTTTCTGTGCGGTTGCCCACTCCCAAAACGGCTGAGTATAATTTCCGGTTCTGAGGATCTCGGGAGTGTGTTGGTTCGCCGACTATTTAGTTGGAATCGCTCCAGCGCGCCCTAAAATGAGTCGACCAAGAGATTTCGGAATCACCACCCTAGCAGCCGTGTGTTTCGAGGTGGAACAAGTAAAGTCGCTTCGCCTCATCCCGGTTTGCCCGCGCATGCTTGAGGGATAGATCAAATCCGGTAAGGCCAACACCACCTCTCCCCAGCATCCCGATTTCTTGATTTTGAAGTTCCATCACTTGCCGCAGCGCATCCAGAAACGCATGTGAGAGCCGTTGCTTCTCTGGGCAAACAGACGGCTTTGGGTTTCCCGGCGCTGACGGAGCCATGAGGGCTGATCTTCCTGAACCGATGATAGCGCGAGGACCGTACTTTGCCGTGGGGTAGATCCCGCTATGAATGGTTAATGGCTATGCTTTCTCACTAATATATCGTGCGTGGCCGGACAATTGGCCGAAATGGCCGGGCATATCGTTGTATCGCCCTCGCGCAGCAATCCCGCGCCACTCGCTCGATTATCCACGGAGTCACTTGCTCGTCTAAATTTCCTGAACCGGTTGGCCCAGCTCTTAATTCCGTTCATCGAAGCGGTGCAGCTTGGTTACGAGGATTTTACGCTGGCTGGCGGAGCAGGTCCACCATCGACTGGAAGAGTTTGGATTTGACGGCATTGCGCTGCGGAGCGCGCGTAATGTAACGGACTACGACCTCCAGGCCGCTGGCGCTGGGGCGCAGATTGACGGCGGGCGTGCCGGAGAATTCACTGGCAGCCTGTTTGTGGCGGGCGCGTTGCCAGTCCTTCTGCGCTTCGGCGGCATCCGCCTGTGTCTCGTGCTCGACGATCTCGCGGATCTTTTGCGCGGTTGCGTAGGGATCACCCGCCGTGGGCAGCGTGATGCGCAACTCGTCCCATAGCCATTGGCCGGATGTGGAGAAATTGAAGTAGTGTCCTTCCATGGCAAAACTGTTGGAGAAGGCTACCTGACGGCCAGTGGGGTGGCCGGTCTCGGTCCAGTTACCCAGCTCGAGGAGCACCGTCTTCAGGATTCCGATCTCGATCACTTCGCCCGAGACGCCTTCGATTTCTACCCAATCGCCTACACTGATGCCGTTCTTGCCCATCAGAGTAAACCAGCCGAAAAATGCCATGATGAAATCCTTCATGACCACCGTCAAGCCGGCGGTGATGAGTCCGATCATGGTGGAGAGCTGAGTGGGCGGGCCAAAGATGATCAGCAGAATCAAGAGCACCGCGGCCACCTGTAGCCCAATGCGGGTGATGACGCGCATTTGATGGATGCGACGCCGGTCGGCGTGGATGAAGGCGCGGCGCATCGCGATGTTCAGCAGCACCGCGACCAGCAGGATTCCCAGGATGGCGGCGAGCGAGCCGACGATCAAATGCACGACGGCGCGGCGGCGGTTCGCCACGAGCGCAGTCCAGTTCTGATAGACCGCTGCGAGCTGCTTCGTGTCCGAGGCGCGCTCGTCGAGGCCCGTAATGGTTTTCTGCCGCGCGGCCATCTGGCGCAGTCGCGTCGTGGAAGCGGCGGCGTCGGGCTGCGGCGTCGAGAGCTGGCCCTGAAGCTTATTGTGTTGATCGAGCAGGCTCTGCGATTCCGCCGTAGCGAGCTGGCGCGCGGCCTGCAATTGGCGCAAATAGTCGCCGAGCGAAAACCAGGCGCGCAACTGCTCGCTCAAGGTGGTGGTGGAGGCCAGCGCGCCGTAGCGCATGGTCTGGTCGGCAATCTTGTCAGAGGCTTCGTGCTCCTGCAGAAGACGCTGCAGGCGGCCTCGTTTGTCGCCGCCCTCCCGCGCCAGGTCCTGCTGGGCATCGTCCAGCTCGTCCTGATCGAGCGTGAGCTGGGCTTGGGCCTGATCCAAAGCGCCGGTGGTGTCTTTGGCGAGATCGTCGACACGCTTTTTGTCGGCGTCGACGCGCGCCTGGAGCTGCGCGACCCGGTTGGTGAAGGGGCGGAGCGCACTGGGGGCGGGGGCTGCTGCTTCCGCTTCGGCATCGCGCACGGCCGCGGCAAAGCGGAGATCGAGCTCATGATCGGCCAGCCGCCAGGCTTCGCGGGCCTCAGCCTGCTCTTCGGGGGTCGCGGCCTGTAGGGCCAAATTCACGGCTTTCTGCAGCAGGCTGGTGTCGACTAGCGGCTGCGCGGCAGAGGCATTCTGCGAAGCGGACGGCGCGCTAGAATCACGCGTCAAGAAGTACCAAACGAGGCAAGCGATCAATAGGATGGACAGTACTGCCGCCGGCACATGCTTGAGTATTCTCATCGATGCGTTTCTCTTTCAAGAGTACACTCGACGAGGCAGGTTTTTGTGTGCGACCGGCTATGACCGAGTTCGCGTCGGAGTGTCGGCGGCCTGGTTTGGTTCACGGCCTGGGGCTCGCCGGACGGGGCGGTGTCTACAAGTGCAGGGGAAAGTGAAGCCCGAGCGGCTGCAGCCGGCGAAGGACCGCAAGCGGCCGCGTGCGTGGTCGAACTGAATTATGCAGGGAGAGTCTGGTGATGGGAGTACTGGACGGGGAGTAACGAGCCGGCCCGGCTGAAGCCTTCCCCGGCAGGGCTAGTTCTTGGAAAGGCTGAAGCCCGTTACGGTGGCTTCGGTGTTGTGCGCGAACCGTATGCCATAGACGCCGTCGGTGGATTTGAGCTTTCCGGCACTGACAAGCACGGATTTGTTATAGGTGGCGACGACGGTTCCGTTGATCGAGCACGTGACCTGATCGCCTTTCACAGAAAGAGCGATCTCCTGCGTCACCGGCTGGCCGACAGCGGCAGCTTTGTGCACGGCCGCGCTCTCCTCGCCGACGAAACCGTTCATCTGGAACGAAGTGGGGCCGAAGCCGCGCACGATGAATCTGCCGTTGCCATACGCCGCGCAGTAGAGATAGCTCTGGTTCGGAGTTCCCATGTCATTGCCAGCGATAAAAATGCCGTAAGGGTGCGGGTGACTGTTGCGATTCATGTACTTGGGCTCTGTAAAAGTGGCCTTCACGGTGTAGTCGCCGGTTGCCTTGTTGGCGGGATTCCAGTAGGCGAGCGCGGGACCGGTAGTGATGCGCATCGTGCCGCCGTCCTGGGTGAGTTTGGCATCGTTCAGGGTCCGGCCGGCGCGCTCTTCGTTGGCGTCGATTTTGCCGGTCCACTGCGGGATGGCAATCCCGCCGCCGGCAACTACGCGCGAAGAGTCGTCCTGCGCAGGAAGGGCGGGAACCAGGAACGTGCAAACCGCGAGTGCGGGAATCAAGATCAAGCGCATGGCGTTTCTCTATTCTACATTTTACTGAGCGCCGTCATCGGCAGCTGGAACTGTGCAAATCATTCCCGGCACGGACGAGTCTGCCGGTAAGAAAGAACCGGTACTCGCGTGACCAATGTAGCGATAAAGGCGGGCGTTGTTGGGAAACAGCTCTTTAGAGTGCAATCGATAATTCTCCGAAGTTGGCATTGCGGTTGCTTGGGCAACAGGCCATGCCCGCTCTCGTTTTTAGAATGCCAGTGGAATTGCGCCAGCAGCCTGTCGAGGCACCACGCGAGAATGCAGAGTCATTCGACATGTATGAGCTTGCCGATGACGCAGCCGAGGCTTTAGAGGGCTACCGACGAGCGCCCTGGAGCCAGTTGAGCACGCGGCTGAGAATCGCCAAACTGCGGAAAGCGATTGAACTCTTGCAACGGGTGGAGGCGTTGGAAACAGGACGGATTCCAGCGCCGCTTTTTGGAGATTAGTTTCCGCGTCCTGCGCCGCCGCGAGGCGGAGCGGGCGGCAGCGTGCCGCCTTCGGCGAGAATCTTCATATTCTGAAGGGCCTGTGTGAACTGCGTGGTCTTTTGCGCGATATCTTTCTCACGGGCTGCGTCATCAGCCAGCATCGAATTATCAAACATCAAGGTGTAGACAAGCTTGGAGGTTGTGGCCGTCACGGGCCTTGCCTCCAGAGTGCCGTGATAAAGGTTGTACGGGCGGCCGGCCCGGACCGGCTGGGTGTAGGTGTACGAAAGCTCGGTCTTTCCGACCAGAACCTCGTTGGCGACCGAACGCACGGCGCCGAATTCACCGTCTTTGCCGTACGTAATGGTGCAGGGGATCCGAAACCATTCGCCGATATCGCAGAACTTGCCGACACGCTTCCAAACCTCGGTGGCGGGGCGGTTCACCATGATTTCCATAGGAATGGAGATGTAGGTGGGATTGGTCACCACAGGGCTGACCGGCGCGCCTGCGGCGGCGGCCGGCGGCGGCGCCTGGGCGGCGGCGCGAGACGCCAGACAGAAGACCGCGAGGGCGCAGCCGGCAACTGCTTTCGTAAACTGATTCCGCATGAATCCTCCAAATCGTACTGAGAGACATCTTGTCACAGGCGGGGACGAGCATCAACCGGAGGGCGGCAGGCGGCGTTTATGGGTTTAGACGACCCCGGACATACCGGTAAATCCCGGAGAGCGGGACGCGCGGAGTGAGTGCGACAGCGACCGCGTTCAGGGCTGTGCCAAAGTTCGGGTTACCACGGCAAGGTTTTTCCCAAATGGAAAAATCCGCCAGTCGGGCCCTCATCGCCGACCAAGGCCAGCGCGACACCGGTCTTCGCGCCTTCTGGAATTTCCATCGGAGCGGCTTCGGTGCCCATGTCCGTCTTCACCCAACCAGGGTGCGCGGAATTCACCTTGATTTTCGTGTCTTTCAATTCGTGGGCCAAGTGGATGGTGAAGGAGTTCAACGCAGCCTTGGACGCGTCATAGGAGAGCGACTTGAAATCGTAGATGGGGCTCTTGGGGTCGGCGTGGAGGGTCTGCGAACCGAGAATGCTCGACATATTTACGATTCGCGCGGCATCGCTCTTCTGGAGTAGCGGCAGCAGAGTCTGCGTCAGGGCCACCGGGGCATAGAAATTCGTCTCAAACGTGCGCTGGATGGAATCGCGAGTGGTGAGGCTTACCTTTCCGGCGCCGAGGCCGTCGGCGGAAATTCCGGCATTGTTGATGAGAATATCGAGCCGTCCGAACTTCTCGTTGAGAAAAGCGGCTGCGCGCGCATGATCGGCTTTCTCGGTGACGTCGAGTTTCAAGGACTGCGCATCCAGACCTTCGCCGCGGAGTTTGGCGGCGGCAGCCTCGCCCTTCTGTGGATCGCGCGCAGCCAGCACCACCGTCACGCCAGCTTGCCCCAGTTGACGGGCCATCTCGAAACCCAGCCCTTTATTCGCGCCCGTGATTAAAGCAACTTTTTTTGTATTCGCCATGATGCCTACATAGATGTTAGATCAAACGGGAGGATTCAACCATGTACTCCGTTACCGCAAGGCGGTTTTGACCCAGCAATCGGTGACGGTTATCTCCCAGCCGTTCAGTTCCGCCGGCCAACGCTCTCTTGTACAATTCTGGGATTGCGTGAATTATGCCATCTGTTTTTGACAAACTCAATTTGAAGGACCAAAAGGTCATCGTCGTGGTGAACGCACCCCAGAGCTTTGAGAAGGAACTGGCGGGGCTGCGGGACGTGACCGTGAAGCGCAGTCCGGAAGGCGCGGCGCAAATCGATTTCTCGCTGGCGTTTGTTACGAAGAAAAACGAAGTCGATAGCCTGGCCACGAGCATCGGCGGCAAAGCGAAAGGCGACGCACTGGTCTGGTTCGCTTATCCGAAGGGCAGCTCCAAAAAGTACAAATGTGAGTTCAACCGGGATACCGGGTGGGACGCGGTCGGGAAACAGGGATTCGAACCCGTACGAATGGTGGCGATCGATGAGGACTGGTCGGCGCTGCGCTTCCGGCGCGTGGAGTTTATCAAGAAGATGACGCGGGACGCGGAACACGCGGTGAGCAGCAGCGCGAAGGCGCGACTGAGGAAGAAATGACGGGCAGCTGCGCCCGGGATTCTTCGCGGCCGGGTCACTTCCGGGCGCTCTCGGCGGGGGCCCCGGATTGCGTGAACGACCAGTGTGAGTGAACGATTCTCCAGTCCTCCCCGAAGCGCTGGTAGACTTCGGTGCAGTTCCAGCGCATCGCGCCTTCGCTGCCTTGGCTTACATAGCGCATCGTCAGGATGGCAGCGTCGCCGACTACCTGCACGCGCGGCGCAATGATTTCATCGCGCTCGATTTGGATTTTGCCCCGAATCGGCTCGTAGAGTTCCCTGAGCGCCGGCAAGCCATCGACCCGGCTCTCCAGAAACGGATCGAAGTAGCTGACGCCGGAGGCGGTGATCTCGAGATAGCCTTCCGGATCTCCTTTGCCCCAGCGGTCGAGCGCGGCTCTTTCCAGTGCCAGGATTGCGGCATTGATTGTCGTATCGTCTTCTACGGGCATGACTGAACTATAGAGGAAAGCTGCTCACGCGCGATAGAAGAAATGGAACCTGGGGTGGTATAAGGGAACTCAGTGCGCCAGGCGACTGTTACTTACCGCGAATATGCGCCTTGTGAAGCTCTGCGGGAGACCGTCAGTGCGTTCTTCTCATTTGTGCCGGCACCGAAGAGCGCCGCGACCGGGAGGTTGATCGCGCGCGAGGTGGTGTTTTACGCGGGAGAGTCGTTCTGCTCGCCCCTGTTCGCTTCCGGACATGTTTCGATCGTATTCAGCTTTCCCCGATCGTGCCGCGCGGACGGCGTTTGGAATTCCTGCTACGGAGAATCGCGCAGTGAGGCTATCGGAGCTATGAGTGCAGCCGGCGTGGCCTCGCTTGAGGAGCGCGCGGAGATGATCGGGGCTTACCTGCAGGCACCGCCGGCGCAGGCCCTTACGGGAGTTCCGGCAATCGAACTTACCGATCGGATTGTCCCTCTGGAAAACCTTTGGGGGCCCGCGGCTTCCGAGCTCGCCGCATTCTTGACTGGAGTGGAAGACGAGGGCGCGCGGCTCCAGCGGCTCGAGTCGGCGTTTCGAAAGAGGATCAATGCATTTCCGAGTTCCAGCGTGTGCATTGATGTCGCTGGATTAGCTGCGTATGTCTCGCACCGGAATGGAAGAGTAGCTATCGAGGAGTTGGCGCAATCCGCCGGCGTTTCCCGGCAGCACTTGAGACGGGTATTCTGCGGCAGACTGGGACTCACTCCCAAGCAGTATTGCCGGCTGACCCGATTTCAAGCGGCGCTGGCGTCTACATCGCATGGCGACGAAATAGATTGGGCCCAAGCCGCTGTTCAGTGGGGCTACGCGGATCAGTCCCACATGATCGCGGAGTTTCGGCAGTTCAGCAGCTTGACGCCTGAATCGCTGATTCGGGGACGATGGTTTCATCCTTTTGTCGGGCGCGCGCAGGGCGTCCGAAACCGGCAGCGTTTTACGCGACAATAGCCGTTTGGGGGACTGCCTGTGCTTCGATTTCGCAATGTTCCTGCCGGCGTTCTCCTCATCTCCTGTGCCATGGCTCAGAACGTATCTGTATCCAAAGATGTCCCGCCGGTAGCGCCGGTCAAAGAGTACCGCGAGGCGCGCCACGGCGAAACCGTTGTCGATAACTATTACTGGCTGCGCGAGAAAGACAATCCGGAGGTAACGCGCTACCTGGAGGCGGAGAACGCTTACACCGAGGCGCTCACCAAGAACCTGAAGCCATTCGCGGACGCGCTCTATACGGAGATGCTCGGACGAATCAAGCAGACGGATTTGAGCGTGCCAGTGCGGCGCGGCGAATATCTGTACTACTCGCGCACGGTGGAAGGCTTGCAATACCCGATTCAGTGCCGGCGTAAAGGGAGCATGGAAGCCCCGGAAGAGGTTCTGCTCGATCCGAACGAATTGGCCAAGACGCATCAATTTGTGGGAATCGGGAATTTCACGGTGAGCGACGATGACGGGCTGCTGGCCTACTCGGTGGACTTCACCGGGTTCCGGCAATACACGCTGCATGTGAAGGACTTGCGAGACGGGAAATCTCTGCCCGATACCGCGGCGCGCGTGACGTCGATCGCGTGGGCGGCCGACAACAAGACGCTCTTTTTCACCACCGAAGACGAGGTGACCAAGCGCTCCGACCGGCTCTGGCGGCATACGCTGGGTGCCGAGGCGCCCCAGCTGCTGTACGAGGAAAAAGACGAGCTGTACGACGTCGATGTGCGGAAGACTCGCGATAAGAAGTTTATCCTCCTCGAGATTGAAGCCAAGGACACGGCGGAGACGCATTATCTGAGAGCGGACCGTCCCCAGGAGAACTTCCAAATCTTTCTGCCCCGCGAAAAGAAGCATCGATATTACGTAGACCATCGGGAGGGGCTTTTTTACATCCGCACCAATAAAGGAGGCCGCAATTTCGAAATCGTGACGGCCCCGGACCGCGATCCGGCCGTCAACAACTGGAAGGTGTTTGTGCCGCACCGTGAGGATGTGCGCATTCAGAATATCGATCTGTTCCGGGATTTCGCCGTGGTGCTGGAGAAGTCTCGCGCCTTGGACCATCTGCGGGTCTACAAGTTCGCCACGGGCCAGTGGAGCGAGATCGGCTTTCCGGAGCCCGTGTATACGGCTTCGCCCGGGGGCACGCCGGATTATGACTCGACGAGCTACCGGTATAACTACCAAAGCATGGTGACGCCACCGAGCGTCTACGATTACGACATGCCAAGCGGCCACTCGGCGCTGTTAAAGCAGCAGGAAGTGCTGGGCGGCTACGATCCGTCGCAATATGCATCGGAGCGCGTGTGGGCCACCGCGCGCGATGGCACCGAAGTGCCGATCTCGATCGTGTATAGAAAGGAGTTTCGGCGGGACGGCCGGGGAGCGCTGTTTTTGTACGCCTATGGGTCGTACGGTTACGGCATGTCGGCGACATTTTCCAGCAGCCGGCTCAGTCTGCTGGACCGAGGGATGGCATACGCGATCGCGCATATCCGCGGCGGCGACGAAATGGGCGAGCAGTGGCGGGAAGACGGCATGCTCATGAAGAAGAAGAACACTTTTTTCGACTTCATCGACTGCGCGCAATACCTGGTGGATCAGAAATGGACTTCGAAGGACCGCCTGGTGAACGAGGGTGGCAGCGCGGGCGGCCTGTTGATGGGAGCGGTGGTGAACTTTCTGCCCGACCTGTTTAAAGCCGTCCATCTGGCCGTGCCGTTCGTGGACGTGATGAACACGATGATGGACGCCACGTTACCGCTGACCGTGGGCGAGTATTTGGAATGGGGCAATCCCAACGAGAAGGCGGTGTACGATTACATGAAGAGCTACAGCCCGTACGATAACCTGGCCAAACGCGCGTATCCGGCGATGCTGGTAACGACCAGCTTCAACGACAGCCAAGTCATGTACTGGGAGCCTGCAAAATACGTGGCACGGCTGCGGACGGTAAAGACCGATCACAACCCGCTACTG
>CAZKQQ010000065.1:0-20449 GCA_964554945.1 uncultured Solibacteraceae bacterium | reverse complement strand
TGGACCCGGCCGGCCACGGCGGCGCATCGGGACGCTACGACCGGCTGCGCGATCAGGCCTTTGAGTACGCGTGGATGCTGGATCAGGCCGGCCTGATGAAATGATGCGCGCATACCGGGAGCACCCGTTCTTCGCCTACACTAGCTTCATGAGCAAGGAAGTGAGCCGGAAGAACCTACCGGCGCGGAGGAAATACCTGTTCATTGGAAATACCATGGGGTTCCCTCGCGAACTGCGGGAGGCCATTCCGGATTTGCCTACCTGCGTCGGCCGCGTTCTCAAGGTCGACGCCATCAATGGAGACGCGACGAACTCACGGCTGTTCGGGCCGCGCGTGAATCTCAAAATGGTGGTGAAGGAGACGGGAAAGCTCAAAGGAGAATTCGTGATCCGGCTCGATCTGGAACCGGATGCGGCGCGCGCGCTGGCCGAGACGCTCACTCAACTAGCGGAACGCGCGGATAAGACACGGAGCGGGTAATTGCCCTCCCTGACGTGTCTGAGAAACCCAGGCTGCACGCCGATTCAATGGCGCGCGCTACTCACTGGCGGGTGATGGCCGAGCGGCCGCGGCGCAAAACGTATTTCTGAATCTTGCCGGTCGCCGTTTTCGGCAACTCCGACACAATGCTGAACGCCTGCGGAACCTTGAAATGGGCCAAATGGGCGCGTGTGAATTCTCTTAGTTCGTCTTCGGTTGCGGCTGCTCCGGCCTTGAGGACTACGAACGCAACCGGCGCTTCACCCCACTTGTCGTGGGGCACGCCAACCACCGCGACTTCCTGCACGGCAGCATGTTTGAGCAGCAAGCCTTCGACTTCCACGGAAGAAATGTTTTCGCCGCCGCTGATGATCACGTCCTTGAGGCGGTCGCGGATCTCGACGTAGCCATCGGGATGAACCACGGCCGCATCGCCCGTATGCATCCACCCGCCGCGGAGAGCTTCGGCAGTGGCGGCGGGATCCTCGAAATAGCCTTTCATGATGACGTTGCCGCGCGCCACGATCTCGCCCAGAGTCTGGCCGTCGCACGGGACCTCGCGGCCTTCGGGATCGACGACGCGCAGCTCGCCGGACGTGACTAATTCAACTCCCTGGCGCGCCTTGATGGCGGCGCGCTCGCCGGCGGGTAGAGATTGGTGCTGCGGTCGCGGCTCGCAAACCAGGATAAACGGCGCGGTCTCAGTCATGCCATAGAGGTGCGTGACTTCCCAACCGAATTCACCTTCGACGCGTTCAATGGTAGCGGCGGCCGGCGGCGCGCCCGCAGTCAAGATGCGGATACCGCGCGGCGCTCCGCCCCGGATATCGTCGGGCGCATTCGCGAGCGCGATCAGCACGGTAGGAGCGGCGCAGAGGAGCGTAGCGGATTCCTGACTCATCAGCGAGAACACCGTTTTCGGCTCCACTTTTCGGACGCAGATGTGGGCTGCGCCCACGGCGGTCACGGTCCACACGAACGTCCACCCGTTGGCATGAAACATGGGCAGGGTCCAGAGATAGCGATCGGCCGAAGTCATGGGAACGTGGATCAGGGTGCCAACCACGTTGAGGTATGCATTGCGGTGCGTGATCATCACGCCTTTGGGACGGGAAGTGGTGCCGCTGGTGTAGTTGATGGTAAGGAGATCGTTTTCGCCGATTGCCGGCTGGTTGAAAACGGGAGGAGCCGCGGCAAGAGTCTCTTCATAGTTCAGCCAGCCGGCGCGGCTTCCCTCAAGCGCGACGAAACGCTCCACGCGCGGGATTTCGGCGCGGATTAAATCGATGGCGTCCAGATAATCGGAGTGCGCGCAGACTACGCGCGCGCCGCTATGTTGGATGAGATAGGCGAAGTCGGCTGGAGTCAGCCGGTAATTGACCGGAACGAGCACCGCCCCGATCTGTGGGACGGCGTAGAACGATTCCAGTTGAGCGTGAGTATTCGGAGCGATGTACGCCACGCGATCCCCGGGACGGACGCCGAGCGATTGGAGGGCGGCCGACCACCGGTCACATCGATTGAAGAAGGCCGAATAGGTGAATTCGAGACCCTGATCGACGACTGCCCGGCAATCCGCATACAGCCGGCGCGCCCGCCTGGCGAATTCCAGCGGAGTAAGGGGAGTCTCCATGGGCTTTCCATGTTAGCTCAGAGGAAAGCCCGGGTGCTCGTAAGACTATGCGGACTGCGTCAGGCAGCGGCGGACAAGTCGCAGGGGACCAGGCTTCGGAGTTCCAGGCGCATGCCGTCGAAAAGGCGGAGCAACTCGGAGGCATTTACGCTGCCGAGTCCGAACGAATAGAGGACCAGATGCAGATGGGCGCCCATAATCGCGAATGTAAAAGCAATGCGGGTGCGGACCAATGCGGCGGCAAGGTCCGGCCGGTCGGCGCTGGCTTGAACCATCAGGAGCTTGAGGGCGATCGACACACGGTTGAAATCACGGCTGAGCGAACGCAGGTACCCGCGGAAGATCTCGCAGCGCTGGCGCCGGAACTGAGCTTCGAGGCTGGGCGTGAATCCTGGCTGGCGCTGGATAAACCGCAGTTCTTCCTCACCGAGCAGGCGGAGCATCGGACGGTACCGTTCCGTCGAGAGCTCGTCGATCCATTCCAACGTAGCGGGCAGCTCCACCTTAGGACAGGCAATGCGGCGAACCAGGATGATCACGGTTGATAAGATGGCGATGCAGGTCAGAATCACGGCTGCGATCACTATGCTCATGATGGTATTCTCGCCCCTCCGGGGAAGGAGCAAAAGTCCTGCAAGTACCGGTAAGCATTGGAGATATTCCGAAAGTTATAGAGGAATCTCCGGTCGAGCTCCCGCAAGTGCTTCATAGCGCGGCGGAGATAACCGGCAGAAATACAGTACCACCTTAGTACTCGTAGTACTGTCATGAGTTCTGCCGCTCAGCCATGATAGCCACAACGAGGCCACTAACCAATGGGGAGGAGATGCTCATGGCACAGTTCTTCGCACTACTGTCGGTTGTGCTCATGATCCCAGTGGTGCTTTTGTTCGACTGGGCTCACCAACGCAAACGGAATTACCGCCGACTCTGGGAAATGTACGAAGGCCTAAAAGCGCTGCGCGGGAGCCGGTAGCATCCGGCTCAGGCGCCTAATTGGTCGGCGAGGTCGAGCATGTCGCGGGAAACGATATCGAACTCGCCGGGCTGGGCTTGGTCGGCTTTTCGCGTGGGGCCATATTCATTGGGACGATGAATGAACCCGGTGCGTAGCCCGAAGCTGCGGGCAGCCTGGAGATCGCCGCGGTGAGCGGCGCACATCATCACCTCTTCGGGCTTGAGCCCGAGCAAATCGACAGCGGTGAGATAGGCTTCGCGATCGGGCTTGTAGTGGCGCGCCACCTCGGCGCCGAGCACCAGATCCCAAGGCAGTCCGGAGTGCTTGGCCATGTTGGTCATGAGGGCGACATTACCGTTGGAAAGAGGCGCGATGATGAATTTCTTTTTCAAGCGCGTCAGGCCGGCAACGGAATCGGGCCACGCATTCAGGCGATGCCAAACCCGATTCCAGTGATCCTTCTCCTCCTCGGTGAGATTGGTTAAACCGAACTCCGGAAGAATCGAGTCGAGGATCATGCGGTGCAGCACATCGAGCTTGGTCCAGGGCAACTCGCCTTTGCGGACTTTGTCCATGGCGGGCGCATAGCCTTGACGCCAACGGTCGGCGAAGCGGGCCCAATCGACGTTCACTCCTTTGGCTTTGCCCCACGCGTTGCCTTCGGCGATGATGGAACCGCGCCAGTCGACCACGGTGCCGAAGGTATCAAAAACCAAAGCCTTCGGCGGGGGCGCGGCAGGCGATTTGGCTTGTGAGCGACCGAGTCTCACGCCAAGGGACGCGACGATCGCTCCCGCGCCGAAGATAAGCAAGGAATCGCGACGGTGAATACGCAAAGACATGCGGGGCTCCTTCCCATTCCAGAGATGTATCGCCCAGCATACAATGCCGGCGCATGTAATGTGTGGATGCGCATCGTGGGGGAGGACGGAGGCGGGAAGAGTAAAGCCGCGGACGCTTCCTGAGGAAGCGTCCGCGAGTGACTGCAAACGTTAGCGGTGTTCGCCGCCTTTACCCTGGAGGGAGTCTACCTTCACCGTGTCTCCCTGCATAGAACCGGAAATCGAAACGTGAACGTCCCCATCCTTATCGCTCTTCAGCGAGCCGGCCTGCATGGCCTCGGCGGCCTTGGCATTGCCGGCGCTGTCCAACTTGTAAACTTTGCTGCCGGAAGTCTGGATGGCGAAGGTTGAGGTAGAAGACGTGGGCGCGCACTCTTTATCGAGTTTGCTGCTGGTACGACCTGAGTTTGTGCTTGCGGTGCTGCCCGCTCGCGAGTTGTCGTAGCATGACGCGTCGATCAATTTACCGTTCCAGTTTTCCGCATAGCAGAACGCACCTGCCATGCACAAGGTGAGACCCATCTTTGTGATTGTTCTCATAAAGAAGTTCCTTGATTACGAAGAATTTGAGCTCATTGAGGCTCAAACTTACCTGTCGCAATCCATCGGCCAAGCTCAGAAAACAATATCGGTGTTCGCAATCTCACGGGAACAATTGGGCGCTTCCAGAGGCAAAATCAACCGGAACGTGGAACCTTTGCCGGGCTGGCTTTCCACGTCGATCGTGCCGCCGTGACCAAAGACGATCGAGCGGGCAATGGAAAGGCCGAGTCCGGCGCCTCCCTGATCCCGGGAACGGGCTTTGTCAGCGCGCCAGAATCGATCGAAGATGTGCGGCAAGTCGTCGGGGGCGATTCCGATACCGCTATCGGCGACCGAGACGACGGCGCAGCCGTCGCGGCATCCAGCTTCAATCTTGATCCAGCCGCCCGGTGGCGTGTACTTGGCGGCGTTGTCCACCAGAATTAATAAGACGCGGCGGAGGGCCAAGGCATCGGCATAAACCGGAAAATGGGAATCCGGCAACAGGGCCGAAAACGCGACACCAGCGGCGCGGGCCAGCTTTTCGCCGGCTTCGGCCGAGGCGGACAGTATGGTGGCTAAGTCGGCAGGCGCGAGCACCAGCTGGATGTTTCCGGAATCGGCGCGAGCAAGTAGCATGAGGCTTTCCACCACGCCCGAGGTCTGCTCGGCTTCCTGCAGGATTTCATCGAGGGCCTGGCGGTATTCTTCCGCCGTGCGTGTCCGGCGGACGGCGACTTCCGCGGTAGTGCGGATCAGGGCGATAGGTGTGCGCAGCTCATGCGAGGCATCGGCGGTGAATTGCGCCATACGGCGGACCGAACCCTGCAGCCGGGAGAGCATCTCGTTGAGGGTCTGCGATAACCGCTGCAGTTCATCGCGGGTCTGCGGAACGCGCAGCCGGTCGTCCAGGTTATCGAGGCTGATCCGCTGGGCCGCCTGCGTGATCTGATCCACCGGCGCAAGCGCCCGCCGGCTGAGCCAGTAACCGCCGATGGTGGCGGTTATCAACAAGAGCGGCGCAGCGAGAAGGAGCATGGCGCGGAACGAATTCAATGCAGTCATCTCCTCGGTGGTCACCGCCGCCACCTGAATCGCGTAGGGCGCTCCGCCGATGACAACTGTTTTGGAGAATAGCCGCACCGGGCGGCCTTCGGCAACGCCGTTCTCGAACCGGGGAGCGGACAAGTTGGCCGGTGCCTCGAGGGGAATGCCGGAGGCTTTCAAAGGCCGGGAACGGAAGCGCCATTTTCCCGTCCGATCGCGAACCTGGAAGAGGTTGCCGCCCGGTGCGGGCAGCGCGTGCTCCTGAAGTTCCTCCTCCATCCCATTGCCGGGCAACAGCGAAATCTCTTGGAGAAACACAGCCAGACTGTCGGCACGGTCGCGCAGCCCGTCATCAATCGCGCCGTACAAGCTGGCGCGCATGGCGAACCACGAAATCAAGCTAAAGGCGAGGATACCGGCAGCGAATACCAGAAAATACCAGGCCGCCAGGCGGAATCCGATGGACCTCTGGTTCACGTCTCCTCCTCACGCAGCATATAGCCGACTCCGCGAACGGTCTGGATCAGCTTACGCGAGCCCGGCGGCTCCACTTTGAGCCGCAACTGGCGGATGAACACATCCAGGGTATTGCTCTCGACTTCGCAATCGTGTCCCCAGACGCCCTGGATGAGGCGCTCGCGGGTGAGGACTCTACCGGCGTTCTTCATGAGGAGATCGAGAATGCCGAACTCGGTCCGCGTCAGAGCCAGCGAAGAACCGGCGCGCTCGACCCGGTGAGTGGCGGGATCGAGGACCAGATCGCTCACCTGCAGACGAGTGCGCGGATCCACCTGCCTGCGGCGCGCCAACGCGCGCAGACGCGCAAGAAGCACGCGGAAAGAGAACGGCTTGGTGAGATAGTCGTCAGCGCCGGCATCGAGCCCGGTAACGATATCTTCATTTGAGTCACGCGCGGTTAACATGAGAATCGGAGTAGTGATTCCAGCATGCCGCAAGCGGCGTACCAGCGTTAAGCCATCGAGGCCGGGCAGCATGACATCCAACACGAGAACGTCAAATTCCATGGTCGTCGCCGTATCGAGCCCTTCTTTGCCGTCGAACACGATGCTGGTCGGGTGCCCCTCCTCATCCAGCCCCTTCTTGAGCTGCTGCGCGAGCTTCCTGTCATCTTCGACGACGAGAATGTGCATTCCCTTATGTGAGTATCCACTGATTACATGAAGATTGTCTGAAAGCTGACGGGGGAGGCTCAGCCAATCTTCAGATACGGCGGCTAGACTCGGAGCCGGAGGAGAACATATGCGCAAGGCATGGATTGTGTTGTTTCTTACCGGCACCGCCGCGTTCACGCAGAACGTTCCAGCGGAATATCAGAGCGTTCTGACCAGCCTGGGCAAGCAGGGCGACTTCAAAGACAGCGTTCTCAAAATCAACATTCCACGTAACGATGTAAAAGTGACGATTGATGGAATCGCTACTCCGACTCCGTTCGGATTTGGCGGATGGCTGGCAATGACCAAAGGCACCGGCGGCGAGGAAGTCATGATGGGCGACCTGGTTCTGCTCGAAGACGAGGTGAACCCGGTCATGTCTGCGCTACTGGACAACGGATTTGACGTCACGGCGCTGCACAACCATTTTTTGTTCGATAGCCCGCGGATGTTTTTCATGCACGTGCACGGTCATGGAAAGGCGTCCGACCTGACAATGCGGGTGAAGCCGGCGGTGGACCTGATTGGACAGGGCAGGGCACAGCATCAGAGTTCCGAGACCGGCGGCCAGAGCAATGTTTCCACGGGCACGATCGACACCGCAAAGCTGGCAAAAATCACCGGGCACGAGGGAGAGCAGACGGGCCAGGTCTACAAGATTACGGTTGGCCGGGACGACTTGAAGCTGACGGAAATGGGCGCGAAAATCAATTCCCGCATGGGTCTGAACACATGGGCCGCGTTTTACGGCAGCGATGCCAATGCGGAGGTGGCGGGCGACGTGGCCATGCTGGGATCGGAGGTAACTCCGGTGCTCAAGGCACTGCGCGGGCACGGATTGAATGTGGTGGCCATTCATCAGCACATGGTGGGCACGCAGCCGACGGTTTACTTCCTGCACTACTGGGGGACGGGACCGGCTGAGAAACTGGCTACGGGGTTCAAAGCGGCGCTCGATGAACTTGGCCACGGCAAGGGCGCGCACGGAGCCGGGTCGCACTAAGGGCTAAACACCCGTTCTGGGCAGATCGGAAATCTGCCCAACGGTTGACGTGGTAAAATCCGGCCATCCGGAGTGTGCTCGTCATGATAAAGAGGTTGACGCGGGTCTGTTTTTGCGCCGGGCTGCTAGCGGGTGTCCTCGCCGCTGATCCGCCCCAGGCGGAAATCTCCAATGGCGCCGCTCGGGCGCGGTTGTATCTGCCCGATCCCGAAGCGGGATATTATCGCGCCACGCGATTCGACTGGTCGGGTGTCATCTCGAGCCTGGAGTATAAAGGACACTCATACTTCGGACAGTGGTTCGAAAAATACGACCCGAAGATTCACGATGCCATCATGGGACCAGTCGAGGAGTTCACCACCAGCAGCGCCGGATTCGGTTACGACGACGCAAAAGCCGGCGGTACGTTCCTGCGCATTGGCGTCGGAGCGGTGCGAAAGCCGGCCCAAGCGCCGTCCTCCCGTTTTTTCACGTATGATATCGCCAATCCGGGCTTATGGACCGTGCAGCGCGGGCCCGATTGGATCTCGTTCACGCAAGAAATGCCGGCGACGGACGGATATGCCTATGTGTATCGCAAGACTGTGCGGCTGACCAAAGGCAAGCCGGAAATGGTGCTGGAACATAGCCTGAAGAACACCGGCCAACGCGCTATCGAGACCGACGTCTACGATCACAATTTTTTCGTGATCGACGAACAACCGACGGGGCCGGACTTCGTCGTCCGATTTCCATTCGATGTGAAGGCTACGGGCGAGTTGAAAGACATTCTGGAAATCCGCGACAAGCAGGTGACGTACCGGCGTAAGCTGGAGAAAAATGAAACTGTGCTGACGCCGGTCACGGGTTTCAGCGGCAGCGCCGCGGACTACAATATCGCGGTCGAAAACCACAAGACCGGCGCTGGTGTGCGAGTGACCGGCGACCAGCCGCTAACGCGGGTGGTGTTCTGGTCGGCGTCGAAAGTGCTTTCGCCGGAAGCGTACATCAATCTGAAGATCGCGCCGGGCCAGGAACGCACGTGGCGCATGGCATATGAGTTTTATACTCTGCCGGCGGAGGGGAAAACCGCTCCCTGACTGTCGCGGTTCTGTGTCTGACGCTGCGCGACCGTAAGGCAGCGGCACAGACAACACCGGCCCGAGCGCTCCGCCCGTGCGAGAATGTCACCATGCGCGCATGGCTGATGGACTCCTTTGAGGGCGTCGAAAAAATGCAACTGCGGGAGGTGCCGGATCCGCAACCAGGCCCCGGACAGTTATTGCTTCGGGTGAAATTCGCTGCTTTGAATCCCGCCGACGCCTTTCTGGCTCGCGGGATGTATCCGGCCAATCCGCCGCTGCCTCACATTCTGGGACGCGATGGAGTGGGCGAGGTCATAGCGGTCGGCCCAAATGTGACAAACGTTCGCGTCGGCGACGTTGTAGGCATTCTCCGCTGCGAGGTAGGTGTTTCTTCGTGGGGAACGCTCGCCGAGAAAACCGTGGTGCCAGCACCGAGCGCCGCTCCCGTGCCGAAGGGATGGACGTTGGAAGAGATGGCCTGCGGGCCGCTCGCGTTACTGACCGCATATCAGGCGCTGACGCAGTGGAGCGATCCGCCGGCGCCGCCGGCCGCCGGATCCGTGGTGCTAGTGACGGGCGCGTCCGGCGGAGTCGGCATCGCGACCATCTATCTGGCGAAGTCGATGAACCTCACCGTGGTTGGTCTGTCACGCAGCGCGGAAAAAGGCGCCAAACTGAAGCAACTCGGTGCGGATTTCATCTTCGATCCGTCATCGCCGGAGGTGCGGAAGGAGGTCGGCAAGGCAATCGCTCCGAAAAAGGGGGTCGACCTGGCAGTCGACAATATCGGCGGGCCATTCTTCAATCAGCTCATTGCCATGTTGGGATACGGCGGACGAATCAGCGTGGTGGGGCGGAGCGCCGGCCCGGTGCCGGAGTTCAACACCGCGTCGCTGTTCTTCAAGCGCAACCGGATCGGCGGCGTGGCGGTGAGCGACTTTACGGCGGAAGCGGCGCAGACGGTTTGGAAAGAGATCGTGGCGCGCCTCGACGCGATGGGCAAGCGGCCGGTGATCGACCACGTCTTCTCCTTCGACGAGGTGAAGCAGGCGTTCGCCCGGCTGGGCCAGGGGCCGATGGGAAAAGTGGTGGTCCGGGTCGCGGGCTGAAACAGCCGATGGGTCTCAGGCGGCGTTACTATTCGCTTTCGCCTCGTGAAACAGCACGGTATGGATGAAGCCCAGACTTTGCAAGAAGGATTGCCGCTCTGCCCACTCGACTAACGGCGGAATAGCAGCTTCCCCCTGTTCCCGGATTTTCTTAAGTTGCTCGGCCGTACGGCCCACGCTGGTCCAATAGACGATCAGATCATTCTGCTGTTGCTCAAGCGACAGCGCGATCCACTCCATGAAGAACGCGTGGTGCCACCTGGAAATTGCCTGGTCGAGGCCCGCATTGCGAAAGCGCTCGGGGAGAGCCCGCTCATAAGACTGCGTCTGCGGATTGCAGAGTCCGGCGATATATACCAGCCGCCCGAAAATGGACGGGTTCTGCACGAGCAAATCGTACAACTCCAGGGCCCGATTATTTGTCTGCGAATGTGGATTCACGATGCTCATCCCTTACTGCTCAAACGAAGCTAGCCGCTCCGCCACCTGCTGACGAAACTCCTCTGCCCCTGGAAACACGTCTTTGCGAACTCTGTTCGGGAGACCCGCGACCAAATCCGGATAACTCGCGGTGGACTGGCAGACCACTGCGGCATATCCCAGAGAATCCGCCATGCGGCAGGCGGTCTTGACGACTTGCAGCAGCGGTGAATCGCTTTCCTGGAGCGAATCATGGTGATGCTCGCAGATGTCAAGAAACGACTGCGGCAGCGCCCAGTGCTTGATGAGCCACGCGCCGGCCAGCTGATGATCCACCTTGATCGCGGCGCGCTCCGCGAAGAGCACTTCGCGCAGATTAGCGTGCTCGCCCCCAAGCAGCGGACCCATTTGCTGGGGATAACACTTCAACAGACCGAGCCGCCCAATATCGTGCAGGAGAGCCGCTGAGTAGGCCTGATCCCTAAGGGCGCTAAAGGCGGGAGCAGTTTGTTCTGCAATCACCGCGCAAGCTGCGCTGTGCCGCCAGCACTGTCTGATCAACGGCCCGCCATTGCTCACGAACGCCCGCATGGCAACCGTTGTCGCCAGCGCCTTAATCCGGTCCAATCCTAAAATGGCGATGGCATGGGGAAGAACCTGCAGCTTGGAGGGAAAGCCGAACAACGGTGAGTTCGCGAGAAACAGAACTTCGGCTGCGAAGGCCGGGTCTCCTTCAAGCAACGACGCAAGCCCCTTAGTGTCACTGTCGGGATCTTCGGAAATCGCGAGTACCCGGCCGGCGATAGAATTTAGGGGCGGCAAACTGCAAAGCTTAGCCGGCATCGCGACCAGTTCCGCCTGGAAATCGGTTCTGGCGGAGATGCTGCCGGTGTCATCCGCAGCCTGGGGAGGCCTGTCACTGCTGGTAAGTGCGCTTTTGCTGGACACGTCCGAGGTCATCAGTTACCTGGCTTTCGCAGCGCTGACTTAGTACCACTAACAGAACTGCTGGTTTGCAACCCGCAAGCGATTGTCACATCTTAGAATAACGGAAAAGGTATGAGTCTTCCTAAGAGAGTCCGTACCATAACTTCGGTTATGTCTCAAAGATGATACGTAAGTCGATAGAATTGCGAGAATACTCGCGTAATTCGATTACCGAAGTTATCTCCCGCGCGGGCGAGGGCCGAAATTGGCGAACAGATAATCGAGGAACGCGCCGCGATTCTGGTCGGGCACTTTGGCTCCCCAGCCGGTCATTTTGGAAATCTCGCGATCCCACTGGGCGCGCGTGAGGCGCTGCTGGCGGATGACATCGTCGCCATGACACACGCCGCACGCGGCGCCGAATCCGGCGGGTGGAGCACTATGGTCAACGGACGCGGACGGCGGCAGCGGTTCGTTGGCCGGCGTCTGCACGGCGTCGACACTGACACGCGGCACCACGTTCCAGCCGTATCCGGCAGGATTCCACTCCTGGTCGAAGGGTTGTGTGTTACCGGCGACGTCGCGCGCCCGGGCGAGAATCGTGTAATACGCTTGTTGCGGCGGAGTCCACGCCAGTTCCCACTGGCGCCAGCCGAATTGGGTCTTCTGCTCGGGACGCAAGGCCGCCGGCTTCCACGTGCGGCCCCCATCCACGCTGACATCGACGGCGGTCACCGGACCGGCGTCACCGCTCCAGGCAACACCGCGAATTCTGAGGGGCTTGCCGGCAGCTACCTGAGTTCCATTCAGAGGCTCGGCGATGACGCTCTTGATACGAAGGCTGGTGACCGGCACCATCTGCTCGGGCGGCACGGCGGTTCCGGGCGCCACCGGAGTCGGCGGCCGCCGGTACGCGCTCTTCATCCAGAAGCCGTCGTGGTCTTTCTCGATCACACGAATCCCGGTCACCCACTTCACCCAGGAATCGCTGGCCCACCCGGGCGCGACGACGCGCAGGGGGAAGCCGTGTTTCACCGGCAGCGTCTCGCCGTTCATCTCATAAGCGAGAAGTGTGTGTGGCTCAAGGGCCTTCTTCACGGGAATGGACCGCTGGAAATCCGGCATCGTGCCCAGCGGAACATCCGCGCCATCGAACAGGATTTCATGCGCGGATTCTTTGAGACCGGCGCGCTTCAAGACGTCCGCCAGCCGCACGCCGCGCCAGCGTGCGTTGCCCACCGCGCCGGTGGACCACTGCGCGCCCGCCACGGGCGGTTCGTAGAAAGTGCGGCCGTTCCCCGCGCATTCGACCACGCTCACCAGTTCGACCGCCGGCAGCTTTTTCAGATCGTCGAGCGCGAGCGTCTGCGGCATCCCGACTTCGCCCTCCACTTTCAGCCGCCATTCGCTCACATTCACCGTAGGCACGTACACGTGCGTGCGCACGAAGAAGTGCTCGATGGGAGTGATGTAGTCGGAGAAGCCGGAAAGCGCCATCTCCAGATCCTCCGGGCGAGCGGATCGCACCAGCATGTCGCGCTTGGGGCGGTCATCCGCGCGGAGAAGCGCGGAGGCCGCCGCCACAAGGATACTTCTGCGTGAAAGATTCATATTGTTTAGGGAACAATCGCTCCGAAAATGTTCTGGTCCAGACCGCCGTTATGCGGACATTGATCGCCACTCCATCCGCTGGTGGAATTGAAAGTCCGGCATTGCGTGACATCGGCGCCCTCGGTCGACCCGCTGCCTTCACGCGGATCCGCGCCGGACACCGTGGCGCGCCAGTCAGTCCAGGCGCCGAACGCAAAATTGCCCGACGACGTCACCCAGAGATAATCGCCGGCGAACGGCACCGTACGATCCGAGAACTGTTCGAAATTCGGATTGGACGTGACGCCGGTAATCCGGATGGCGGTGGACCAGGTGCTGCCGCGATCGCTGGATTTGGAGGCAAACACATCGAGCGACGCTCCGACATTTCCGGTCGCATCGTTGCCCACCGGGCGCGCGGGAGAATAACTCGGATCGTTGCGGCTGTCCCACCAGAGAGCGTGCACAACGCCGCCATCGGCCGCTATGGAAGCAAAAAGCTGGTGGCCGGTGGACGGAGGATTAATCAATTTCGGCACGGAGGCAGTTCCGGACGCGCCATCGTAGCGGACAAAATAGACGCCGGACTGGCTGCCCTGGCCGGGCTGCAGCGACCCATAGCTGGTACCCGTCGCTACTTCCGTTCCCGGAATGGTAGCGTCGAAAACGGCGTAGATGCACTCGCAGGTCTTGTCGGACTGATCGGCTTTCGCCTGGGTCGACGTGCCGCGCCGGAAGAAAGTATAGCCGGACTGGCAGGCGCTGCTGAAATCGCCGCAATCGCGCGCGAGCGCGCCGGGCGCCGTGGTTTCGGACGAGAGCGGATCATCGATGGCGATACCCGGCGGGGGGACGGGCTGGGGCGCCTGGATGTCCTGCGCATTGTAAGGAATGTACGTAGTTAGAGTCGCCACTTTGCCAAAGGTTGCGCCGCAATCAGTGGACTTCACGACGCCCACTCCATTGGGCTGCCCGTTCTTGTTCGCCCCCATATCGAACGTCACATAGACATGCCCGTTCCCGGTGACGACAATGCTGGGATCCTGGACGTTGGAAATGTTGCTGGTCAACTGCGCGGGGTTCGACCAGCTGGCGCCGTGATCCACCGAGCGCGAAAAGTAAATGTTCGAGACGCCCACGCCCGTGAACCGCGACCAGGAGAAATATACGTTGCCGTCACAGGCGCCGCCGGTACGGTCCGCTTCGATAGCGGTCTTGTCGTTAAACTTCCCGAGCAGGTTGGGCGCGGACGAACCCTTGGCCACAGTCACGGAGCCAAGGAAGCGCTTGCCGTCATTAATAGAGGTTCCGTTTTCCCCGCCCGGATTGTCGAACCGGGCTACCCATTCATCTCCGAACGTTTTGGCAGTGCCGGCGGGATCGCCGGAACTCTCCGAGCCCATGAACACACGGCCATGCGCATCCCACGCAATCACCGGATCGCCGGCGGAAGCCGTCCGAATTTGCGCGAGCGCGGCGTAAGGAGAGGTATCGCCCGGATAGCCCGGCACCAATGAACTCTGAAAACTGCTGCCGCCATTTTGCGAGCGGTAATAACCGAGCCAGATCGGGCCTGCCGGGACAAACGTAGTGGTGGAGCCCGCGTACACACCGCAATAATCATTGGAACTGCCGATCAATACGGCGGAATTTCGGGGATCCACGGCAACGGCGGGCTCGTTCTGCCGGCCGCGCGCGATGGAGCACTCCGCCAGCACGCTGTCTGTGTACGGATTTCCGGTAGCGAGGGTGTAGACGCTTACGTAACCGCCGGCGAAATCATTCGTCAGACGGACATTTTGGCCATACCCGGAAAATGCAGAACACAAGCTGATTACGAAGATCCACTTTTGACTGGTCACGTTTTCCTCCAGAGCTATATTCTATCCGCCAAACGCAGCATGGCCCAGAGGACGGGGAATCCGCTCAGCCGTGGAGGCGTTTCAGAACGGCTTTCTCCTGGCGGGCGGCGGAGCCCCGCAGTTCATCCCGCTCCGCGACAATCTGGTCACGGTACTCGGATTCGCCGAGCGCTTCAAGATTCGCATCCACGCTGAGAAGCATGGCGCGGGTTGCGCCGGCCAGCAGCATCGCCGCGCCCCCGAGATCGGTCGCGACGGCTCCGTGCGCCATCCCGGCAGCTTCGGCGCAGATATTCAGACCGGCCACGGCGGTGCGCGCCGCCGCTAGCGGCACATCGGTGGCGCGCCGCAAGGCTTTAGCCATGGCGCGGGATCGCTCCCGGCGCTCGGCCTCCGTACCCTTCGGCATGCGCACACAACGCAGGTAGCCAGCGTAGGCGACGGAATCCTCATCCGCATACCGCGCCAGCCGGTCGGATTCTTCCCGGGCGGCGTCGGCCAGCGATTCGAGCCGCTGCCGGTCGCCCGAAAATCCTTTGCGGCCGCCGATGATCGCGAGCACCATCACCACTAAATCCAGCGCGCATGCCGCCGAGACGGCGGACACCGAAACGGCCGCGACGGTCGGATTGTTACTGGCAACTTGTTCGCGAAATTCCGCGAGGTTGAACCGCCAAAGCGAGGCTGCCATGGCATGTCCCTTAGGTGACATTGCTCGGCTGCGCGACGGCCAGTCCGGCTGCGGCGACAATCTCCGGCACGAGTTCCTCTTGCTTATACGCCATGATGTGCACGCCGGCGACACCCTTGATTTCGCGGATCTGCTGGATTATTTCCACGCAGAGGCGCTTGCCTTCCCCCTTGCCGCCTTTTTTGAGCCGATCGATGATTTCGTCGGGAATCCAGACGCCGGGAACATTGGAACGCATCCATTCCGCGGATTTGGCGGAGCGCACCGGACCTACGCCAACCAGGATGAACACCTTTTCGTGGACGCCGAGTTCACGCACCGTAGCCATGAACTGCTGCAGGCGGGGGACATCGAAACAATACTGCGTCTGGATGAAATCGGCGCCGGCCTCCCATTTTTTTTTCAGGCGGTGGGGGCGGAAATCGTAGGGCGGCGCGAACGGGTTTTCGGCCGCGCCGAGAAACAGCTTGGGCGGCGACTCGATTTTGCGGCCGCTCAAAAACATCGATTTGTCGCGCAGGATGCAGGCGGTCCGCAACAGCGTCATCGAATCCAGATCGAAGACCGGTTTGGCCTCGGGCTGGTCGCCGGCCTGCACGCCATCGCCAGTGAGACAAAGCACGTTGCGCACGCCCATGGCGGCGGCGCCCAGCAGATCGCCCTGGATGGCGATGCGGTTGCGATCGCGGCACGAGACCTGCATCACCGTTTCGTGACCGGCGCGGGTCAGCAGCGCGCACATGCCGACACTGGACATGTGCACGTGTGCGCCGGAGGCGTCGGTGGCGTTCATGGCATCGCAGGAAGACGCAATCACGCGAGCGCGCTCGTACACCGCTTCGGGATCGGCGCTATCCGGAGGATTCAATTCGGCGGTGACGGCGAATTTTCCGGAGCGCAGCACCAGTTCCAGCCGCGAACCGGACCTCATTGCTGCCACCCGGCGGGTGGATGTAGAGTCTCCGGATGCAGCGAATTAATCCACGCGGAGCTGTCTTTGAGACGGCGGTTTACCGGCGCCAGCAGCTGTAGGATTTCCTGGCCGTAAAGCGGCATCTGCTGCGAACGATGCCAGGCCTGCGTCCAAACGCAGGGCTTATCCGGCAGCACCTCGCAGCGGCCGTCGGGCCGCACGCCACCGCACGGCCCGTTCCGCAGCTCTTTTGGGCACGTCATCGGACACGTCATGCCTGTGCTGTGCAGCACGCATTGGCCGCACATGCGGCAATCGAACATGGACCCCTTGGTCCACTTCTCAATATCGACAAACAAGCGCTCGGCGCGCCCACCTTTTTTCAGGAATCTACGAAACGGCAAAAGCGCTTTGGCTGTCCCGGCATAGAAGACCTCCAGCGCGTGCGGTGAATTCTGCAGGAATCTAAACATCGGCCCCCGAAAGCACTATCCTACCGTAGGCGGGAGGCTTTCGTCCCAAGCCGGCCTGGACGCCGGAGTCCTATGGCACGCGCACTACGGTATAATTTCGGAGGGCGATGGTCTCGCCGGCCTGCCCGACTTTGCCCCGGAAATCGATCGTCACGCCGCTGCTATAGGGGTCAGAGGCGCTGGCGACACTCGCGCTCAAGGACAGAGTCGATCCCCACGAGAGCGTTCCGAACCGGGTATCGCCTGACGAGAGGTTTGCATCCACCCGGCCGGTGACGAAAGCGTCAGCAGCCGACGCGTCGCGGTTGAGCACCGGCGTGCTTCCCCAGCGGACCTCAAACGTGTATCCCGCGGTCGCTCCTTGATGTTCGAGATCGAACCGGATCTCCACGCGATCGCCATTCTTCAATAGCCCCGCGGCGAGCGGGCATGTTCCCATGCTGCTAAAGGTCGGAGTATTGATGACTGCGCCCGTTCCGCTGCAAAGCACCTGCGGGTTCGCGAACAGGAGCTGAGAGCCGGCAGCCCCGCCCAACCGGTACGAGGCCAGCAGAGTATCGCCCGGTTGCGGCGTGGAAGCGGGCTCAAACTGAATGGTCCGGCCGGTCAGGTTGTAGTCGATGCCGGCTGCCTGTAGCAAGCCATTGCGGTACACCGCGACGCTGGCAGCCGGCTGCGGCGTGCCCGTCAGCGAGAACCATGCATTCGAGCCATCCACGATTCCGGTGAGAGAGTCGCCATCGATAAAAGAGGGCGGTGAGCCGCATGGCCCCGAAGAGCCGTCGACGCGCACGCAGTCGGCCGGCGGGCCATTTACGGAATCGATCTGATTCTGCGAATTAACGAAGGCGACGCGGCCTGCGGCGAACCCCGCGCCTTTGACCGGGCGCGCGCTAAGGTCGGCGATCAGTCCTACCACGTTCGATTCCTGGACGGTAGCGCCTCCCTCGCCCGGCAGGCCGGGAGCCGCCACGCGCACGTCCCGAAGGCGCAGGGCCAGAGCGCTCGCGGGCACCGCCCAGTTTTCAGTGAACTGCACGCGGCCTTCACTGTTATAAACCACCGTGTAATACACGGGCGGATTGGCTGTGATGTTCGGAACCAGCTTCACCCGGAGTATCCCATCCACCACCTTCACCGTGAGCACCTGGGTAGCGATGGCCGAAGTATCGGTGGCCTCAAAGCTGTTCCATGAGATCGTGAGCATTCCATTAAAAGCCGTGCCGTCGGCCTTGTAAATCACATCCTGGATCGTCGTCAGCGGCGGCGTTGCCATTGCGGCTGCTGCCAGCAGCCACGCTGCGGAAAAAATTCGGAAGAACATATTCGAGAGAGCAAACCCTCCTGCCGCTCTCAGTGTAATCTCGGCCAGTCCATATTCAGCCCTTAAAGTCCGTTATTTCTGCCCCTAAGCTTCTGCCATTGCGGGAGTTACCGGAATCGACAAAACGCGTGACTGGTTTATTGCGCGCTGCTATGCTGAGGCGCATGGAACTGAAACTCGTGCCGCTCGAGATCCCCGAAGGCGGCAATCTCATCCTCGGGCAGACGCATTTCATCAAGACCGTTGAGGACGTCTACGAAGCGATCGTGAACACGGTGCCCCAGATGAAGTTTGGCGTTGCATTTAACGAAGCATCCGGACCGTGCCTGACGCGCGTCGAAGGGAACGATGAGGTTCTCAAGGCCATGGCGCAAAGGAATGCCACCGCGGTGGCTGCCGGCCACGTGTTTGTGGTGGTCATGAAAGAGGGGTATCCGATCAACGTGCTGGGCCGGATCAAGGACGTGCCGGAAGTCTGCTCGATTTTTTGCGCGACTGCCAATCCCGTGCAGGCCGTGGTAGCGGAGAGCGAACAGGGACGCGGCGTGATCGGCGTCATCGACGGATTCCCGCCTAAGGGCGTAGAGACAGCGCAGGATGTGGAAAAGCGGCGCGGATTTCTGCGGATGATCGGGTATAAGCGGTAATCGCAACCGTCGCCGGCGTTACTTCGCCAGATCAATTCCGAGTTTCTTCAGTTCCTCGGAATAGTAGCGCTTGTGCAGGAGGTCCCATTCCTCGGTGCCTTCGGGAATCTCGCGCTTCTGGGAGCGGATCTTCTGGCGCGCCGAGCGGTCGACTTTCTCCTCGGCAACCAGCAGCTCGGTCATGGCCTTCACAATTTCCAACCGGACGTTATTGGGGTCTTTGTCCTTGAGGCGCAGTTCGCGCGCCTTGCGCAGCATGTCGACGAGCTTATGGGAGATGTCCGATACCTTGTCGCGCGAAAGCTTCATGGAGTCGCCGGAGTCACGGCCGGAGGCGCGGATAACTTTGCGCTGCGAAATCAAAGTGTTCTTGATTCGGCGGAACATCTCCTGATAGCTGACGCCCTCGCGTCGCATGTATTCGCTGTACTGACTCAGCAAATCGCGCACTTCGTCATTGAGGCGGTCCTCTACGGCGAGCTCCTCCTCGATGACTTCGGAGATCTTCTCGGCGACCACTTCCGGAGCGGAAGTCTCAATGGTCCCGGGCGTCAACCGTTTCACGAGTTGGCTGGAAATGTATGCGACGAATTCTCTGGCCAGCAGCATTCTACGCGCGCAAGCCGTAGTTTAGCACGTACTGGCCCCTGTGATTGGCTAATCCACGGTCGCATCGAGTGCGCCGCGCGCGAGCCGCACGTGGATGCGGGAATCGGGCGGCGCGGCGGCGGCGTCCGTAAGAATTCCGGCTTCGTTCGAAACAATGGCGTAGCCGCGCTCGAGGATGCGCAGCGGGCTTAATGCCGATAGTTTAGCCGCAAGCCGCTCCTGGCGGCCCCGCTGGCCGGCCAGCCGCGTCCGGATCGCTTGCGCCGCGCGGGTCTGGGCAGACTCCCAACGGCGCCGGTCGGCGGCGAGCCGGGGACGCACGTCAAAGCGCTGCAGGCGGGCTTCGAGCATCCGGCGCTGGCGCTCGCGGGCGCCAATGGCCCCGCGCAGCCGTTCGCGCAGATGGTATTCGAGTTCATCGATCCGCTGCATCCCACGGCCAACACGGCGGTGGAGAGCACTGAGCGCGCGCTCGATGCCCTGCTGCCGCAGCCGCCGCTCGAGCATCGCCAGCCGGTAGCGAAGGACTTGCGCGGATTGAGAGCGGGCGGCGGCAAGGCGATCCAGCAGTTCGTCGCGGGTGGGGACCACCAGTTCCGCTGCCGCCGAAGGAGTAGGCGCGCGGAGATCGGCCACGAAATCCGCAATAGTGACGTCGGTCTCGTGCCCCACCGCGGAGACTACCGGTACGGCGCACCCGGCAATGGCGCGCGCCACGGCTTCTTCATTGAACGTCCACAAATCCTCGAGCGAGCCGCCGCCGCGGCCGACTATGACGAGATCCGCCCACCGGGAACGGCTGAAGTATTCGAGGCCGCGGCAAACCTCCTCCACCGAGCCCTCGCCCTGCACCAGCGCGGGGAACAGCCGCACGTGCATACCGGGGAAGCGCCGCGTCAATACTTGAATCAGATCGGAGATCACCGCACCCCGTGGCGATGTGATAATTCCAATGCGGCGCGGAAAACGAGGCAGCGCTCGTTTCCGGGCGGCGTCGAAGAGGCCTTCGGCCGCCAGCTTTTTCTTGAGCTGCTCAAACGCCAGTTGCAGCGCGCCGACGCCCTGCGGCTCCAGAACTTCCACCCGCAACTGGTATTCGCCGCGGGCCTCATAAACGTCAAGCCGCCCGCGCGCCAGCACGGCAAGACCGTCCTGCGGCTTG
>CAZKQQ010000064.1:0-33026 GCA_964554945.1 uncultured Solibacteraceae bacterium | reverse complement strand
TGCGCGTTGGGTACGCGGCGGTGATCGGCGTCTTGATCCTGTCTGCCCTGGAAGCCTACTATATCCAGATCAACGTCTCCCAACGCCAGGCCGACATTTTCCGGCATTACGTCGAGGAAGAACAAGCCTTGACCGTTCTGCGGCGGAACCTCTGGTTGGAAGGGATTTACGTACGCGATTTTTTCATTCGAACCACCCCCGCTCAGGCCAAGGTGCTGGCCGGCCAGCTCGATGATCTCGATAACGAGAACCGGCGCGTATTCGGTCAATTGGCGCGCATTTCGCCTCAGCAGGCGGAGTTCCCAAAACTGAACAGGAAGTTGTCCGAGTTCACCGCCTTGCTGAAGGAAGTTTCATCGACGATGCTCCACGCTTCCAACGATGCTCAGTACGATTTCATCCAGCGCGAAGTCGTTCCGCGGCGCGGTGAATTGTATCAGGCCCTGATTGCCTTGAGCGGCGCCGACCAGCAGCGTTTGCAGGACGATCAGAACCGGTTCAGCGATTCGCGCCATGAAGGCGGCCAGCGCCTTCTGCTCATGCTCGGTTTGAGCGTGCTCCTCAGTGTCCTGGTCGCCGCTGTCAGTATCCGCCATTCCGACAACCTGGCCGATACGGCCGAGAAACATTACGCCGAGGTGGAACAGGCCAGAGGTGAATTGCAGCGGCTCTCCGCCCGCTTGCTCGAGGTGGAAGAAGAAGGCCGCCGCCAGTTGGCGCGCGAACTGCACGATGAAATCGGCCAGTCTCTGGCGTTATTACAGATTGAAATCGCGCGCGCCCAGTCCGCGGTTTCTTCGGCTCAGACGGCCGGCCTCCCGGAACGGCTCGAGAGGGCCCGCGCTCTCGCCATGGAAACCGTCCAAACCATCCGCAATATCTCCGTGTTGCTGCGGCCGGCCTTGCTCGATGATCTGGGCCTCGCCCCGGCTCTCCAGTTTCAGGTGGAACATTTTCTTCGGCGCAGCGGTATCACTTGCGAGTACGTCGAGGAGAATGTCTCCGATCAACTTCCTGATGCCGTGAAGACCTGCGTCTACCGCGTCGTTCAGGAGGCGCTCCATAACTGCGAAAAACACTCCGGCGCCAGCCGGGTGCGCGTCGCCGTCCTGCAATATCCCGGGTTGCTCCAGGTCGAAGTTAATGATGACGGCCGCGGTTTCGCTCTGAATGAGAAAGGCATGCCCTCCAAGACTACCGGATTGGGGCTGCTCGGGATTCGCGAAAGAACCGTCATTGTGGGAGGCGCTCTGGAAATCGACTCGGCCCCGGGCCGGGGAACGCGCCTTTCCCTCCGTGTTCCAATTCCGGATGTCCGCGTTTCCCCCTCTACTACGGTAGGTTCCCATGAGGTAACTGCGTAATGCCAACCCGTATTTTACTTGCAGATGATCATACGCTTATGCGTCAGGGTCTGCGTCATATCCTGGAAAACCGCGCCGAATTCGACATCGTCGCGGAAGCGGGTTCCGGAATTGAAGCCGTCGAAGCCGCCCGCAAGTATAAGCCAGACGTCGCCATCGTAGATGTCGCTATGAAAGAGATGAACGGCATCGAGACCACCGCCCAGATCGTAAAACAGTGCCCCACCACCGCCGTTTTGATCCTGAGTATGTATAGTGACGAGCGGTATGTGCTCCGGGCCGTCAAGGCGGGAGCGCGCGGATACCTACTGAAGAATTCGGCCGGAGAGGAACTGATCCACGCCATTCACGAGGTCGAGAAAGGCCGCGCCTTCTTCAGCCCGGCGGTCGCCGAGATCTTTCACGACGGGTTGGCGCGCCTGAAGGACCTGCGGGAGGTCAATGACCGCTTCGACCTGCTCACCGATCGTGAGCGCCAGATCTATCAACTTCTCGCCGAAGGCAACAGCAATAAGGATATCGCCAACCGGCTCAACCTGAGCCTCCACACCATTGAAACGCATCGCTGGCGCATCATGGAAAAGCTCGACCTGCACAGCACCGCCGAGCTGGTCCTGAGTGCCGTGCGTCGCGGCGTGGTCAGTTAAGCCAAGCCTACAACGAACCCAGGTAAGCGATCAGATCGGCCATCTGTGGCGCCGTAAACCGCGGCCATGCCACATTGCGCTGTTTCATCCGTTCCAGCATGGCCGGCCCATGCCTCCACAACACCGTCACCATCGCAATATCCGAATAGCCTTCCGGGTTCTTGCCCAATTGGGGAGCGCCGCTCGACCGGTCGTCGTGGCATCCCGCGCAGCTCTTCTCGGCAAACACCTTCTTGCCCGCCGCGGCGTTCCCTCCGTCGCGAAAATATTGCCGCGCCCAGATGTAACCCAAAAGCTGCCGCATTTCTTCCTGCGAGAAGTTGGGCGACGGCTGTTTCATATTGGCCTGATGGTTCCACATCGCTACTGCAATTTCGGTCAGGCTCAGGTTTCGTAAACGCTGTCCAAGGTCCAGCCGCCCTTTGTGACACTCAACACACCCTTTGGACTGGAACAGAGCGGCCCCGGATTCCGAAGGCGGAAACTGGAACGCCGTTACCAATGCCCTGTTCTCCGGCAGGTTCTGCAGGTACACCAGCACATCCGTGAGTTCCTGCGCGGTAATCGGACTCCAGCGGATCTTGCGTTCCGCATACGCCTCGCGCATCCGCGCGCCGTGATTCCACATTTGCTGCGCCAGCACGATCGGATCCGCCAGCGATTCCCACTTCGAAACCGGCGGTGCTCCCGCCGCGTTGGACTGCGTGATCCCGTGGCATTCGAAGCAATGTTTGGCCATCACGACCTGCTTGCCGCGGCCGGCATCCCCGGGTTTTTCAAAGAAACGGGCCGACACGAAGTATGCGAACAGGTCCGCCGCGCCCTCGCTGGTCAGCGATGGCGGCGGCACGCCTTGCGTTCTCATCGCTTCCCACATTTCCGGCGCGTGATTCCACATCAGGGTCACCATAATGGTAGGTGTGAAGTCCCGTCCGATATGGGTGCCGAGGTCCGGAGCGGCTTTCCCGCCGCGTCCATTGATGCTATGGCACTGCACGCAGCGTTCGGTCAAAAAGATCTGCTCACCCCGCCGGGCATCCCCTTCGCCCGCCGCGAACGCGGTGCAAGCTAGAAGAAAAATGGGGACAGACGCCATTTTCGGAGTCATTGTTCCTCCTACCGGCTGATTCGCAGGCCCGTCATAAAAACGTGGGTCCGGAATCCCTCATATAGATAGAATGGTTCGCCCATCCCGTACCAGCGCCATTCCGTATTCCAGGATAAGTTCTTCTTCAGCGGAATGGAAAGCCGCGTCAGCGGCTCATAAAACCGCGTCGGGCGGCTAAGGGATGAAATGAACAACGACCCGCCCAGTGTCAGCTTCGCGTTGATGCCGCCAATGCCCGGCAGCGCCACATCCAACGAGGAACTTGCGATGTGCGCGTTCTCGCGATAATTCGAGATCGCCGATGTCAAAAATGGCAGCGATAGATACGCGATATCGGACCGAACCGTGTAACGATCGTATTCGCCCGTCAAGGCAAACCGCTTGCCTCCGTTAGGCGTCCAGTACACGGCCAGCGAATTGTCCCTGGTTCGAAAGTCGTTGCGGATATTCGGCGCCGGGTTCTGATTATCGAGGATCGAAAAATTGGCCTGAAACGAAAGCGACCCGGTAGCCTGATATCGCGCCCGTGCCCGCCCCTTCTGGTAATCGTTCAAACTGGTGCGGAAGTACACATGATCGCTCGACGAGCCTTCGTAGTCGAGATTTACGTATAGCTTGGCCCAGGGCCGGTAAGTGATGCCTCCGAGTCCGACCTGCCGTCTCAGTTCTCCCGCCGCGAAATTGCCCGATTGGCTGAGTTGCCCCGCCAGCACCGTCGCATCGCCCCACACATACCGCCACCCGCCGCGCAGCGTCACCTTTGCGGTTGCGTCGTACATCACGTCGATCTGCTGCTGGTTGAAATTAACAACCTGCTCGTTCGGCAAGGCGGTAGTGGCCGTAACCGGCGTGGTGGACCCCGTCGGCTGGAACACCTGCGAAAACAGGCCGAACGCCGCGTCGTGATAGCGGTCCGTCATCCACGATTCGACAATCCGGATCCGCTTCCACGGCCGCAATTCGAATCCTGCGTTCCCGCTCACGTGCGGCTGCTTGGCCGACCCGGTCGCCAGCCCCGTTTGGCTGGTGTAGAACAGCAGGGCACTCGCTATCCCCAGGTTGCCGGCAGCCTGATCTGAGTAGTTTACATCGACCCTCGGCTGGCTGAACAGGAATTGGCCCGAGACGCTCATCCATGAGGTTGGCGTAGCCGTGAACAGCGCCCGGCTATAGATACTGTCGCCACGGATTCCGTAAACCTGCCGCAGGTTTGACAGAAGCAGGTTCTGCCCGAGAAAGGATGTCCCGCGATCGCCCGGGTTCGCAAAATTATCGGACGCCTGTTCGTCGTCCTTGAACGTCGTGCCTCCCTGCTCCAGGGTCACATGGAACTTGTTGTATTCGAAACGCACACCGCCGCGGTAATTCTCCGTGCTCTCTCGCGGGACAAATGGGACCGCGTACTCGTTGCTTGCGTCCTGCAGCCATGTTGCGATGCCGTGTCCGAACTCGGAATTGTGGTTGAATTCCAAATACGGGATAATCCGCTTGCCGGGCCGCAACTCCAGCGACCCTTCCAGGATGCGCCGGTGGATGTCGAACGATTGCTCGTCAAAGCCATTCGGCGCCAGCGGGTTGGCAAATGACGGCAGCGCGTTGAAATACGCCAGGTTCCGGTAATCGAAATTGAAGTCGTACACGGAAGCCTTCCGCGCTTCCACGTGAGCGGTGGTGTACGGATCGCCGCCCCATCCATATCCCCGGGCGTCCAGCCGGTCGAACAGGCGCCGCTTAGGGTCCTTGATCGTGAAGTCGAGGCCGAACAGCTTCGGCCCCTCGCCCAGGTTGATGATGCTCCGGTACGCCGCCACGCTCCCATGCGGTCCTGTAATCCAGCGATAGCCCAGGTCCAGGCTTCCCGTGAGCCAGGCCTCGGTCGACGGCACTGGGTTCTCCGCTGCCGCTGGCTGCGGTAGAGCTTGCGCAGCCGTTCCCGCGGGCGCCGGAGCGGGTGTCTGTGCCCCGGGCGCCGCCGGGGTCTGCGCCAACAGCGGAAGCGTTACCAGAAATGCAGTCAGGAATCTCATTTCAGGAAGTCCCGGTTGATGTAAGAGCCGTGTACCTTCTGATGGCACAGGGTACAGTTCTGGAAGCGCGGGCTCCGCAAATCATGGAACGCCGGCGGTACTGTGCCTAGCGTCGAGCCCGGTATCGGCGTCGCCGTATTGGCATGGCATTCCAGGCATACGAAACGCACCTCCGGCCGAGTTAGCATGCGGGGGTTCGCCGACCCATGCGGCTGGTGGCACGCTCCGCAGCCTTCCAGATTCACCGCCGCGTGTGGGAATACAAAAGGGCCCGCCTTCTCACTGTGGCAATTGAAGCAGCCCGGCTCGTTGCCTCGCGAAGTCTGCCTCATTTGCGGCAGAAAACTCCCATGCGGGTTGTGGCAGTCCACGCACGACATGGCCCCTTCCCGCAGCGGGTGTTTATAAGGCCGTTGAAAGCTCGCCCATACCGATGTGTGGCAGCCCGCGCAGAGTTCATTGATCGCCGTTGGCTTGCGCACCACCATCCCCTCGGGCCCGTTCTTATGCACCGAGTGGCAGGCGACGCAACTCACCTGGTTTTTGGCATGGCTGCTGTTAATGCGCCCCGTGTGCGTCGGCTGGTTCTGATGGCACGTCAGACAGATGCGGTCCGTCTCGGCGGCCTTCAGTTTCGCCGGCTGGCGAATGTCTGCCGCCGAGAGCGATTCCACGTGCTTCCCGGCCGGGCCGTGGCACGATTCGCACGCGCGGTTGTCCCATCCGCGCTTTTTGTCGGTCTCCACCTGATGGTGCGGATTCTTCTGAAAAGCTTTGTAAATATCCTCATGACACGTCTGGCACATTTCGGAGCCGACGTAGTCCGCGGGCTTATTGGGTGCGGGTGAAGCGGGAGCGCTCGCGGTTTGTTGAGCGCTCCCGATAGCGAGACTAAACAGCGCGCCCGCCGTTAGTAGCCGGATCATAGGATTCATCTCCTATTTCCCGGCGTGCATCTGGTCGACATCGAATTGCGCCCCCGTCGCGTGGCAGACGTCGCAAGTCTCGCCAAACTTCGGGTCGGTGTTCAGGTTCGCATGCGCCACGGCCGACCGCGCGAAATGGCAGGCCGTGCATGCCGAAGTGGTAGCCGGCGCCGGATTTAACAGACCCTGCGGATCCACCACGTTGCGCTTTCCGATCGGGAAGATGGCTTCCGTCGGCGCCGGTTTCTGTACGTGGCACATGTAGCATTTGGCCGTGTCCCCGGTAGCCCCCGTCGGTCCCATCGCCGGATATCGCACATCGCTGAAATCGTTATGCGAGCCGTTGAAGCCTACGACGGTGTACGTCAGTCCCGCCTCTCCGAGTTTTTCGCCCGTGTGAATCTTATGCACCATCAGGGCGAAGTTGACCGATTGCGGCGGTTGCGTCTTGTCCGCGGGATTGGTCGCCGTCGCTCGCAAGGCGGCATCCGTATCGTTCGGATTGTGGCAAAGAACGCATTGTTGAATCTGGTTCCGGTTCTCTCCATGCACGGACAGGCGCACGTGGCACTGGTTGCAGTTGTTGATGTTCACCACCGTGCGTCGCGGCTGTACCGGCGAGCCATCCACCGAGAAGTTGAACACAACATTATCCGCACCGTAATTCACATTCTGTGCTTGCAGTGTATTCGGGTTAATGGTGAACGTGCGGCGGCCTTCGATTCCCACCGAGTAGGTTCCGGTGGCATTCGCCGGTATCGCGTGCGTGAACGTGTACGTGCAGGTGCCGTCCGGGCTGCACGATGCCCTGGGTACCGGGTTCTCGGAAACATAACCCGGCGTGTTGGTATCGGCTCCCAGGCCGGGATCTCCGTAATCCGCAGTCGTTCCCGCCAGAACCAGCGCCAGTCGGTTGGAACCGCCCGTCAGCTGCGCCATCGACACCCCGTTACCGGCGAAGTCTTTCACCGTGAAGGTCACTGTCGGTTTGAGGCCCGGCCCGCCGTTATCGACCTTTTGAATCGTAAACACCAGTCCCGGGTTCGCCGCAGATTCCTGCGGGTACACGTGCGCGCCTTTGATTGAAGTGTCAAACTCCAGATCGCCTTGCGGCATGTGGCATTGCGCGCATTGATTGTCGCTGACTTCCGGAATATTGTCTGCGGAATGATTCTTTCCGGTCGCGAAGTTGATGTTGTCGTGGCAGGAGCCGCAGGCGGCCCGCGTCGGTGTCTGCAGCCAGGCGTTGGTTTGCGCCGCGCCATTCTTGGGGTTGTGGCACGTCGTGCAGCGCCGCACATCGGCTGGATAATTCACGGTCGAGTAGTCGTTCACCGAATTCCCAAAGCCGATGATTTGGAATGGAGTGCCGGCCTTCACGCTGGGAAGGCCGCTGCCGTCGTGCAGCTTGTGGATAAACACCTTGAAATCCACCGTGTTGTTGGTTTCCGCGTCGGTCGTTTGCGGGGTATGGCACATGATGCACAACTCCACGCTCTTGCGCGAGCCGCCGTGCGCTGCCAGCGAATCGTGGCACTTGTTGCAGTCTGCCGTGCGCACGATGTCGCGCGGAGCCGGTTTGCCGCCCGCCGGCACGAAGTCGAACGTCGCATCGTCATAATTCGTGCCCAGGTCGAACTCGGTCAGGTTCCGATTCCCGTAAGCGCCAATCCGGTGCGTGGCCGTCGCATCGAATCCCGCCGGCGCTTTGTTCCTGAACGTGTAAATGTATTCGCCCAACGCTACCGGCTGCGTCGTGCCGCCCGAATCCGCCGTGGCTTGCACCGCCGTCCGCCCGCTTCCTGTAATTGTGTCCACTTCGTTGCGGGTGATGTACGAGAGATATTGCTCCTGCCCCTTTGGGATGTACGCCACCACGAAACTCACTGAGATCGGGCCCGGCGTCGTGATTCCATCCCGATCCAACGGCACGTTTTTCGGATCGGTCAACTTATAGTCGACGCTGATCGTGCCGTCCTGCCCGATCGTCGCCGAAACGATGTTGATCACCAGGCCTGGGCGAATGAACTGCTGTGCTAACGGATCGAGATAAAACTCCCGATCGTGAATCGTGAACTGGCTTCGCCTTGGCGCGCCCGTCAGCACCAAAGTTCCCGCAATTGCGAGAAAGGCCAAAATGTAGCGAACCGCCGCCGGAATAGAAGAAGGAATCCGCATCACTTGTCTCCAATAAAAGACTTCAACTGCTCACCCACTACTCGCATCCGGGAAAGCAACCCGTGCGTCCCAGTGGAGCCCCTGACTGAACCCCAGCAGGTGCTACAAAGCACTCACTCCTCCAAAATCCGATCCAGCGATAAAAAAGGACATAACAGTCTTTATTATCTTAATGTTGGAAAATCCTACATGCAAGACCGGATTTACCCGGAGTCTGGCCTTCCTGGGTGTAAAGACCCGCCGTTTGTGCGTAAAAACCCTCGCTTCGCAGGTCGAGGGGCTAGGTGTTGAAAAGGTGCAGAGATTCGGCCGGATAGGTAATCCGGTCACCGTCCACGTGCGCGAACGCTGTGAGCCGGTGGGGATTAGCCTTTGTCTCGCTCATGATGTGGTTTACCGCAATGCCGCGGATTGTCAGGGCGTCGGCAATCAGAGAACGATGGCATCGCCACGGAACCGACTCCGCGCACATGATCGCCGTCCGGCAACCGGGATCCAGTTCCGCGAGCTTTCGCAGGTTTTCGACGAACTCGCCGGTCAGCATGTAATCGGCGTAGCCTCGAAAACTCAGATTCTTCCAGCCGGTGTTGAGCGAGTCCTTGCGCGCGTGCCGCAGGCCGCCGAGTCCCGGCATATGCGCATACCGGATGCACTCCCCGGCAAGGCTCCTGGGAAGAACGTCCGAGTTGAACTGCGGATTATGACGCGAGCGCGGCACGGTCCGCACATCCACCAGCAGTTCCACGCCGTGCGTCTTCAGCATCGAGAGGAACTCTTCCACCGGCCGGTTGGAGTGTCCGATAGTCAGCACTCATTACATTTTCGCAACTGCGTCTCGTGAGCGAAACGGCAGGTGGATACGCAGGACCCGCTCCCGCCTTCGCTCCTCCTCTAACGTTCGAGTGCGCGCGTGCAGCAGGTCGTATAGCGAAATCATTCCCACGAGCTTGCGCGAATCCTCCCGCGCCACCACCGGGAAGCGCGTCAGCCCTGTCTCCGCCATGCGGTAAACCACCACACGCAGCGGCTCATCCTCGTAAGCAACCACGGGATCCCGTTGCGCATAATTGGCAACCGGATGCTGCGCCGCCCCGCGATCCTGCAGAATTTTCGCCAGATTCTTCCGAGTCACGACGCCGACCAGGCGCTTTTCGTCGTCCACCACGGGATACAGCGCCTGCCCTTTGCGCTCCTGGTCCGGATGCCGCATATTCGCTACCGTCTCGCAGGCTGCGGCGGCGGGAAACGCCAGAACACTCTGGCGCATGACGTCCCGGGCAAATAGGATTTCCAACGGGTCCACCGCATACTCGCGGCTGAGATGATAGCCGCGCCGCGCGACTTTCTCGGTGAGAATCGAGCGGCGGAGCGTCAGCACGGTAAAACCGTGAGAAATCGTTACCGCCAGCATCAGAGGCACCAGCATATTCACGTCGTGGGTCAACTCCAGCGCGAAGATCACGCCCGTAAACGGCGAGCGCATCGTGCCGCCCAGGATCGCTCCCATGCTCACCAGGGGCCAGAACCCCACCCCTTCGTTCGGCAGAAATGTCGCTTCGATGCCGCCCAGCGCGCCGCCCATCATGAGCAGCGGGGCCAGCACGCCGCCCGAGGTTCCCGATCCTAGCGAGAACGCCCAGATCACCGACTTGACCAGCAGGATGCCCAAAATCATGTTGCGCGGCACCGAACCCTGCAACAGAGCGCCAATGGTGTCGTATCCCACTCCGAGCGCCTGCGGAAAAATGAGGCCGCCCACTCCGATCGCCAAGCCGCCCAGCATCGGCCACCACATCCAGTGAATGGGCAGATGTTTGAACGCGTCCTCGGACGCATAAACCATTGCAGTCAGCAGGGCGGAAAGCGCGCCTGCCAGCAGCCCCACCACCACGCAGCCGAGCAAGCCCTGAGGGCCGATGAATACCGGATGCGGCGGCACCGGAAACAAAGGTCCGACTCCCAAAATGTACCGGCGGGCCGCACCGGCGGTGACACTGGCCAAGGCCACTGGGATCAGGCTGCGCGGCTTCCATTCGAACAGCAGCAGTTCCACCGCCAGCAGCACCGCCGCCACCGGGGAGGCGAACGTCGCCGACATGCCGGCGGCCGCGCCCGCGACCAGCAGCGTCTTGCGCTCCGTGCTCGAGAGATGGAACAGCTGCGCAATCATCGAGCCAAACGCGCCGCCCGTCATAATGATCGGTCCTTCGGCGCCGAACGGCCCGCCCGAGCCGATTGAGATCGCGCTCGAGAGCGGCTTCAGAATGGCCACTTTCGGTTCCACCTTGCTGCCGTTGATCAGAATGGCTTCGATCGCCTCGGGAATCCCATGGCCGCGGATGCGCTCCGATCCATAACGCGCCATCAGGCCGATGATCAGAGCGCCGAGCACCGGCACCAGTACCTCCCAAGCGCCTAAGTGATTGGTTGCAGGTGAAACCAGCGCGCTACCCCACCGTTGGTAGAAAAACAGATTGGTGAACAGGCCGATCAGGCGCAGCAGCGCGAGCGCGACATAGGCGCTGACCACTCCAATCCCGATCGCCAGAAAGGAGATCCCAATCACGCGCGAGGTGGTGGTAAAATCGCCGAGCGCTTCCATTCCGGAGGCAGCAGGGTTTTTTTTGAATTTATCGAGAGCTTTCACGAGGCGGGAAATATCCTATTCTGTTTTGGATTCTTGCACTTCGGCTTGCAAATGGCCGAGTACGCTGCCCAGCGCCTCGACCAATGTGGGCCCCGAATTACGCAGTTCGTCGCGGTGGATCACCGAAAGCCGTTTCAACTTCTCAGCGCCTTGCGTAGTCAGCCGCACTCTGACTTGCCGGCGGTCATCGATGCCACGCACCCGTTCGATCAGACCACGCTCTTCCATGCGATCGATTAAACCGACTGCGCTGTGATGCCGGATCAGAAGATGCTCGGCCAGGGCGCGGATTGTCGGCCCATTAGATGGATCGAGCGATCGCACAGCCAACAAAAGCTGATGCTGCTGCGGTTCTAGCCCTTCCTCCCGAGCGGCAGACTCACTGAAATGGAGAAAACAGCGAATGCGATAACGGAATTCGCCTAGAGCGGAATAGTCTTCGGGAGACAGAGTCGCCGTGCGGGACAACATCGCTTATATCGTAACACGATATGATAAAGTTCCCGAGGAAGTTCGTTATCAAGGATTTTCCTGTTTGTAGCTCAGATTTTTCTTGATTCAGAGCGTAAGGTTGTTTACATTAGAAAACGTCCCGAGAAACCCTAACCCGACTAGGAGAATTCTGGTAGATGACATCCTTGATGCTGCCTCCCCCCGCTTCCGCCGAAAGGAGCCGACTGATGCCTGTCGATGTCCTGCGCCGGCAGGCACTAGCCCGTCTGTACGAGCGGCGCGATACGGTGGATAACCTCATCCGCTCACTCGAAGACTATCAGCGCAATCAGTCCGGCACCCGGCCTGCGTGCGTCGAGATTACTGCTCGCCGGAAGTGCTCGTCAGGTTCCGCTCAATTGCAAATTTGACCAGCCCTACCAGATCGTGGACATTCAACTTGCGCATCAAACTGGCGCGGTAGGTGTCCACGGTCTTGGGGCTGATTTCAAGCAGGTCCGCAATGTCCTTGGCGCGGCGGCCGTTTACCAGCAGCGAGAACACTTCCATCTCTCGCGGGCTTAGGGTCGCTAAGGGATCGGCCTCGCGGCGCCCCTCGCCGTGAGTGAAAAATCCGGCGCCCTTCAAGAGCGGTGAGACGTAGATGCCGCCGTCGCGGACAAAGTTGATGGCATCGAGCAGGTGCCGCGAGGGGCCGTCCTTCAACAGGTAGGCGTCCGCTCCCGCCCGGATGGATTCCGCTATGGTGGAGTCCTGGCGGCTGATTGAGAGGATGAGCAGTTTCGTGGTGCAACCCGCACCGCGCAGCCGGCGGATCACCTCCACGCCGGTCAAAACGGGCATATTCATGTCCAACAAAGCGAAATCCGGCTGGAGCGAAGTGATCATCTCCACGGCGTCGGCGCCATTGGAACACTGGCCGAGCACGCGCAGACCTTCCCGGGCGCACAACGCCGCAATTCCCTCGCGCACGATATTGTGGTCATCGGCGAGGACCACGGTCGTTTCTTGCAATTCAGCCATACTCCTCCTGGCCTTGCCGGCGGCTACGATTCCGCCGGGGCGAACGGCACGATAACCTCCAGTTTAGTGCCCTCGGGTCCACTTTCGACGATCAATTTTCCGCCTAAGCTATCAGCCTGATCGCGGATCGAGCGCAGGCCGATGCCGCCAATCACGCTGGGAGGCGCTGCAAACACCTGTTCGGCGTCGAATCCCACGCCATTATCCTGGAACCGCAGCACCAGTTGTTCCGCACGCTCCTCCAGAGTCACTTCGACTCGGGTGGCGCGCGAATGGCGGATCAGGTTTGACAGGGCCTCCTGAGCAGCCCGGTAGAGCAGGATTTTAGATTCCAACTCGGGTTCGCGCGACAGCGGCCCGATGCTGAGCGATGCTTGGAACCGCTGCGGAATTCCGCTGAGTTCCCACAACTGTTCGACGGCGGCGGCGAGACTGAGCCGCTGCCATTCCGGCGGGTGCAACCGCTTGGAAATCGAGCGGACCTGCTCGAGAGCGTCCACCGTAAGGGCAAAGATGCGGTCGAGCGCCTGCCGGACCGGTCCATGGCCGGCGGGAACTTCCGAGTCGATTACTTCGGCTTGGAGGCGGATGGCCGATAGCTGCTGTCCCACACTGGTGTGCAGTTCGCGGCCCAGGCGTTCCCGCTCGAGCTCGATCTGCCGCAGGGCGCGGAGTCCAGCGTGCCGGCGATGCTGCACGCGTCGCGCCAGATGCCCTTCGGCTCGCAGCAGGCGGAAATAATGCAGCAATAACTTTCCTTGCAGTTGGAATAGAGACGTTGCGCTTTCCTCCGGGTCGTTTTCGCCCGGAAGTAACGGCCGGGCGCCAACCAATACCGTCCCTCCTAAATCGAGTAGCCTCGAATAGACCAATTCGATCGGCCCGCCCGGGACCTCTCCTTCAGGCCGCCAACGCGGTATGGTGTGCAGCACGTTGGCCGAAGCGCCCAGCGTGCTGCGCGTGTAGTCACTCATCCAGAGCACACGTCCGGCATGGTCGCACTCCATGAGCAGTGGATACGACACTGTTCGGCCACGAAACGCCCCCTGTGCCCCGCCAGGGCCCAATATGTCTCCTTCGAATGACGGAAGTTGCTTAGAAATGATGCCTGTTTTATCCGAAACCTTCAATCTCCGTTCGTACCTAGTACGTTGGTTACTAAATGTAGTACTTGCAGAAAGATCCGTGGTTGTATTATAAGTGGATCACTGATGGCCAATGCTCTCAGTTACGTACCGCGAGCGGCAATTTTCCTAGCCGGGATTGCGGTCGGAGCCCTGACAAGCTCCCGCCGCGAGCCGTCGGGTGCCGATTCCGGATCTGTCCAAGACCTGAAGCGGTCGGTTTCCGAATTGGAAGCACGGCTAACCGCTCAGGAAACCACTCACGCCAATCGATTCGGCCAGATTGAAACAAGGCTCGATGAGCAGGCGGCGAAACTTGCCAACATCCCCTCGACCACACAAATCGTGAGCGCCATGGAACAGTTGCTCTCCAAAACGATGGCATCACTGGACGAGCGTCTGACAACGCAGGCTCACTCGATCGAAGTGCTGAAGACGACGGTGTCGCAGACTGACAGCCTGCTCGAGCGCGTTCTGGAATCGCTCGATTCACTCCAGAATTATGCCGAAGGCTCGGAGCATTCGACGGACGCGCTGCTGGAACGGCCCGCTGTTTAACAGTTCACGACTGTACGGTCTTTGCCCGCCTGCCAATCACGGATAGTTCCGGATAATGTCCTAGGCACGATCTGATTTGATCTTATTTGAAAAAGATCTTATCCTTTACAATTCATGGATCTGGAAAAAGTCCTGGCGCAACTCCGGGGCGAGCTGGCGAATCTGGACGCCGCCATCGGAAGCCTGGAGCGTTTGCAACAGACCGAACGACGCCGGGGCCGGCCTCCGTCGTGGCTGACCGAGGTGAAAAAGCGCGGACGACCGCGCGGAAAGAAGCCGCCCAGGTCGGAGGATAAACAGGATTAGCGGACCCATTAGAATTTGTTCGCTCTCTGAGGCAGGACGTTCGGCGTGCCGCCGAACGCGACTTCTCACGAAGCTCCCAAGTAAACTTTCTGCATGGAACAACCGGATCTCACCCGGCTCTGGGAAGAGCACACGCAGCATGAATTCGCAACGCGGGACACCGAGTCCACGCTGGCGACGATGGTGGACGACGCCTACGTCAACCACATCCCTGTTCTCACCGGCGGCTTCGGCAAGCGCGCGCTACGCCGGTTCTATTCGCGTGATTTTATTCCCAGCATGCCGCCCGACACGACGCTGACTCCGATTTCGCGCACGGTGGGAGAGGATCAGCTTGTGGATGAGATGATCTTTTCATTCACGCACACGCAGGAGATGCCTTGGATGCTGCCCGGCATCTCTCCAACCAATCGGCGCGTCGAAGTGCCGCTGGTGGCGATCGTGCGCTTTCGCGATGGCAAACTGGCCCACGAGCACATCTACTGGGACCAGGCTTCGGTACTGAAGCAAATCGGCCTGCTAACCGATCCGGGGCTGCCAGTTTTCGGCGCGGAGACTGCGCGCAAGGTTAGCGATCCAAAATTCGAAGTGGACAACTCTGAAGTTTAAGCGTTATGAACCTTTTCGGTGGCCTCAAAGTTCCAGCTAACCTGTTGCCTCATCAGTGGTTTGGTTGACCGGGGCGTAACCTGGATGATAAACTCGGCGCCAATACTCGAAGAGATCGATGCTCCACGTGTGTGCTCTGTACGGACGATTACGCAAGCGCTTGACCGTGCCGCTCCCTCACCCTCGCGGTTCTGTGAAGACCATGCTGATGGGCTGCCTGATGGTAGTCGCCGCTGGCCTTCAAGCGCAATCGCCACCACGCGCCCTTCTCGATAAATACTGCGTTACTTGTCACAACCAGAAGGCCAAGACGGCCGGCCTGATGCTCGACAAGATGGACGTCGACCATGCGCCGGAAGGCGCGGAGGTTTGGGAGAAGGTCATCCGGAAGCTGAAGGGCGGCATGATGCCGCCGCAGGGGATGCCCCGGCCCGATCAGGCGGCTACCGAGGGCTTTGTCGCCAATCTGGAAACTGCGCTCGATCGGGAGGCGGTGGCGCATCCGAACCCGGGGCGCGCGTCGCTTCACCGGCTCAACCGCACCGAATACGGTAACGTCATTCGCGATCTGCTCGATCTGGATGTGGATGTCTCGGCCCTGCTTCCGGCCGATGATGAGGCGAACGGGTTCGACAACATCGCCGACGTGCTGAAGGTTTCGCCTTCGCTGCTGGAACAGTATCTTACGGCGTCACGTCAGATCAGCCGGCTGGCGATCGGCGATTCGGATATCAAGACGGTCAGCCAGGTGTACCAGCTACCGCCCGATCTGCCGCAGGACGATCACATCGAAGGGCTTCCGCTGGGCACGCGCGGCGGCATCCTCATTCATCACAATTTCCCGCTCGACGCGCAGTACGAATTCAGCGTCGGGATGTTGCGGAATATCGTCGGCTACATTACCGGCCTCGAGTTTGCGCATCAACTGGAAATCACGATCGACGGACAGCGCATCTTCCTGGCGCCGGTGGGCGGCGAAGAAGACAACAAGCTGATGGATACGAACCTCGGGGTGGCCGGCGACACCATCGATGCACGGTTGAAAACGCGCGTTCCGGTGAAGGCGGGGCCGCACACGGTGATCGTGACTTTCCTGCGCAGGGATTCGGCCGAATCGGACGAGCCGCTGCAGCCGTTTACGCGCGATCACGACCTGCAGAACATGAACGGACTGCCGCTGATCGAGCGAGTGCAGATCACCGGGCCGTTCGAGGCGACCGGCCCTGGCGACACGCCCAGCCGGCGGCGGATTTTTGCGTGCCGGCCCGCGGGGGCAAGCGAGGAATTGCCGTGCGCGCGCAAGATTCTGTCGACGCTCACGCGGCGGGCCTACCGGCGGCCGACCACGGATCAGGATCTCGAACTGCTGCTCAGCTTCTATCAAAGGGGCCGGAACCAGGGAAGTTTCGATCGCGGCATTGAAACGGCGCTGCGGCTGGTACTGGCGAATCCGAAATTCATCTTCCGGTACGAGCAGGACCCCGCCAATGCGGTGCCGGGCGCAAATTATCGCCTGGGCGATCTGGAACTGGCGTCGCGGCTGTCGTTTTTCCTCTGGAGCAGCATTCCCGACGACACGCTCTTGACTGTCGCGGCCCAGGGAAAGCTGAAGGATCCGGCGGTGCTCGAGCGGCAGGTGAGGCGCATGCTCGCCGATCGGCGCGCTGAGGCGCTGGTGAATAATTTCGCCGCGCAGTGGTTGTTCCTGCGCAACCTGCCGGCCACCACCCGCGACCAAGGCGAGTTCCCGAATTTCGACGACAATCTGCGACAGGCCTTCGAGCGCGAGACGGAATTGTTCTTCGGCAGCGTCATGCATGAAGACCGCAGCCTGCTCGATCTCATGAATGCCGACTATACCTTCGTGAACGAGCGGCTGGCCAAGCATTACGGCATTCCCGACATTTATGGCAGCCGGTTCCGCCGCGTCGGATTGAAGGACGAGGCGCGGCGCGGATTGCTGGGGCAGGGCAGCGTGCTGGCGGTGACGTCGTATCCGAACCGGACTTCGCCGGTTCTGCGGGGCAAGTGGATACTCGAAAACATTCTGGGAACGCCTGTGCCTGCGCCTCCGCCCAACGTGCCGCCGCTCAAGGAAAACAGCGAAGGGTCGCAACCGAAATCGATGCGTGAGCTGATGGAAGCGCACCGGCAGAACCCGGCATGCGCCAGTTGCCACAAGATCATGGACCCGCTCGGCTTCTCGCTTGAAAATTTCGATGCGAACGGGCAGTGGCGGGCGAAAGAGAAAGCGGGTCCGATTGACGCGTCCGGCCAGCTTGCCGACGGCACCAAAGTAAACGGGCCGGTGGATCTTCGGCGCGCGCTGATGCGGCATCCCGAGCAGTTCGTGGATACGTTCACGGAGAAACTGCTGACGTACGCACTAGGGCGGGGGCTGGAATATTACGATATGCCGGTGGTCCGGAAGATTGCGCGCGATGCGGCGCCCGGTAATTACCGGTTCTCGTCGATCGTGTTAGGAATTGTGGAGAGCGCGCCATTTGAGATGAAGAGAGCGCCAGAGACGGAAAATGCGAAGCTTGGCCGCTCCCCGACGGCCGCGCCGTGACCTGTTTGCGCACAGAGCCGCGACCGTAAGGGAGCGGAGGAGCCTGGGAGAGGGACGGATGCTGATCACGAAGAAATATCTGCCGCGCCGTACGTTTTTGCGCGGCTTGGGTGTCACAATGTCGCTGCCATTTTTGGATGCGATGGCGCCCGCCTTAATGGCCCAGAGCAAGACGGCGGCGAATCCGCTGCCCCGTCTCGGGTTCGTGTATATCCCGCATGGCGCCATCATGGACCAGTGGACACCGAAGTCCGCGGGCGCCGATTTCGAGTTCACGCGCATCCTTACGCCGCTCGAGCCGTTCCGCGAACATCTCAACGTGGTCAGCGGGCTACATCATAAGGCACCCGATACCACCGCTGTCCACTCGCTCAGCCCCACTACCTGGCTGAGCGGTGTGCGTCCCAAGCCCACGCAGGGCGCCGATGCCTATGCCGGGATCACGGCCGATCAGATTGCCGCGCAGCACATCGGGCAGGATACGCCGCTACCGTCGCTGGAACTCGCCACCGAAGATCATTCCGGCCTCCTCGGCGAGTGCGATCGCGATTACGGCTGCATTTACATGAACACGCTCTCGTGGCGGACGCCAACCACGCCTATGCCGATGGAGATCAATCCGCGCAAGGTGTTCGAGCGCATGTTCGGGCAGGGCGGAACCGCCTCTGACCGCGCGGCCCGCAACGACGAAGACCGCAGCATTCTCGACGCCGTCACTCACGAAGCGGCCGACTTGCAGCGAAAATTGGGCGCGCGGGACCGCGCCACCATGGGCGAGTATCTCGATAATGTTCGCGAGATTGAGCGGCGCATTCAGAAAGCCGCGTCTTTCCAGGCGAACGAAGTGGCGCTGCCTGACGAGCCGGTCGGCATTCCGTATTCGTTCGAAGAGCACATCCGGCTGATGTACGAGCTAATGGCGTTGGCCTACCAGGCCGATGTCACGCGCGTGTGCAGCTTCATGGTGGCGCGAGAAGTCAGCAATCGCACTTACCCGCAAGTCGGCGTGCCCGATGGGCATCACGCGACGTCGCATCACCAGAACAAGGCCGAGAAAATCGAGAAACTGGTCAAGATTCAGACGTATCACCTCACATTGTACGCGGAGTTTCTCAAGAAGTTGCAGGCGACTCGCGATGGCGACGGTTCGCTGCTCGATCACACAGTCCTGCTCTACGGCAGCAATATGAGCAACAGCAACCTTCACAATCATTTCCCTCTGCCGAACCTGGTGATAGGCGGTGCCGCGGGACGGATGAAGGGGAACCGGCACATTAAGTGCGAAGATCACACTCCCATGACGAACCTGCTGCTGGCGGTGTTGGATAAGGCCGGTGTTCCGCAGGATAAGCTGGGAGACAGCACCGGGGAGCTGGTGGAGCTGTAACGATGATTGCGAGATTTCTGCCGCTGTGGGCGTTGGCGTCCGCCGCGTTGGCGGCGACCAATCCAGACACGCGCGTCGTCGACGCCGCCAAAGCCGCCGATCACGCTGCCGTTATCGCGCTCATTCAGCAGCATGCTGACGTCAAGACGGCCGAGCCGGATGGAACAACGGCGCTGCACTGGGCTGCGCGCGAAGACGATCTGGAACTCGCGGACCGGCTGATTCGGGCCGGCGCCCACGTGAATGCAGCCAATCGGTACGGCGTCACGCCGCTATACCTGGCCTGCCTCAATGGCAACGCCGCCATGATCGAGAAATTACTCGCGGCCGGAGCCGACGCGAACGCGACCGTCACGTTGGGCGAAACGGCGCTGATGACCGTGGCGCGAACCGGCCACGTCGATGCCGCTAAGGTCCTGCTGGCGCACGGCGCGGCCGTTGATGGGCGAGAAGAATGGCGGGGACAGACCGCGTTGATGTGGGCCGTGTCCGAAGGGCATCCGGAGATGGTGAGGGAGTTGATCGCGTACCGCGCCGATGTCAACGCCCGCTCTGCGATTCAGAAATGGGAACGGCAGACCACCGCCGAGCCGCGCGAGAAATGGCTGCCGCCCGGAGGACTCACGCCGCTGCTGTTCGCTGCGCGGCAGGGGTGCCTGGAATGCGCCCGCATCTTGGTCGACAAGGGCGCGGACGTGAATGCGGTGGACCCGGACGGAATCGGTACCGTGCTCTCGGCGGCCATCAACGGACACTACGATGTAGGCATCTTTCTGCTCGACAAGGGCGCAGACCCCAACCTGGCCGACAAGACCGGCCGGACGGCGCTGTACGCGGCAGTCGATTTTCATACTATGCCGGCGTCCAATCGTCCCTCGCCACGGGAAATCGATAACGAGCACACCAGCTTGGAACTGATTCAGGCGCTGCTGGCGCATGGTGCGAACGTCAATGCGCAACTTCTGACACAGCAGCCATACCGGACCAAGCTGGATCGTGGCGACGACACCATGCTCACGACGGGCACGACGCCTCTGCTGCGCGCCGCCAAAGCCGGCGATGCGCCAGTCGTCCGGCTGCTACTGGCCAAAGGCGCGGATGCCAGGCTTTCGACCAAGAACGGAATCAATCCGCTGATGGCGGCGGCTGGCGTTGGCACGAAAGAGGAAGACACCACGGGACGCCACAAGACCGAGGCGGAGGCCATTGAGTCTATTCGGTTGTGTCTCGAAGCTGGAGTCGACGTCAATGCCGCCGATAACCGGGGTGAAACCGCGTTGCATGGAGCGGCGCGAGAAGGCTATACGCAGGTCGTGCAGTTTCTGGCGCAGCATGGCGCCAAGCTGGATGTGAAGAGCCGCCGCGGGTTTACGCCGCTCGATGCGGCCATGGGCTTGGCTGGCGGGGCCGGTTTCGATGGAACTGCCGGCGTCTCCCACCAGGAAACTGCGGCCGCGATCCGCAAGTTGATGCCCAGCGCCTCAATTCAACCCCAGTGACCATGGCCACGTGCTCGGAAAGCCGACTACCCGCGATCATTCGAAGATCCCAAACTCCGGTTCTTCAATACATTGCGCCTGTCACCGAACTTCTCTCGGAACCCCGCTCCGTGCCACCTTGGGTGCGTGTTATCCTTGGTTAGATTGAAGGTTCTGAGCGGATGCGCCCGCACGTTCCCGTCCCCGCCAATTCGAAGTTGTTGGTAACTTGCGAATCCGGCCACCACGTCCCTAGGGGTATCGTCTTTTAACCGGTAACATCATGTTCGAGCTCCTGTTCAAATACCCGGTCAGCCTTTTTCAAAAGGGACATTTTGTTTTCCTTACGCCATGGCCGCTTTGGCTGATGGCGGCGGGGATCCTGGTGGCTGCCGGACTCCTTTTCTGGCATGTGCGCCGCAACCATGGCATGCTCAGCGGCCTGCGTCCGGTCGCCATTTGGCTGCTGGAAACCGCCTTGATTGCGTTGCTGCTGTTCCTGTTGTGGCATCCGGCGTTGAGCGTGGCCACGCTGCGGCCGCAGCAAAACGTGGTGGCCGTGCTGCTCGACGATTCCCATAGCATGGCGATCAACGACGAATCCGGCACGCGCCTGGCGCGCGCGCAATCTATTCTTGACAGCGGTTTGCTGCAGGCGCTCGGCACGAAATTCCAGGTTCGGCTTTATAAGTTTGGGGCGGATGCGCAACGAGTCCAGAAGCCGGTCGAGGCGACAGGCACGGCCCCGGCCACCCGCATCGGCAATACGCTCGAGCGCGTGCTCGCGGAATCTTCCTCCCTGCCCCTGGGAGCGATGGTGCTGCTGAGCGACGGCGCGGATAATGCCGGCGGCATCGATCTGGACACGATCGCGGCCATTCGACGCCAGCGCATTCCGATTCATACCGTCGGCCTGGGTCTCGAGCATCCGCAGAAGGACATCGAAGTGGCCGACGCCGTTCTGCCGGCGCGCGCCTTGCCGCAGTCACGGCTCACGGCTTTGGTGACGGTTCAGAGCTACGGCATGTCCGGGAGCAAGGCGAAACTGTCGGTGCGCGATGGCGCCAAGGTGCTCGCTTCTCAGGACGTCACGCTCAAAGGCGATGGCGTGCTGCAGACCGAGTCGATTACATTTAACGCCGACAAGGCAGTCGGACCGAAGGCGTTGGAGATCGGCGTCGACCCGGTGCCGGGCGAAATTAACGCGCTCAATAATAAGGTGAGCCGGTTGGTGAACGTGCAGGCGCGCAAACCGCGAATTCTGTACTTTGACGGCGAGCCGCAATACGAATACAAGTTCGTTCGCCGCGCCATGGACGATAATCCCGAGATCGTCGTCTTCTCCATGGTGCGTACCACGCAAAACAAGATTTATCGCCAGCCGTGCCCGGCGGGCGGATGTCCCGAAGGTTTCAAGGGAGAGGACAAGGAGGAACTGGCGGCGGGCTTTCCGTCCAAGCCCGAAGAGCTGAACCAGTTCCAGGGCCTCATGCTGGCTAACGTCGAGGCCGGTTATTTCACTCCGACCCAGCAACAGTTGATTCACGATTTTGTGGACCGCCGCGGAGGCGGGGTGTTGTTCATGGGCGGCCGCGCCAGCCTCTCCGATGGCGGGTATCCGAACTCGCCTCTAGCCGACCTCGTTCCCACCAAACTGCCTCCCAATAAAGGCACGTTTCACCGCGATTTCACCAAAGTGGAGTTGACGCAGGCAGGCCGCGAGAGCGTTCTCACCCGCCTCGAAGACAATCCCGAGCGCAACGTGCAGCGCTGGAAAGACATTCCGATGGTAGCCGACTACCAGGAGGTCGGCGAGCCAAAGCCCGGGGCCACGGTGCTGTTGAATGTGGTTCCGCAGTCTCACTCCATTCCGCTCCTGGTGACGGCGCCTTACGGACACGGCCGCACGGCCGTGTTTGCCACCGGTGGAAGCTGGCGCTGGAAGATGTGGATGCCGCACGACGACAAGACCCATGCCACATTCTGGCAGCAGATGTTCCGGTACCTGGTAACGGATACGCCGGGACAAGTGACGGTTACGACTCCCAAAACGGTCCTTTCCGACGAAACGCGCGTGCCGCTGCGCGTCGACGTGCGCGACAAGGAATATAAGCCGCTGAGTGCCGCGCGCGTGCAGGCGCGTTTCCTCTCTCCCGATGGTTCCTCCGCGACGGTGGAACTGGCTCCGCAACCTTTGGAAGAGGGGGTTTACACGGGTGAATGGACGGCTGAAAAGCCCGGTACTTACGTGGCAGAGATCCTCGCCGGGCAAGAGCAGCAGGAAATCGGGCGCGATACCATCGGTTTCCGGCGCGAGGACGGAGTCGCCGAGAATTTTCACACCGGACAGAACCGCGAGTTGCTGCAAAAGCTTTCCGATCAGACTGGCGGCAAGTACTATTCGGCCGGCGACGCGTCCAAATTATCGAACGAGATTTCCTATTCCGAAGCGGGCATCACTTCGCGCGAAACGCGCGACCTCTGGGACATGCCGATTCTGCTTTTGCTGGCGTTTGGAATCCGCGGCTCGGAATGGCTGCTCCGCCGGAAGTGGGGGGTGGTGTGAGGCCATTACTTCTGCTATTGGCTGCAGCGCTTACGGCGCCTGCTGCTACTTTTTACGTGACCCTATCCGGTCTGGGCGGCGAGCCCGATTACGATCAGCGCTTCAAAATGTGGGCCGATGATATCGATTCCAGCCTGAAGCGCGCGGGCGGCGACGCGAACGTCATTACCCTGAAAGCGCCCACTCGCGACGCGATTCGCTCCAAATTCGCCGAGATTTCCCGCCAGGCGAAACCGGATGACGCGCTCGTGCTGATGCTGATCGGTCATGGGAGCTTCGACGGCACTGAGTACAAGTTCAACATCCCAGGTCCCGATATCACCGGAGCCGAACTGGCCACTTTGCTGGACCGCGTGCCGGCCACGCGCCAATTGGTGGTCAATATGACCAGCTCCAGCGGCGGATCGCTCTCGTTCCTGCAAAAGAAAAGCCGCATCGTCATCACCGCCACCAAGACCGGCACCGAAAAGAACGCCACGGTTTTCGCGCGCTATTGGGCCGAAGCTCTGCGCGAGCCGGCCGCCGACGCCGACAAGAATGAATCCGTTTCCGCGCTCGAGGCTTTCCACTATGCCCAGCGCAAGACTGCCGAGTCATTCGATTCGCAGAAGCGCCTCGCCACCGAGCACTCCGTCATCGAAGATACGGGCAAAGGGGATGGCGAGCGAGATCCGAACGCGGAGAACGGCGAAGGCAAACTGGCTGCCGCATTTCCCGTGGTCCGCTTGGGTGCCAATGCCGCGGCCGCGCGCGATCCGGCCAAGCGCCCGCTGCTCGAAAAGAAAGATCAACTGGAGCAGCAGATTGACAAGCTCAAGTACGATAAGGCGGCCATCCCAGCCGATCAATACAAACAACAACTCACCAACCTCTTGCTGGAACTTGCCAAGACGCAGGAGGAATTAGACAAGTGAGGCTTCTCGGTCTCGGCGGAATCGCGCTCGTAATCACTTCCATACTTCCGGCGCAAACCCTCGAGCAGGCCCAGGCGCTGTGGAAGGCCCGCAAATACCAGGACGCGAATAATGAGTTCCGCGCCCTGATCGCCAAGAATCCAAAAAATCCCGATTACCGCGTGCAATGGGGTCGGATGTACCTGGAGCACTGGCAGCCGGATATTGCTTCGGACCTGTTCAAGGAAGCGCTCGAAATTAAAGAGAACCATGCCGGCGCCCTGCTCGGTCTGGCATTAGTGGCGGCGGAGAATTATGACAGCCGCGCCGAAGCCATGGCGAAGAAGGCGCTCGAATCCGATCCCAAGCTGCTCGAAGCGCAGGAATTGCTGGCGCGGTTGGCCCTTGAGGACAACAACAACGCCAAAGCCACCGAAGAAGCCAAGAAGGCGCTGGCCATCAATGCCAATGCGGAGCAGGGTAAAGCCATCCTCGCCGTAATCGATTGGCTGGCTGACAAGAAAGAAACCCCCTGGGACCCGCACACGGCGAAAGGATACGAGACGGCGGGGCATTTCTTTGTGTTGAACCGCCGCTACGAAGAAGGCATCGCGTATTACCGCAAGGCCATCGAGTTGGATCCCCAGCTGTATACCGCGCGTTCCGAGTTAGGCATCAATCTGATGCGCCTGGGCCAGGAAAACGAAGCGCTCACCCAGCTCAAGACCTGCTACGACAATGGCTTTCAAGACAGCCCCACGGTCAACTCCCTCAAGCTGATCGACAGCTACAAGAACTTCGTCAGCATACCGGCCAAGGATGACCACTCCATCCTGAAGATGGACAAGAAGGAAGCCGAGACGCTGCGCCTGTATTTCGAGCCGGAGATGCAGAAAATCCTGGCGACCTACGAGACGAAGTACAAGATGAAGCTCGAACATCCCGTGCAGATTGAGGTGTATCCCAACCACGAAGATTTCGCCGTGCGCACCCTCGGCATGCCAGGCCTTGGCGCCTTGGGCGTCACCTTCGGCTACGTCATCGCGATGGACAGCCCGTCCGGCCGTCCTCCCGGCCAGTTCCACTGGGCGTCCACGTTGTGGCACGAGATGAGCCACGTGTTCACCCTCACTGCCACCGGGCACCGCGTGCCGCGCTGGTTCACCGAAGGCATGGCCGTACACGAAGAGACGGCCGTCAATCCCGAATGGGGCGATCGCATCACTCCCGAGATCCTGAAGGCGATCAAAGATAAAAAGCTTCTACCGGTCGCCGAGCTCGATCGCGGCTTTGTGCATCCCACCGAGCCCGCTCAGGTGATCGTCAGTTATTTCCAGGGCGGCAAGATCATCGACTACATCAATGCGAAGTGGGGATGGGATACGCTGCTGGCCATGCTGCACGATTTTGGCGCCGGCGCCGAAACTGCCGCGGTAATTCGCAAAGAGCTGAAGATCGAGCCCGAAGAGTTCGACAAGCAGTTTCTTGCCTCCGTAGAAGCCGAGACCAGGAAACAAGTGGACAACTTCGACCACTGGAGAGCCGGGATTAAGCAGGTTGCCGATCTGGCCAAGGCCAAAGATTATGACGGCGTGATCAAGGAAGGCACCGCGATTCGCGATATGTATCCCGATTACGTCGAAGCCGGCAGCATCTACGAATTCCTCGCGACCGCCTATACCGAAAAGAACAATAAGCCCGCCGCCATCGACGAGTTGGAGCGTTACGTGAAAATCGGCGGCCGTTACCCGGATTCCATCAAGAAGCTGGGTAAGCTGCTGGATGAAGCCGGCCGCAAGAAAGAAGCCGCCGCTGTGCTCGAGCGCCTCAACTATATTTATCCGCTCGACAACCAGGCGCATCAGGAGCTGGGTTCGCTGCTGCTCGAACAAAATGACCCCAAAGACGCCGCCCGCGAGTTCCGCGCGATCGTGACCCACAACCCGATCGATCCTGCGCAGTCGCATTACGACCTCGCCCGCGCGTATAATGCGAATCACCAGACCGATCAGGCCAAGGATGAGCTTTTCTCCGCTCTGGAAGCGGCTCCGGGCTTCCGGCCTGCCCAAAAATTGCTGCTGGAATTGAACGCTCCAGAAAAGAAATAGAAACGGAATCTTCATGTCAACAGTGACACCGCAGTTGGAACCCGACGTCTTGAGGTCGCGCATCGAGCGCTTCCGCCAGGTCCAGAGTGAGATCGTGACGCAGGTGCGCCGCGTGATCGTCGGCCAGGAGGAGGTACTCGAGCAGGTCATGATCGGCCTGTTTGTCGGCGGACACTGCCTCATTACCGGTCTTCCGGGCACCGCCAAAACGCTGCTGGTCCGCACCATGGCCCAGACGCTCGGCCTGATCTTCAAGCGCATCCAGTTCACCCCCGACCTTATGCCCAGCGACATTACCGGCACCGACATCATTGAAGAGGACAACACCACCGGCCGCCGCACCTGGACATTCGTTCCCGGTCCGATCTTCGCCAACATCCTGCTCGCCGATGAAATCAACCGAACGCCGCCCAAGACGCAGAGCGCTTTGCTCGAAGCCATGCAGGAGCGGGCCTGCACCGTCCGCGGCCACAATTACGCGCTGCCCTCCCCGTTCTTCGTCCTCGCGACCCAGAACCCCATTGAATTGGAAGGCACCTACGCTCTGCCGGAAGCGCAGCTCGACCGCTTTTTATTTAACATCTTGCTCGACTACCTGAACTCCGATGAAGAGTTGAAGGTGGTGGATCTCACGACCGTGACCACCATCGCCCAAGCCGATCCCGTCACGAACGACAAAGAAATCTTAGACTTCCAGCAGTTGGTCCGCATGGTGCCCATTGGCAAGAGCGTGGCGGAGCATGCCATCGATCTGGTCCGCGTGACGCGTCCTCGTGACGAAAATGCGCCCGATTTCGTCCAGAAGTACGTCAATTATGGTGGAAGCGTCCGCGCCGCCCAGTTCCTGGTGCTTTCCGCCAAAGCGCGGGCGTTAATGAAAGGCCGCTATCACGTGACGTACGAAGACATCCGGTCCCTATACATCCCGGTCCTGCGCCACCGCATTCTGTTGAACTTCCATGCGGAATCGGACCGCTTAAAGCAAGACGACATTTTGAAAAAGATCCTGGAGTGGAGAGCGGCCCCGCGAGAGTAAAATTCACCGCCGAGACGCCGAGTTTTGAAATGCTTTTAAAGTCAAACCCAGAGACCGCAGAGCAGGCCGAGGGAACCAGTGTTACCCGGCTCGATCTATGGACTCCGCAGGTAATTGGCGCAGCCATTGAAGTCCATCGTCATACCGGCCCCGGTCTTCTGGAATCGGCATATGAAGGTCTCGGTTTTGAACTAAGCCAATTGCCCCTAAGCTTCAAACGCCAGGTGCCGCTTCCAGTCTCGGCGGTGAAATAACCCATGCTCCAACGTTTCCTCGACCCCGCCACGTTAGCCGCCATTTCCGGCCTTGACCTGGTGGCGAAGACCGTCGTTGATGGCTTCGTAGCGGGCCTGCACCGCTCCCCGGATTTCGGTTTCTCCCAGGAGTTCGCCGAATACCGCGCTTATGCCGAGGGCGACGACCTCCGCCACGTGGATTGGAACGTATTCGCCCGCACCGACCGCTGTTTTCTCAAGCGGTACCGCGGCGAAACCAACACTCAGGTTCTGGTGCTGCTGGATACTTCCGCCTCCATGGCGTATGGATCGCACTCTGTCAATAAGCTGGAATTCGCGAAGTTTCTCTCCGCTTCCCTGTGCTACATGGGTAACCTGCAGCGCGACGCAATGGGGCTGATCGTTTTTGACGAGGACGTAGCCAACTATATTCCGCCTTCCACCCGGCAAGGACAGATCTTCCGGCTTCTGCACGCGATCGAAAAAGCCGAACCCGGCACTCATACCGACTTCGCGAAACCGTTTTTCCATTTCCAGAATTTCTTGAGCCGGCGCGGGCTGGTCCTGGTGCTCTCGGATTTTTACGAAGATCCCGAGGTGATCGTCAAGACGGTCGAACCGCTGCGCTTCCGGGGCAATGAAGTGGTGTTATTTCACATCCTCGATCCGCAGGAAATTGCTCCCAAGTTTCGCGAGCCGGTGCTGCTGGTCGACATGGAGAATTCGGCCAGCGCTCTCGAAGTTTCCCCCGATTACGCACGCCATCAGTACAAACGCAAAATCGACGCGCACATCGAAGCGCTCGAGTCGAAAGCGCGCAGCCACGGCCTCGATTATTTCCTGATGAACACGGCCCGGCCTCTGGATGAAGGTCTGCGCGAATACCTGTTCATCCGGCAGGGGAGGATGTAGTGGGTTTCCTGACTCCCTGGTTTTTCGCGGGTCTGGTGGGCGTGGGCCTTCCCGTGTGGCTGCACCTGCTGCGCAAGCACCGCAGCACCCCCACTCCGTTCAGCTCGCTGATGTTTTTCGAGCAGCACATCCAGAGTTCGATCAAGCACCGCCGTCTGCGCTACCTCATCTTGTTCGCGCTGCGAACCCTCCTCATTGCTCTGATCGTGCTGGCCTTTGCTCAGCCGTTCGTCTACCAACAGGTGCTGCCGCGCACGCGCTCCGGTGAGATCACTGTTTTTGCGATTGATAATTCGCTCAGCATGCGCGCCGCGGGCCGGTTGGACGAAGCCAAGCGCGAAGCCAAGTCCGCCGTGAGCAATCTGCGCGCCGGCGAGCGCGGCCAGGTCCTCGCCTTCGGATCGCGAGTGCAGGTGATGAGCGAGATTACCGATGACCACGCGCCGCTGAATTCCGGCGTCGATTCCGTCGAGGCCTCGGATGCCCGCACTTCTTTTGCGGAACTGGTGCGGTCGCTCCGTTCAATTGCTCAGACCACTCACCTCCCGCTCGAAGTGCATCTGTACTCGGACATGCAGCAGAGCGGCATGCCGGCTAATTTCAATGACCTCCGTCTCAATGCCGACGTGCGCCTGGTGACGCACCCGATCGAATCCAAGGCGGCCTCCAATTTCGCGGTTGAGAACGTAGTGGCGCCTCGCCGCGTTTACGATGCCAAAAAGGCGCGCGTCCTGGTTACGGTCGCCGGGTTCGGTAACCAGAAGGCCACCCGCAAAGTGTCGCTCATGCTCAACGGCCGCATGGTCGACACCAAGCCCGCCGAGGTGCCCGAGAACGGCCGTACTTCCGTCGAGTTCCTGTCTCTCGATGTCCCGTACGGCTTAAACAAAGGCGAAGTGCGCATCGATTCCGCCGACGCCCTGCCCAATGATGATGTCTTCTATTTCTCGGTCGAGCGCGCTGAGCCCCGCCATGCGCTGTTCGTGCACGAAGCCGATGAGAACCGGGACTTGCTCTATTTCAGAGCGGCCCTGGAGTCTTCGGGGCAGTCCGCATTCGCCATCGACCCCGCCAGTGTAGACCAAACCGCGAACCTCGCGCCTTCCAAGTACGCATTCATCGTGCTGTCCGATGTCGGGGCGCTGTCTCCCGGCTTTGAAAACCAGCTTCGGGAATACGTGCGCGGCGGCGGGTCGGTGTTGATCGCACTCGGCCGCCGCAATATCGACCGCGCGAAGGTGCCGGTTTCCGATTCGCGCATCGAGGCCGCTCGCTATGCAGGCCGCGAAGGCGAGCGCTTTCAGACCGCCACGTCGCTTGACCCGTCGCACCCGTCCATTCTCAAAGACAACCGCTGGGATGACGTTAAATTCTATCAGGCGATTCGCGTGGTGCCCGGCAACGCCCATGTTGCCGCCCGCCTTTCCGATGGAACGCCGCTGCTGATCGATCAGCAGATCGGCGAAGGTCACGTCCTCGTTTTTGCTTCGACCTTGGATAATATTGCCAACGATTTCCCCACGCACGCGTCCTTCGTGCCGTTCATTGAACAGACCGCGCGCTATCTCGGCAAGCTGACCGAAGGCCCGCCAAGCGTTCCGGTGGGGTCTTTTGCCGAGTTGCGGGATTCCCGGGAAAAAGGCGCCGCCGTCGACGTGGTCGACCCCAAAGGGGAGCGCGCCCTGTCCCTGGCCGAGTCTACAAAGGCACAGAATATCCAGTTCACCATGGCCGGTTTTTATGAAATTCGCCGGCCCAATGCGCCGCGCGAACTGGTAGCGGTAAATGCCGACAGACATGAGTCCGATCTCACGCCAGCCGACTCTGGCAAGCTCAGTTTGTGGCAGAATACAGCCGAGGGGTCTGCGTCCGCAGCCGGCTCCACGGAAGGTCAGCAAAAACCCTTCTCGATTTGGTGGTACGTGATGATGGCTGTTTTAGTACTTGCGGTAGCTGAATCTTTGCTCGGAAACCGGTATTTATCGGTAGATAAAGAGGCGGCATGAATTTAAATCGCTTGTCCGATTATTTGGGCGCCATCGAGCGACGGCTCCGATGGGTGACCGTAACCCGCGGAATGGCGGTCACGGCCGCCGCGGCCCTGGTTTTCACTGTGGTCGCCGTGCTTGTGGCCAACTACTTCGCCTTCTCCGACCCCAGCGTGACGAGCGCGCGCGTCCTGCTTTTCCTGGGCTTGGCATTTGCCCTCGCGGCTGCGCTGATTCTGCCGCTGATCCGGCTAAACCGCCGCCGTGCCGCCCGCGAAACCGAAAGCCGCTATCCCCAGTTCGAAGAGCGCCTCCTCACCTTCAGCGAGCGCATGGAGCAGAACCCCAACGATCCGTTCCTCGACCTGCTCGCCGCCGACACCCTCTCCGTCGCGCGGAATGCCGAGCCGGCCCAGGTCGGCAAGACCTCCCGCATGGCCAGTTTTTTGTCGGCCGCCGTCGTCGCCGTCATTGTGTTGATATGGCTGGGCACCACTCCCGGCTTCATGGGTTATGGAACGCACCTTCTGTGGGCCGGCATTCCGAAAAACGAATCCAAGCCCTTCTATGACATTCAGGTGCAGCCCGGCAACGCCAAGGTCCGCAAAAAGGCATCGCAGGTCATCAGTGCCCGTCTGGTTGGCTTTACTGCTCCGGCGGTTCGAATTTACGGCAAATACGCCAGCGCTTCGAAATGGGAGCAGACCGACATGCGCACGGAGGAGGGTGGATCTGCCTATTCCTTCGCCATCGCCGGCGTCCCTGAGTCGCTCGAATATTACATCGAAGCCGGCGGCGTGCGCTCGAAGACATACAAGCTCAACGTCATTGACCTGCCTTCGGTTAAAAACATTACGGTCACCTACCATTACCCGTCTTGGACCGGAATGAAGGACGTGGTGGAGAACCCCGGCGGCGATCTGCGCGCGGTGGAGGGAACCACCGCCGATGTTCAGGTCACCACCGATCGTCCGCTCGCTTCCGGCGAAATCCTTCTCGACAACGGCAGCAAACTCTCGCTGCGGTCCGGCGGGAATAACACTCTCGTGGCAAGCGTGCCGATCCAGAAGGATGGCCTATATCACGTTGCCGCGCTCGATAACGGCGAAGACGTCCGCCTGACGGAAGATTATTTCATCGAAGCCCAGAAAGACCGGCCCCCCGAAGTGCGCATCACCCGCCCAGGTCGCGATTTTCGAGCTTCTCCCATTGAAGAAGTCACGGTGGCGGTGGAAGCCAAGGACGACTTCGGCCTCAAAGACGTTGAGCTGCACTACGCCGTCAATGGCGGCGCCGAGAAGAGCGTATCCATGTTGCAGGCCAAAGGCTCCAAGGATTCTTCGGGCGCTTTGACTATCTCTCTGGAAGATTACAAGGTCGTGCCGGGTGACGTCGTGAGCCTCTATGCCACGGCCAAGGACGCCCGCACCACCAGCAATACTGATATTTTCTTCGTCGAAGTTCAGCCTTTTGAGCGCAACTACTCGCAGTCGCAGCAGGGCGGCGGTGGCGGCGGCGGAGGTGGGGGCCAGCAGGATCAGAACGAAATCTCCGAACGCCAGAAGCAGATCATCACCGCTACCTTCAACGAGCTGAAAGGCTCGGGCGCGAAAGGCACACAAGCCGAGAACGCGGCATTCTTGTCGCAGATTCAATCGAAATTGCGCGATCAAGCCAAATCGCTGGCCGACCGCATGAAAAGCCGCCAGCTCGCCGAAGCCGGAGACTCTTTTAAGAGCTTCGTCAATGACATGGAGCAGGCCGTGAACGCCATGGGCCCGGCCTCCGATAAGCTCAAAGGCGCCAACTGGAAGGATGCGCTGGGCCCCGAGCAGCAGGCGCTCCAATACTTGCTGCGCGCGGAAGCCACCCGGCGCGACATCCAGGTGGCGTTTGGTAACCGCGGAGGCGGTGGTGGCGGTGGAGCGCAAGGCGGCGCCCGCGATCTCGAAGGCCTCTTCGATCTCGAGCTTGACACCGAAAAGAACCAGTACGAAAGCGGCCGCCAGGGCGGTGGTCAGTCGGCGGACTCGCGCCAGCAGGATATCGATAATGCTCTGCAGAAGCTTCAGGAGTTGGCGCGCCGGCAGCAGGAACTCGCCGATCAGGCCCGTCAGAACCAGCAGGCTTCTCAACAACGATTCCAGCAGGAGATGCTGCGCCGCGAAGCCGAGGAATTGCAGCGCAAGATCGAGCAGATGACCCGCAATCAGCAAAATCAGCAGGGTCAGCAGGGCCAGCAGGGTCAGCAAGGCCAACAAGGTCAGCAGGGCCAACAGGGACAATCCGGTCAACAGGGCCAGCAAGGACAACCCGGTCAGCAGGCCGGGAATGGCGGCCAGGATTCCCAGCAGATGCGCCAGACGCTCGAACGCTTGCAGCAGGCCTTGCAAAGTATGCGGCAGGCCGCTTCGTCGCAGCAGGCGGGAACCCCGCAGAGCGAGGCTGAAGCCAAACGCGCCGCGGAAGCTTTGAAGGAGGCCGAGAAGGCCTTGGCCGGTCTCCGCGGACAGCAATCCACCAACCAGGTGGACAATCTCGAGAAACAGGCCGAAGAGATCGCCCGCCAGCAGCAGGAGTTCGAAGGCCAGTTGCGGAAGTCATTCGGCAATCCGCAGAACCGTCCCAACCAGCAGCAGGCCCGGCAACTCGCGGACAGCCGTCAGAGCCAGATCGATGCGCTGAAGAGTCTCGAACAGCAGATGCAGTCTGCGGTGCGTAATCTATCGGGAACGCAAAGCAAGGCTGCCGGCAAACTGCGTGACGCGCTAGGTGAAATGCAGCAACAGGAGTTGCCGCGCGATATGCAGCGTAACGCCGATTACATCCGCCGCGGCCTCGGCGAATATGCCGTGATGTCCGAGCCGGGCATTACGCAGG
>CAZKQQ010000063.1:0-33044 GCA_964554945.1 uncultured Solibacteraceae bacterium | reverse complement strand
TCGACGCCCTGCGCAAGGCGACCGAGACTTCGTATTTCAAGGGTCCGGATGCCGTCTGGGTGAAACTGGTAATCCCGACCGCCCCCAAGGGCATTGGCGTCGATCAGTTTGGCCCGTTGGATACGCAAACCAGTATTACCGTAAGGCGATAAGCACCTGATTGGCGAACTGAACAAAGCCCTCCGCGCGAGCCGGGGGCTTTGTTGTAGGGCGGAGAGTCCGTTCAAAATCGATCTTTCGCGACGTTGGGGGGAAAAGGGGGGAAAAGCGGACAGGAAGCTGTGAAATAATTGGGGCCACCGATGCCCGCCGATCAAACGCGAATTGAAGCAATTCATCTTATCCGCGCTCATCGGAGTTCATCGGCGGCGAACATTGATTTTTCACGGCTTCCTGACGCATTTTCTTGGCGCTACCCAACGCGCAGATAGAGGAGAATTGCGTCTGTCCCCTTTCTGCGCGATTCGCGCGCTCCGCCAGGAGTGACCGGCTGCGCGCCGGTGGGAGCGCCAGCCGGCAGGCCGGTTGATCAAGGGAGCGCCTGCGGTGTGCACCTGGTTGTGTAACGCGCAAGCCGCCGAAAGTTGTCGTGACTGGGCTTTTGCGGGATTGCCTTACTTACCTACGAAGTGGCGCGCATCCTTCTCGTTTTCGTCGCAGATGCTCTCCATGACATCCGTGTCCGTTAGGAGCAGAGCGCCAATCGACGCCGTCCATGGCTTCTTGTATGCTTTCGGATCGTCGACCGTGATTCGAATGTTCAGGTGTCCAACGTCCGGGCGGCTATAAGTCTCGGTCAATCGCAAAGAATCGCTGTGCGGGTGTCCGCGCGCGTCAAGCCAGGTTTTGTCATTGAATCCTGAACTCTCGACAACCAGCGTGTTGCGTTCCCAGTGGCCTGCAGAATAGCCCATCCATGTGGGCTGAGCGTCGGACAGCGGCTGGCGTCCATCAAGATAAATTTGCCGAAATAAATTGCCCGTCTCATACATGATGACGATTAAATCGGATGTCTGAACGACCTTGAAGGGATACGGCGTGGCGATGCTAAGCGGAATTCCGATCGGAAGACAGCGCGCGCCTGGGAAGTCGCTTCCAAAATTAGCGCTCCGCCGCTGATAAAGATCGGCAGCCCAGGGCTGCATACCGACCTCCTCCGGACTCAGGTCGGCCGCAAGGTTACGAACAAATTTCGGTACTGGGCGTGGTTCATCCGTGTCGCCGGAAGGCTGGTAGGGAACCTGCCAGACGCCTGACAAATCCAGGGCGCCACCTTTCGTGCGAGGAGCGGGAGCACTGAGATCCGGTTTGCCATCCGCTCGAAGCGGAATGTTCTTTAGCGGATAGCTGGACCACTGGGCCGTTACTCGGGTGATTAGAACGAGGACCAACGGCGCTGTCTTCATTTCCACCTCGCGACAGGATCGACTTGCACTATCGTACCCCAGGTAGCAGCGTTATCCCTCCCTAGAAACGCACAGCACCGAGTTTCGACCCGATAGCCTAATTGAGCACGCGCCTTTCGGAAATTGAGCTGTTTTGGGTCGAGTTGACGGGAAACGCCCTACGCGGATGCGGTTTGGCGGGATTTTGAACGGTTGGCACCCCTAGCTGGCACGCCGTCGCGGGGGGCGTTACGTATTACTATCGGTGGGTTTCGGGGACAGGCTACGAAACTCCCGGAGTCCCGTCCAATTGTGTTCAGGGATTGAGTCGCCCGAAACTCCTGTCCCCGAGACTCCCCATGAACACGGTGGTCCATGAACACAGCCAATCTCACGTTACGCGACTACACGGCCATTGAGACTCGCCGCCGACCGTGGATGATGGAGAGAAAACGGGGAGAATGGGGACGGACGCGATTCCCTAGGGATTCGACCAATGAAAACTCGTCCGTCCCTTTATCCGTAAGGCCGCAGCCTGCCGAAACGCCTGATTCCGGATTACCCGATCCACGCTTACGAGTATTACGATCACCGTCACGACGATCAACGCCAACTACGTGGGCAGAATCGGCGTATAGATCTTCCAGTCTTTGAAGCAACTTTCGGGACAGGTTCTCGTCGAAAAGTAACTTCACAGCAGAGACGCGATCTGCGGGGTCGCTGCCAGGGCGAGGGTGAGGCCGGCGGCGATCCCCAATACAGCCAGCAGCAAGCCTTCTCTCATGACGATCCGAAGCACGCCCCGGGGGCGGCCCCCAGCGCCATGCGGATCCCGATTTCCCGAGTCCGCTGGCTTGCCGAGTACGCCATCACTCCATAAAGACCTACCCCGGCGAGCAGCAGGGAAATGGCGCCGAGCACGGCGAGCAACCACGAAGCGATCCGCGACCCAAACCAGGCAGCCGAGATGTAATCCGACAAGGGCATGGCCGTCAGGCCGGCGGAATTCGGATCGATGGCCGACATTTCGCGGCGGATTACGGGGGCGAGATCGCGCGCGTCACGGTCCATCCGAACGTAGAGGGAAAAGCAGGGACAGACGGAACGTTTAGTTTGCAGAGAGTGTTGGCAACGTTCCGTCTGTCCCCCGGATTCCCCCCCGGATTTCCCCGAAACCACTTGCCTATGCTTTCAGCAAGTGCTCGCCGACGCTGCCAGAAAGCTCTATCATAAGAATTCGGACATTGCCTCCAGGTAATCTCTAGAAAGGCTTCCTGTGACAGTAGCCGCGGACTCGGGACTCTTCGGCGATGGGGATGCCACAGACCCGGCCTTCATCAATCTTCGGGGAGCCACAAACGAGTCGCAACTTGCCGCAAAGAACTTCGCAGAGCGCCTCTGGGACATCTTTCGGCCCCATGCCGATGATCACTTCCTAACCGAAGTCCGCACCGACTTCAACTCGCGTTTCTGGGAGATGTACCTCACCTGCGCGCTTCTGGAACGCGCTCAGGAACGTGGTTACGATGTCACGTGTCCGAAGCCAGGCCCGGACGTGCGCCTTGAATATCGTGGGCGACGGATATGGGTAGAGGCGATAGCCGCGACGAATGGGATGCCCGGCAATCCGGACACCTTAATGGAGCCGGCTCCCGACTGCATAATACCGGAGGAGAAGATCGTGTTGCGGTACACAAGCGCGATCCTGGAGAAGTACAGAAAGTACAACCGGTATATCGAGACTGGAATCGTGCACAGGGGCGACGCATACATAATCGCGATCAATAAATCGAGCTTGGCCTTTCGATGGGCTCGAGCGGAAGTCGATTTGCCGCGATTTTTAAAGGCTGTCTACCCCATCGGGCAGCTCGAGTTCGTAATCGATCTACACGAGCCGCGGAACGCTCGTATGCAGAATCGCACCAGGTTCGCAATCCGTAAGGCTAACAACCAAGAAGTCCCCGTGCAGACGTTCATCGACGCGAGTTGGTCTGGCCTGAGCGCGGTCATCTGCTCTGACGCCGATGCGAGCCTTTCACGAATGCCTCTCGGTGCCGATTTTGAAATTGCCTACAACCCGCTCGCGGAGAATCCCGTCCCCGAAGGCTTAAACCCGGCCGGCCGCGAGTGGTTCTCGAAGTTCGATGGTGAAAGGGGAGAGCTCTTTTGTGTGCCGACCGCAAGCGGCTCTACCTGCTGACGCGAACGGTTGAGTTACACCAAGTCACACGAGTTTCGCCGGAAGGCCGATGAAATGAAAGTCAGAAAAAAGGCGAAAAAAGCGAGGTTTGACCGGTTCCGATGTTCAAAGTGTGGCCTTCTCCTGAAGACCGAAACCGCCAAGGATAACCACGAGAAGAAGGAGTGTCCCGGGCCGATTCCAAATTGGCGGGAAATGCTCAAAGTACCAGACGAGAAAATTCTCAGGACATATGACAAGCCGGAAATTGCCGATCAGATGAGAAAACCTTCCCAGGGAGGTTTGCCCAGCCTAGGGAAGAAGCGATGATTTGAAGTAAAGCTCCTCAGCCTGACCTGCCCCCACACGCGAGGCGGGACCTACTCCTCAGGCCCTCGCGGCGTCAAAGGCTCGATCCGCGCAATCAGCTCGGGAAGATCCGAGTTCACCATCGCCCAGACCTGATCGAGGTCCACACCCTCGTAGAAGTGGATCAGCTTGTCACGGCTCCCGGCAATCAGCCTCCACGGCACTTCTGGGTGAGCTTCCCGGAACTCCACCGACAGTCTCTTGACCGCCTCTCCGATCACCAGCAGTTGGTGCAGGACGGCCGATTGGGTTTTTGCGTCGGCGTGGAACTCTGCTTGGTCCGCGGCTCCCTTGAATTCGATCGCGAGGCGCGCCGCCCTCAAAATGTCGAGGAGGTGCGCGTCATCGCGAGACAAAATAGGGCTCCGCCGTCTCCAGGATGGACTTGCGTCGAATCCAGTTGGAGCTCCTCTCAATCGCACGCCGCGAGACCAGGTCTACTTTGCGGCCGAGGATCCCGGACAGATCCTCCTCCATCGCCACGTGATCGAGTAAACTCCAGTCTGCGTCCGGAGCGAAGTCCACCAGCAAGTCCACGTCGCTGTCTGCCCGGAAGTCGTCCCGCAGCGCGGACCCAAAGACACGCAGCTCGGTGATCTTCCACCGGCGGCAGAACTCGGCAAGCCGCTCTCTTGGAATGAGGATCTCTTCCCGCACTTTGCTTTTGGCCCTGTAGTCTTGGCCCAGCCGCCAAGGCTACGTTCCCTCCACCAGTTTGGCACAACCAGCCCCACGCGGTCCCCCAGTTTCCCCGCATCGCGAACGTCCCTCGGATTCGTCCCCCGGATTCCCGGCACATCCGCGAGTCGCGCGTTACACAACCGGGTGCACACAGCAGGCGCTCTCTGGATCAACCGTCCAAATGCCGGCTGGCGCTGCCCCCGCGCGCGGCCGGTCACTCCTGGCGGAGCGCGAGAATCGGGTCAACCCTCGTGGCTCGCAGCGCTGGGATCAGGCTCGCGAGTAAATGCAACTACAATCAGGAACAGCGCTGCCCCCGCTATGCTCACAGGGTCGGCGGGCCTGACCTGGTACAGCAGAGACGCGATCTGCGGGGTCGCTGCCAGGGCGAGGGCGAGGCCGGCGGCGATCCTCAATACAGCCAGCAGCAAGCCTTCTCTCAGGACAATCCGAAGCACGCCCCCGGGGGCGGCCCCCAGCGCCATGCGGATCCCGATTTCCCGAGTCCGCTGGCTTGCCGAGTACGCCATCACTCCATAAAGACCTACCCCGGCGAGCAGCAGGGAAATGGCGCCGAGCACGGCGAGCAACCACGAAGCGATCCGCGACCCAAACCAGGCAGCCGAGATGTAATCCGACAAGGGCATGGCCGTCAGGCCGGCGGAATTCGGATCGATGGCCGACATTTCGCGGCGGATTACGGGGGCGAGATCGCGCGCGTCCCGGCCGCTCCGGGCGTAGAAGGCGACTCCGTTTTCGCCACTGCCATTGTGTACCTGGTCGAAGCACATGTAGAAGTATGGCGGCGGCGCTTCCGACAGAGTGTAGTACTTGCTGTCCTTGACCATTCCTACGATCCGGAACGGTTTGCCGAAAGCCCGTCTCGGACTTTGGCCGGCACCACCGGAGTTGATCCGGAAGAGTCGAAGCGGCACGACCATCTGTAGGAATCCCTGACAAACCGGCCTGCGGAATCGGTCCCGTTACAGCGTCCTGAGAAATTCCAGCACCGCTTCCTGGTCCTTTGGCGGCAGCTTTCGAAAATCTTTCGTCGCCTGGCTGGATTCGCCGCCGTGCCGCAAAATCGCGTCGCGCACGGTGACCGTGACCCCGTCGTGCATCAACCGGCTGCGCAGGCGCAGTCCCCACAACGGCGCGGTCCGGACCCGGTCTTGCGTGTTCTGGAAGTTTTCCGGCGTACACTCCCGGGGCATCTGGCGCGTGACGCGGCCGTAGTGCTCCACCGTGGGAATGACGATTCCGTCCCCCGTACCGACGTCATGCATCAAAAAATCGCCAAATGGGTGAATGGTCTTATTCCCGATGGCGGCCGGAACCGTGTACGCCCCGCCATTGATTCTTGTACCGGCGGGCGCCGTCGTCAGGGAACGCACGTGGCAGACCGCGCACCCGATCTTGTTGAACAGATCCGAACCTCGCAGCGCTGCCGGCGTCTTCGCCAGGACCGCGTCTGGCGGGGGCGCCTTCGACGACCGTATGAACCGGGCGAAGTGGTCCACATCCGCCAGCCCGTCCGGCCCGGGCTTGTCATTGGGCTCGGCCGCCGCATTGCAAATGGTGGTGACTTCATCGGGAAATAACGAAGTCGTAATCCCCATCTCGTTCAAGTACGCATCGCCCGAAAACGAAAGCAGGCTCGCATGCTGGTTCTTCCACCCGAATCGCCCCACGCCGGCCTGCCCCGGGGCTTCCACAATCGGCACATAAATCACCTGCCCGCATACGCGGTTGTGGGTGCTTCGACACTGGTTGCGCGCCAGATCGATCAAGGTCTGGTCCGCAACCGCTTCCACAAAACCATCTCCCAAAACATTCAGGGAAATTCGCGCCGTGCGGACCGTTTCGCTGTCCGGCACCCGTTCCTGAATCTCCTGGTCCGGAAAAGCGGCGCTCGGACAAATCGCACGATCGTTCACCAGGGTCCGGCCCGAGATGATCTGCGCGCCGCGCGCAATCGGGATGTTCGCATTTTGAAACCGGTGACCCGGGCCAAGATGTCCCACGCGCAACTCCGCCACCTGGCTGCCTCCTCCGGTTATCGGATTCTGGTGGCACTCGCGGCACGACTGCGCGTTGTATAAAGGCCCGAGCCCATCGGCAACCGTCTCGACTGCTTCGAACTTCGCTTCGTCGGCCGCGTGGGTTTGCTCGTCCGTCATCCCATTGCTTTGGTTGTCGAATGCCGCGGGCGCGTCCGGAAGCTGGAAAGTCGCGCCTGTTTTCCTGGTTCCCTTCTGACTGCCGGCTGGGGTGAGCGTCAACAAAAAAACGGCAAGTGGAGCCAACGGCAGCGCTCTTCTGAGGATCATGGTGTTCTCCCTCTGGGGCGCTTGACAGAATCATCATACGAATTCCGACTGCGGCGCGCAGCCCGGGTGCATACCCTACCGGTGCGTCAGCGTAATGGGAAAAGCGACCGTTTGCCCCTGAGCCAGGCTGGCGGTACTCACCACGTAGGTGAACCGTTCCTGCAAGTTCACGCTCATCACCTGATCGAGCCGTGCTTCCGGTACCGGATACGGTGTCTGCCGCTGCTCGCGCGAGAATACGACGAACAAGTCTGTCGGCCCGGATTGATCCAAGGCCAGAAAGCCGCTTGATGGCGCCGTGTACGATTTCAGCCGCTCGACCCGCGTGCCGGCGAGTTCCCGCCAGCCGCCGGCTGTGCGCGCAAACACCGAAAGATAACCGGCCTCATTCGGTTCCAGATTCACCGTAATCTGATCGCTTGCATCCAGCACCTCGTTGGGAATCACCGCCGCGAGTTGACCGTTGGCGAGCCGCCGCTGGATGCTGTACCGCACGCCGATCTGGCGCAAGGCCGCGAGTGCGCCATCGCGCTGCCCCGGGGGAGGTGGCGCGACGGCCGCGCGCCTCTGCCGCTGCCCCGGTTCTACCAGGTTCGTCTGCACCAGTGCGGCATTCTGCTGCCCGAAGAACAATGCGCGCGCGTCTTGAGCCTGCAGAAACCCGCCCACCCCCGCGGCCACTTGTAATGTCTCCGCCGCTCTGAGGGGAATCCCGCGTGCGCTCTGCTGGCCCTGTTGGCCCTGCTGCCCTGGAGCGGCTTCGACCATCACCTGTTGGGCTGCTGACGGAGGGTTGAGTGGCGCTGGTTGGGGTGCGACTGGAGCAGGAGGAGGAGGAGGAGCCGCCACGGGCGCTGCGGGCTTCGGCTCCGCGGCTGCCTGATCGGCCAGTGTGAGCGTCTGAACCTGCGCCGGCGCGTCTTTCGGCGCCGGCGCTGGGCTCGCCTCTTGTCTCTTCAACGAATCGGCCGGTACCGCCTTGACCGCCCGTGCCAGCAAAGGCAGTTCTCTTTTCTCCAAGGTCCGCGGCACCGGCGACGGAACCGGCTCCACCGGTCCCATCCGCGGCAGTGCCGGCGCCTGCGCGATCATCACCGGCCGCGGCTCCGGCCGTTGCATCACCAACATCACTACGATCGCCGCCAGTCCCGCCGCCGGAATCGCCCAGGCCGCCGGACGCAGCCAGCGCAAATACCCGCGCGCCGGCTTCGGCTCCAACGCCGCCAGCAGCCGCGTCTTCGCGATCGGATCCTGCAACAACTCCCGCAGCGGTTCTTCTCGCGCCAGGGCTTCGAACAGTTGCTGATCTCCGAGCGCCGCCGCAAACAGCGCATCGCGCTCCCCGGGCGTGAGCGTGCCGGTGGCGTAGCCGCCCAAGAGTTTTTCGATCTCTTCCCGGCTCATTTCTTTTCCCAACTTCCGCCCATCAGTTCCAGCAGATGCTTCCGGCACCGGTGGTCCCAGGTGTAAATCGTGTTGATCGCGCCCACTCCCAATATCTTCTGAATTTCCGGAAAGCTGCGTCCTTCCAGTTTCAGCCGGAACAGTTCGCGGCACCGATCTCCCAATTGACCGAGCGCCGCTTCCAGCCGTTCCAGCATTTCTTTCCGTTCGAGCGCGTCCGCCGGCCCCGCCCCCAGGTCCGGCAGCGGCAGTTCTTCAATCGAAACCTGCGTGTACTCGCCGTGCCGGACCGCCTTCCGCCGCCAGCTCATCATCTTAAATCGCACGATTTGTAGGGACAGGGGCAGCAGGTCTTCGGGCCGTTCCAGGTGGGCGTATTTTTCGTGCAGGAGCATCAAGACCTCCTGCGCCAGGTCTTCGGCAGTCTCCCTCGTTACATGGGATGCCGCGAACCGGACAATCCTTTCACGGAGTTGCGCCAGCACCTCGTCGCGCGTCACAGGTCCATCCTGGCTAAGCCAATGGTAACACTGACGGAAACGCGCACCGGCCCGTTTCCCGGAACCACCGTTCCGTCGCGGTCAAAGCGTTCTACCCCAGCGGGTTCAGCTTATTGTCCCTGATACACGCGGGATCAGGGCGCGCACTGGTTCATCCCGCAGGAACAGCCCCAGCCAGACCAGTACACCGATTACGGCGGGCATGATCCACGCCGGTTCGCCGATCCTCAAATTCGTGGCGACGGCGCCGCCGAGCAGACCGGTCATCAAAATCGCGCCGAGAAACCGGGTCTGCGGGATTAGGTAGACCACCGTGCACACGAGCTCGATCATTCCGACCACAGGGACCAAACGCGCCGCAAATCCGCTCTGCTGGAATCCTTGGATCACCGCGTCCAGTTGCAGCAGTTTCACGATCGCCGCAAACAAAATGAAGAGCACCACCAGCCCGCTCACAACGCGGCCCGCCCAGATCTTCTTCTTCATGATTCCTCCTCAAGCCTGCACAGCAGCCCGACTACGCACATCCAGCCGCTCCGCCGATGCTCGCCAGAACGGCATCAGCGCGCGCAGCCGCGGTTCTCGCAGGTAAAGTCCGCCCCACAGCAAAACGCCCACGTAGACCGGGAATAGGGTTTCCCCGAAAAGCGAACTTCCTACGCGCAGATGCGTCACCACCGCGCCTCCCAGATACCCCGTCAACAGGATCGCCCCAAGAATTGACGTGCGCGGGTAAAGGTAAAGCGCGATGCACACCAACTCCACTATGCCGAGTGGGATAGCCAGGTCGATCGGCCAGCCCAGCCGTGCGAACGCCTCCACGACCACGGCGATCTTCGCCATATGAATCATGCTGTCGAATAGCAGGAACGCGATCATGAGGCCCGAGATGCCGCGTCCCGTCCAAATCATCTTTCGCATGATTCCTCCTTAGCTCGCCTTGGAACAGTTGACCATCCACGGGATGCCAAACCGGTCGACCAGCATGCCGAAACGCGTGGCCCAGAAGGTCTCCTGAATCGGCATTTGCACTTTTCCATTTTCCGCAAGCGCCCCGAATACCCGGTCGGCGTCCGCGGGCTGATCGATGTGGATCGCTACCGCGAACCCCTTCGGGCTCTCATAGCGATTGGGCGGCGTATCGGCGCCCATTAAGAGCTGGTCGCCTACTTTCAGCGCGGCGTGCATGATTTTCTTCCGCCATTCCACTGGAACGTGTTCCGCCGCCGGGGTCCCTTCGTGCCGAATCATGGCTAGAATATTGCCGCCGAGGCACTTCTGATAAAACGTGAACGCCTCTTCGCATTGACCGTTGAAATTCAGATGAGCATTCAGTTGCATCGTCGTTTCTCCTCGCTCAATTTCCGGCAGCGGCCGTGGGCAGACCCGTAATTTCCAATACAGGGCGAATCTCCACGGTGCCCCAGCGCCCTGCCGGAATCTCGCCCGCGATCTCGATTGCCTTGTCCAGGTTTTCCGCTTCGATCAGGAAGAAGCCGCCCAGTTGCTCGCGAGTCTCGGCAAACGGACCGTCCGTGACAACCCGCCGGCCGTCCCGCATTCGCACGCTCGTCGCCATCGCGGTCGGGTATAACGGCGCGGCCTGCAGATATTTGCCTTTCTCGTGGAGCTTCGTTGCGTAGGCGGCCGACTCCTGATAGCACTTCGCCCGCTCGGCCTCGCTCAACGAATTCTCGTCCAGATAAATGAGCAGCATGTACTGCATTTTTCGTCCCTCCGTAGGTTGGTCGAACGGCGCGCCGCCGGGTCGACACTCCACCTCAAAAAACTTTTAAGATCGGGTATGCCCGTGGACGCCACTGCCGCCGTGGAAGCATTGTACCGCTCGGACTGGGGCCGGATCGTAGCCACCCTGATTGGCCTCTTCGGCGATTTCGACCTGGCGGAAGAGTACGCACAAGAGGCATTTGCGGCCGCTCTGCACCAATGGCCGGAGACCGGCCTTCCGGACTCGCCGCGGGCCTGGATCGTGCAGACCGCGCGCCACAAAGCCATCGACCGGCTGCGGCGCCAAACATTATTTACAGAGAAGATCCAGCCGCAACTCGTCCATGATCTTTCTGGTGCTGCGCCCGAATTGGAACCCACGGAAATTCCCGACGAACGCCTGCAGTTGATTTTTACCTGCTGCCACCCGGCTCTGGCGCCTGAGGCGCAGGTGGCCCTGACGCTGCGCACGCTCTGCGGCCTCGAAACCGACGAGATCGCCCGCGCGTTTCTGGTGCCGGTCGCCACCATGGCGCAGCGCCTGGTGCGGGCGAAGCGGAAGATTCGCGACGCGCGAATTCCGTATAAAGTGCCGGAGACCACGGACATTCCGGAGCGCCTCGATGCCGTCCTCACCGTGATTTACCTCGTGTTTAATGAAGGCTACGCGGCCACGCGCGGCGACCGGCTGATCCGCACCGATCTTTCGGCCGAAGCGATCCGGCTGGGACGCCTGGTCCGCACCTTGATGGCGCCGAGCCCGGCCGAAGCTACCGCGTTGCTCGCGCTGATGCTGCTTCACGACGCGCGCCGCGAATCGCGGACAACCGATGCCGGAGATATCGTCCTGCTGGAAGAGCAGGATCGCAGCCGCTGGAATCGTTTGCAGATCACTGAAGCGCTGCAGCTGGTTACGGAAGCGCGGCGCGGCGGCCCCGGTCCCTACGCGCTGCAGGCGGCGATCGCGGCCGAGCATTGCAAAGCGGAACGCGCCGAAGACACCAACTGGCGCCAGATCGCCAGCCTGTACGGCGCCCTGCACCGGCTCCAACCATCGCCCATCATTTCGCTGAACCGCGCCGTAGCGATCGCGATGGCGGACGGTCCCCAGACCGGATTGGCGGCGGTCAATGCGCTCGCAGCCGGCGGCGCTCTCGACGATTATCATCTGTTTCATGCCACGCGCGCCGACCTGCTTCGCCGCATGGGGTCCCGCGAGGAAGCCGCCACGAATTATCGCCGCGCGCTGGAACTGGTCACCAACGACACCGAGCGCCGGTATCTCGAGCGTCGCCTCCGCGAGGTCTCGTGAAATTCGCGCTGCGCGAGTTATCGGGCATTCCACCTTCCCACATCAATCCCGCAGCGGCAATGCGCCAGCAGTAACGGTCATGCGTATCGGGGCCCGTAATCTGGTATAGTTTTCCGCATGAGCCGGACACTTTTACTGCGCGTTTCCGCCGGGATCCTGCTGTTGGCGGGTTCGTGGATCGCCTACACGCAGAACCAGAGCAGGCAGGCTTCGAACAAGTTGAATAAGGTCGCCGACGATCTTTACGAGATCGAAGGCGACGGCGGCAATGTCGCCATCTATATCACCAATGAGGGCGTAATCCTGGTCGACGACAAATTCGAGTACGACTACAACGATATCGTCGATAAAGTGAAGAGCGTGACGAGCCAGCCGATCCGGTACGTGCTTAACACGCACCATCATGGCGATCACACGGGCAGTAACGCGAAATTTCCGGCGTCCACCGAAATTATTGCGCACACCAACGCCCGGAAAAATATGATCGACGGCAAACAGCCGGGGCCGCCACGCATTGTTTTCACGCAGGAACAGGACGTGTTCCTGGGCGGCAAAGAAGTGCGGGCGCGCTACTTCGGGCGCGGGCACACCAATGGCGATGTCATGATTTATTTTCCGGCGCTGAAGGTGCTGCATACCGGGGACCTGGTGGCGGGCAACAGCCCGCTCATCGATTACGGCGGCGGCGGGAGCCTGCTGGAGTGGACAGCCACCCTCGACGAAGCGCTGAAGATGGACTTCGACACGGTCATTCCGGGACATGGACCCATCGCGAAGAAGGCTGACATCGTGAAATACCGCGACAACATCGAGAAGCTGAAGACGCGGGTCACGGGTCTGCTGCGGCAGAACGCGGCTAAGGACGATATCGCGAAGGTCATGACCAGCGAGTTCGGATGGCAGCCGGGTGGCTTGCCGATGACCCGCGGGTTTGACGGGATGCTGGCGGAACTGCGGCGCTAGGCGGGTCCAGCGGACCTGGGCGCCCGTCCCACTACTCCATCGTCAACGTCAGGTACCGCAGCTTTCCTTCGCGTTCTACCTGGAGCACCAGGGGCTCGTCCTCTTTAAATGTGTCCAGGATTTTGCGAAGGGCGTCGACGGTGGTGACGGGCTCGGTGTTGACGGAATAGATCACGTCACCGAGCTGCAGAGCATCGCCGCTATAGGACGAATCGGCGCCTCGGGCTGCCACCACTATGCCGTATTTCTTCCGCAGGTCCGGCAGCATCTCGGCGATCTTCTTGTCAATGTCGACGCCCAGAATGCCGAGTTTGGGCACCAGGTTCTTGGTTGGGTCCACCATGTCGGCGAAGCGCATAGGGTCGTCTTCGCGCTCGGTCACGGCAACGGTATAGGTCAACCTGGAACCACCGCGCAGGACCTCGACTTTCACTTTATCGCCGATCCGGTAACGATAGAGATTCACCTCGAACTGGCGCGCGTTTTCCATCGGCTTGCCATTCAGGCTGAGTATGATGTCGCCCACCATCAGGCCCGCATCGTCCGCGGCTTCATCCGGCTCGACGTCGGCGAGGAGAACGCCATAGTCTTGCGGAAGGCGCAGCGCCGTGGCCAAGGACGGGGTAATGGTTTGAACCAAGACGCCGATTTCGCTGCGGTGGACGTGGCCTTCGGCGCGGATCTGCGTATAGACATTCTTCACGATGTTGCTGGGAATGGCGAAGCCCAGACCCTCATTACCGCCGGATTGCGTAAAGATGAACGTATTGAGGCCCACCACACGGCCATTTACGTTAATGAGCGGCCCGCCACTATTGCCTGGATTGATGGGCGCGTCGGTCTGGATGTAAATCATGGCGTCATCGGCCTTGATCTGGCGCGCCGTCGCGCTGACGATTCCGATGCTGACCGAATTCTCGAGTCCCATGGGATTCCCGAAGGCCATCACGAGCTGGCCTTGGCGCAGAGTGTCGGAATCGCCCAGTTCGAGAAAGCTCATGCCGGTCTTTTCCACCTTCAGCACCGCGAGATCGGAGTCGCGATCGATGCCGACAATGCGCGCATCGAGCAGCTTGCCTTCGGGCTGCAAAGTGGAACGTCCCGTGCGTTCCGCAGCAACTCGCACCCGAATCGTTCGGGCGTTGGATACGACGTGACTGTTGGTAACGATGAAGCCATCTGCGCTGAGGACGACACCCGAGCCTGTGGCGCGCTGCCGGGTCACCACCGCGGTGTTGCGTCCGCCCTCCTCGTCCTGGCTGAGCGAGTAGCCGGAGGAGAAAATCTGGACCACCGCACGGTGCACGCGCCGCGAGAGGCGCTCCAGCTCGGAGCTGACGTCGCGCAGGGAATCGATCCGCTGAGCGGGCGCGGTGGGAGTTGGCGTGGCAGGCGCAGGCGGCTGCTGCGCCGTCAACGCGACCGAGGCAAGAAAAAGCGAGCCGAGCAGGCGCATACGATTATGCTAACCCGGCGATGCCTGATTGGTCTGAAGGAGAAGTCTCCCGGCACGCCGTGAGCTGTTGTAGCGTAGGGATGTGATCCGAAACGCACAGCAAGCCAAACAGCAGGAGGGCGCCGCGGCCGCAAGCGGCTCGCGCGGGCTGCCTTGGCTACTGGTGTTGCTGGCGGGCAGCGGCTGCGCGGCGCTCATCTATGAAATCGTCTGGTTTCAGTTGCTGCAGCTGGTGATCGGCTCGTCGGGGATCTCGCTCGGGCTGCTGCTGGCCGCGTACATGGGCGGGCTGTGCCTGGGAAGCGCGGCGCTGCCGCGACTGGTTTCCAGGCGGCACCACCCGCTGCGGGTTTACGCGCTACTGGAATTGGGCATCGGGGTTCTGGGCATCCTTGCGCTATACGGCGTACCGCTGGTGGGGCGCCTGTACGTGGCGGGCGCCTCCGAAGGAATGCTGGGGCTGGTGCTGCGCGGCGTGGTGGCGGGCGCGTGCCTGCTCCCTCCGACGCTGCTGATGGGCGGATCGCTGCCGGCGATTGCGCGCTGGACAGAAGCCACGCCGAAGGGCGTCTCCTGGCTCGGATTCCTGTATAGCGCGAACATCGCGGGCGCCGTATTGGGGTGCCTGATTGCGGGATTCTATCTGCTGCGCGAGCACGACATGGCGGTCGCGACGTATGCAGCGGCCGCGATTAACGCGGCAGTCGCGGCGCTGGGATTTTTCCTGGCATCCCGGTGGCGCGCCGAGGCCGCGGAAGAGGCTTCAACAACTGAGCGGACCCGGAGAGCAACCGGCGCCGGGCTGGTCTACCTCGTAATCGGCTTATCGGGACTGACCGCGCTGGGCGCGGAGGTGGTGTGGACGCGCCTGCTCTCGCTACTGCTGGGAGCAACGGTTTACACATTCTCCATCATTCTCGCGGTCTTCCTGATTGGACTATGGACAGGGAGCAGCGGCGGTTCCTGGCTGGCGCGGCGCACGGTGCATCCGCGGACGGCGCTGGCGGCTTGTCAGATTCTGCTCGGAGCCACGATCGCGTGGACGGCTTATACGATGGCGCACTCGCTGCCGTACTGGCCGGTGGATCCGTGGCTGTCGCTGGATCCATGGTTCAACTTTGAACTCGATCTGGCGCGCTGCGTGTGGGCGATTTTCCCGGCGACGCTGCTGTGGGGCGCGAGCTTTCCATTGGCTCTGGCGGCGGCCGCGGTTCCCGGCGAAGATCCGGGACGGGTTTCGGGCGAAGTCTACGCGGTCAATACGGCCGGATCGATCGTGGGATCGCTGGCGTTTACGCTGGTGTTCATTCCAGCGCTGGGGACGGCCGGCTCGCAACAGCTTCTGATCGGAGTGGCTGCGGCATCGGCCGTAATCGCGGCGTTATCCCTGCGCGGAATGCCGGGCTCGCGGCCGTGGCTCGTGATCCCCGGAGCGGCCGCGGTGGTGTTGCTGGCGTTGACGGTGTCGGACGTGCCGTGGCAAATGGTGGCGTACGGGCGCCGGTTCGCGCCGATCGTGCGCGCCGAAGATTTGTTTGACCGGGCAAATCCATCGAAGGTTTTGTTCCGCGGCGAAGGAATCAACTCCTCGGTGGTTATCACCGAGCGCGCCAACCAGCGGCATTTCTATGTGAGCGGCAAAGCGGAGGCATCCACAGCGCCCCTGGACATGCGGCTCGAGAGGATGATGGGCCACTTGCCGGCCCTGGTGCATCCGCAGCCGCGCTCGGTTCTGATCGTGGGGTTCGGGGCGGGCGTGACCGCGGGGTCGTTCATTCCTTATCCTGACATCCAGCACATCGCGATCTGCGAACTGGAGCCGCTGATTCCGCCGGCCTCGACGCAGTTTTTCGGCAAACAGAACAACTGGGTGGCCAATGACCGCCGCACGCGCATCGTCTACGATGATGCGCGGCACTTTATCTTCACGACGAAGGATAAGTTCGACGTCATCACCACCGACCCGATCCATCCTTGGGTCAAAGGCACCTATACGCTGTATTCGAAGCAGTATTACGAGCTGGTGAAAGCTCATTTGAACCCGGGGGGCGCCGTCGCACAGTGGCTGCCGATTTACGACAGCGATCTGGAAACTGTTAAGACCGAGCTGGCGACGTTCTTCGAAGTTTTTCCTTCGGGAACGGTGTGGAGCAACAACCTCAACGGGGATGGCTACGATCTGGTGCTAATGGGAACGGCAGAGCCGGCGCCGCTGAACGTGGACGATCTGCAACGACGACTGGACGGCCCCGGGTACGTGGCCGTGTCGCAATCGCTGGCCGAAGTGGGTTTTCGTTCCGCAGTGGACGTGCTGGCCACATATGCGGGGAGAGCATCGGATTTGCGCCCGTTGACCGCGGACGCCGCGATCAACGAAGACCTCAATATGAGGTTGCAATATCTCGCGGGTCTGGGGTTGAACTCAATGGCGAACCAGACAATCTACCGGACGATTCTGAAACACCGGCGATTCCCCGAAGGACTGCTGACGGGCAGCGGCGGCCGCATGGATGCGTTGCGCACGATGTTGGCGCCGTCGCGGTGACCGCGATAAGCCGCGCGCCGTCAGTGACAATCGACAAGCTCAAGAAAGATACACCGGCGGCAAGATCGCCTGCGTTACGCGGGTATCATAGGTAGAAGCACGCGCATGAGTGACACCACGCAACTGAGAAAGCTGACGGCGCACGTGAAGGCCGCGGGTTGAGCGTCGAAGCTGAGTCCAAAGTTGTTGGACAAAGTTTTGGCGAGCGTGCCCCGTTGGGCCGATGATAACGTGCTGGTCGGGTTTGACACTGCCGACGATGCCGGCGTGTACAAGCTGACGCCGGAGCTCGCCCTGGTGCAGACGGTTGATTTCTTCACGCCGATTGTCGATGACCCGTATACGTTCGGCGCCATCGCGGCAGCCAATTCGCTGAGCGATGTGTATGCAATGGGCGGCCGGCCGATTTCGGCGCTGTCGATTGTCGCGTATCCGGCAAAGGGCGATGTGGCGGATCTCGAGCAGATTTTGAAGGGCGGCGCCGAGAAGATGCACGAGGCGGGCTGCAGCATTCTGGGCGGGCACAGCATCGCGGATGACGAGATCAAGTTCGGGTACGCGGTGACCGGCACGGTGCATCCGGAGCGAGTGAAAGCCAACGCGAATGCGCGGGCCGGAGATGCGCTGGTGCTTACGAAGCGCATCGGAACCGGAGTGATCGCGACCGCGCTGAAGCGCGGCATCGCGGCCGAGGAGCACGTAAACGAGGCGATCCGGTCCATGCTGACCCTCAATAAGCGCGCCTGTAAAGAAATGCTGCGGTTCGACGTGAACGGCTGCACGGATGTAACCGGCTTCGGCTTGATCGGCCATGCGCGCGAAATGGCGCTGGCCAGCAAGGTGACGCTCGAGATTGAAGCCGAGCGCGTGCAGTTCCTGCCCGGGGCGGTGGACTATGCGCGGCAGGGTGCCGTGCCGGGCGGGTTGAACAATAATCGCGAGTTCGCGTCCTGCGTGGTGGATACGGCGCGTCCGCTGCCGCGAGAACTGGAAGACCTGCTCTATGACCCGCAGACTTCCGGGGGTTTGCTGATCACGCTGGCGCCGGCTGATGCGGTCGCGCTGGAGCGCGTGTTTCCGGACGCCTGCCAGATCGGCCGCGTGGCCGCGCGGGGGCCGAAAGCCATTCGACTTCTATGAAGCCAAACCCGATCATTGTCGCTCTCGATTTCGAAACGGCCGCGGAGGCATCGGCACTCGTGGCGCGACTCGGCGATCGCGTCAACTTTTATAAAGTGGGGATGGAACTTTACGCTTCGGCCGGCATGGGATTCGCGAAGGACCTGCGCGCGCAGGGAAAAGACGTCTTCCTCGATATGAAGTTCTACGACATCCCGGAAACAGTGAGGCGCGCAGTGTGCCAGGTGGCACGCGCGGGCCTGCAACTCCTCACCGTCCACGGGAACGACGCGGTGATGCGCGCGGCGGTGGAGGGGCGCGGGACATCGAGCCTGAAGCTTTTGGCGGTGACGGTGCTGACCAGTTTCGATCGGCAGGATATCGAAGACCTCGGCTATCCGTGCGATGTATCGAACTTGGTGGATTTGCGGGTGCGGCGCGCGATGGAAGCCGGTGTAGAAGGTATCGTGGCATCGCCGCTCGATGCGGCACGAATCCGACGGCTGGCGGGACCAGGAGCGATTCTGGTGACGCCGGGAGTGCGTTCGGCTGGAGCCGCGAAAGGCGATCAGAAGCGTGTGGCCACTCCGGCGGAAGCGGTCCGCGATGGAGCCGATTACGTGGTGATGGGAAGGCAGATCACGCGCGCGCCGGATCCGGCGGCCGAAGTGGAACGAGTTTTAGAAGAAATTGGCGGCGCTTGAGACTTTGTCATGAAAACCATAGTTCATTGGGTTCTATCGATTTCGGCTGCGGCGAGCCTCGCGGCCGCGCAATCGAGCCCGCCGGCCCAGGCCAGCGTCACAGTGGGCGGCAAGAAGATCACGATCCAGTACTCAGCTCCGTCGGTGCACGGGCGGAAGATCTTTGGCGATGGCGGTCTGTTGTCGCGTGATCCAACCTATCCGGTGTGGAGGGCGGGCGCAAACTCCGCCACTGCCTTTCACACCGACGCCAATCTCGATGCCGGCGGACTCGCGGTACCGAAGGGCGATTATACGCTCTATTGCTTGGTGAAAAACCCGGACGCCTGGGAGCTGATCATCAGTAAAGAGACGGGACAGTGGGGGCTTAGCTACAATGCCTCACGCGATTTAGGGCGCGTGAAGATGACGATGGGCAAGCCGGCGGCGCCGATCGAGACGATGAAGTATACGCTCACCGATCTGGGCGGAAACAAAGTGAGACTCCAGTTGGAGTGGGAGAATCACGCCGCTTCCGTACCGGTGACGGTGAAATGAAGAACCGGATAAGAGCGTGAGGCGCTTTGCGCCTGCACAAAATATCCTTTGCTACGGAGCTGGGGGCGGCGTAGGCGCGGCCACAGGCAGCGGCTCCTTGCCGTCCAAAACAAATGTCAGCAGCTTCGGCAGAACCTGGTTACCGCCTCCACCGAAGGCGGCCGCGGCGGCGTTCGCTTCCGCTGCACCGGCAGTTCCGGGCGCGGGCGCAGCGCCTGCCGCGGGCGCAGGAGCCGGAGGCGTCGTTCCAGCACGGTTGCCACCTGGAGCCGGGGCGCCGCCACCCGGGAACGGGAACGCCACTCTGCCAGTTCCGCCCATGAACGAGACGTACTGCTTGCCATCGAGCTGGTAGGTAATCGGCGGGCCCATGCCGCCGCGGAGGCCGGTCTGCACATCGAGAAGCTTCTCGCCTTTATCGGCGCTGTAGGCGACCAGGCGGCCGTCCGGGATCACCTGGAAGACCAGATTGCCCGCAGTAGTCACCGTGCCGCCGCCGATGCCGCCGCCACCGGGCGCGCGCCAGCGCTCCTTCTGCGTCACCGGGTCCCAGGCCACTAAGGCGCCGCCACGAGGGCCATCATTCGCCGTGGGGCCGATCGCTTGCGGGGTCGGGCGCGTGGGAACGGGAGTGGCGGGAGTGGCGCTCTGCGCTCCCGGGGGGCCGAAGCCGAAGACGATTCCCATGTTCTGCTGTCCCGGACGGTAAGTGAAGTTCGACTGCGTCTGGTAAGCAAAACTGCTGCTGGTGGAAGTCGGGATGTACACAAGCCCCGTGTTGGGGTTGTAGGACATCGGCGACCAGTTGTGCGCACCACCTGGACCGGGGGCGAGAGTGACTCGCGACGAATCGTTGTAGCGCGCGTCTTCATTCACAATGGGGCGGCCGCTCTTCTCATCCAATCCCTTGGCCCACGTGACGCTGGCGAACGGCTGCCCGGAGATGAATTCGCCGGTGAGCCGGTCGAGCACGTAGTAGAAGCCGTTCTTGTTGGCCTGCATGATCACTTTGCGCTGCCGGCCGCGAATGGTGAGGTCCACCAGGATCATCTGCTGCACGCTATCGAAATCCCATGAATCGTTCGGCACCATCTGGTAATGCCACTTCAGCTCGCCGGTCTCGGGTTTGACGGCGACGATGGAGCACACATAAAGATTGTCTTTGCCGTTCTGCTTACGGATCTCATCCGGCCAAGGCCCGGCATTCCCGGTACCAACGTAGATGAGGTCGGCATCGGGGTCATACGCAATTCCGTCCCACACGGTACCGCCACCGCCGAATTTCCACCACTCGCCCTGCCACGTCTGCGCGGCCTTTCGCATAGCCTCATTCTCGAAAGGCTTGGACGGATCGCCGGGCACGGTGTAGAAGCGCCACGCGAACTGGCCGGTCTTCGCGTCATAAGCACTGAAGAAACCCCGCACCGGATACTCCGAGCCGCTCACGCCGATGATGACTTTGCCTTTGGCAATGCGCGGCGCCATAGTGAGGGTGTAGTTGTCCTGGGGATAGGCGACGCGCGCTTCCCAGGCGATTTTGCCGGTTTCCGCATCGAAGGCTTCCAGACGGCCATCGATAATGGGCGCGATCACCAGTCCGTCGTACAGCGCCAATCCCCGATTTACGACGCCGCAGCAGATCTTGGGGCGCACGGCCGCCTGGTTCACTTCGGGATCCCAGCGCCAGCGTTCTTTGCCGGTACGCACGTCCACGGCGAAGACCACGCTCCAGTTGGTGATGCCGTACAGCGTGCCGTTGGAAACCAGCGGGGTGGCCTCCTGCGAGCCGCCGCCGGCGCCCAGCTCGTATGACCAAGCGAGACCGAGCCGGTTGACGTTGCCGGTATCGATCTGGGCGAGCGGGCTGTATCGGTTTTCGTTATAGTTTAGCCCGTAGGTCACCCACTCATCGCCCGATTTCCCGGCATTTTTCAAGGCCCCATCGTCTATGCGGCGTGGCTGACCGGAGGCGATCCAGGCCGTCAGGGCAAGTCCCAGGAAGAGTGAGGACAACAAGGTCATTCGTCGTGCGCGCATCGCTCAGATACCTCTTGGCGGCAGGTGTGCTTGTGAGGATTATAACAAACTACTTCGCACGATCCGGCGCGGCGGCTTCTTCGACTACGTCGCGGACGGCCTGTTTGACGGCATCTTTGACCGCGTCCTTCACCGTCTCCTCGACTCGCTTCACATCAAAATCGGATTTGCCGCCTGCGAGTTTTTTGACCGCGCCATTCAGCAGAGGCTCCAGCGGCGGCAGATCCCGGGCGATCGCTTTCGCCACTTTCTTGGCCAGCTTCGCCGTTGGCAGCGTCTGGAGTTGGCCGGCAGGCTCGTGGGTTAAGGCCCAATCGGCGTGAAATATCTGAGCCAGGCGGTTCACCGCTTTGGACTCGCGAAAGATGAGGCCCACTTCACGGCGCGAGTCGAGTTCCAGTTCGCGCAGGCTCTGGCTGCCGATGAAAGCGAGCCGGCCATCACGAATGATGCTGCGCGTGTGCAATCGCATCTGAGCGAGGTCTCGCGGCGCCAAGACGGTGCGTCTGGCGCCAGCGATGCGGCCAATGATTTTGATCGCGACGCCGGCCTTCTGACGGTCCTCGAGCAGCCGGATCATGGCCGGATCGCTGATCTTGGGATCGTAGATCAGCAGTTCCTTCCTGGCGCCTTTGATGAAGCGGGCAAGCTGCGGGCGCGCATTGACCGGGCTGACGAGGAACCGCTCGACGCAGGGCTCGTACGGCTGGCGAGCCGTGTCTGCTTCGAGCAGCTTGAGCGCCTCGCGAACCAGCGGAGTGCTTCGCGTGACGATGCCGAAGCTGCGCGAATGCTCCATGTCCTGGTAGGTCAGATTGAACGCCATCAGGTAGAGTTCGCGACGATCGATGACCATCAGCTTGCCGTGGTAACGCGGGAAATCATCGCCGGTCCGTGCGACCGTGACGCCCGCCGCCAAAAGCCGCATCTCTAACCGGCGCAGACTTTCTTCACCGGACCGGTTGGTGTGCGCGATGAGCGCACGCACGGCAACGCCCCGAGCCGCGGCGGCTGTGAGCGCCCTCTCAATCTCCCGCTGGTCGAAGCGAAAGATGGCAATATCTATATTGCTTTTGGATCGGGAGATGGCGCGGATTATCGGCGTGGCCGCGTCGTCGGGCTGTAGCAAAAGCTTCACAATTGTGTGTTCCTCCAGCCGAATTGTGTAGCTTTGTGCATCGTGGCAATAGATGTGCAGCTATGACACCGTTTGGGAGCGGGGCGAACGAATGTCCGTGAGAAAACAGCCGTTCACGGTGGCGCTGACCGGACTTTTCGTCCATGCGCTATTTGCAACCGGCAATGCCACCCTGCCCACCAAAAAACCCGCGGTGCTTTGGCGCAATCCTGACGATATTGCCACGCGCAATCTCTTCTACGGCCCAGGCGGAAAGGGGCATCAACCGCCGCGGGGGACCTTCACATTTGTCAAAGAAGACCTCAAGGGAACAAATCCGAAATTCTTCGTGCGCGATCGCGATGGCGTGTTGTGGAAGGTCAAGCTCGGTATCGAAGCCCGGCCGGAAACCGTGGCATCGCGGATCGTGTGGGCCGCCGGCTATTTCGCCGATGAAGATTATTTTGAAGACCGCTTGCGGGTGCGAGGCATGCCGGCCCGTCTGCATCGCGGGCAAAAATTCGTCGGACCCGATGGTGTGATCTACCGTGTTCGTCTAAAGCGGGAAGAGGGGAAGGGCGAGAAGGAAGGCGAGTGGAGCTGGCGTCACAACCCGTTTACCGGAAGCCGCGAATGGAACGGGCTGCGCACAGTCATGGCTCTTATTAACGATTGGGACCTGAAGGATGAGAACAACGTAATCCGCGACAACGGGGCCGAACGCATTTATCTGGTGAGCGATCTGGGCGCCACATTTGGGACTTCGGGGCGCAGTTGGCCTTTTGTAAAGGAACGGGGGGACCTGGAGTCATATCGCCGCGACCCGCTAATTCGTCGTTTGGGTGGAGAGTATGTGGATTTTCGCGCGCCGTTCCGGCCGAAGTTTGTGTTTCTAGTGAATCCGCTGGAATATGTGCGGCGGGTTGAACTTGAGTGGGTGGGCCACCATGTGCCGCGCGACGACGCGCGTTGGATGGGACGGCTGATGTCGCGCCTGTCCCGGCGGCAAATTGAGGAAGCATTCCGCGCGGGCGGATATTCCGCAGCCGAGGCGGCGGCGTTCGCCGACGTGCTCGAGAAGCGGATTGAGCAGCTTTCGGATCTATAGGGGCGCCGGACCAAACGCAAGCCACGAAAGCCGATGGTCTGCGCTACTTAGCGAGCGGGGTCGGGGGCCTCCTCGAACTGCAACGCGTAGAGACGCGCGTACAGGCCGCCCGATTTCATTAACTCCTTATGGCGGCCTTGCTCCGCGAGAGCGCCGTCTTGCATGACAAAAATGACGTCGGCGCGCCGGACGGTGGAGAGCCGGTGCGCGATGACGATCGAAGTCTTGCCCTCCATGAGCCGGTCGAGAGCTTCAAGGACTAATTTTTCAGAGGAGGCGTCGAGACCAGAACCCGGCTCGTCCAGGATCAGGATCGGTGCGTTGCGAATCACCGCGCGAGCAATCGCAATGCGCTGGCGCTGGCCGCCCGATAGAGTAACGCCCCGTTCACCGGTTACCGTATCGTAGCCCTGCGGCATCTTCTCGATGAACTCACTGGCATTGGCGAGTTCGGCGGCGCGCAGAATTTCCGCACGGGTGGCGTCCGGCTTGCCATACGCGATGTTGTACCAGATCGGGCCGTGAAACAGCAGCGTTTCCTGCAAGACAAAGCTGATTTGCTGACGTAACGATTGCTGCGTGAAGCGGCGAACGTCGACGCCGTCGATTTTGACGGCGCCGGAGGAGGGGTCGTAGAAGCGGGGGATCAAGCTGACGGTCGTGGTTTTGCCGGCGCCGGTGGGACCGACCAGGGCGGCGACCTGGCCGGCTTCGATGCGCAGGCTTAAATCGCGGAGCACCGGCCGATTCGGCTCGTATGAAAACTCGACGTGATCGAATTCCACCAGGCCCCGGAAACGCGGGGCCTGCCGCGCGCCGCGCCGATCGTTCACGTCCCGGTGGGTCTCGAGAACTTCGCGGATGCGCTCATACCCGACAGCCGCCTTGGACTAAGAGTCGGCCATCTTCGACAGCTCCTGCATCGGCTTGTACATCTTCCCCAGGTAAAAGATGAAGACGACGAGCGACCCGGCCGAAAGGCTGCCATTCAGAACCAGGCGCCCGCCGAACCAAAGCACCATGGCGGTACCCACGGCCACGATGATCTCGACCAGGGGATTCAGCTTCGCTTTCAGGCCGCGAGCCCGCAGCGCCATTTCCACACTCTCGAGGCTCTCTTCCTGGAGGCGGCGCTGCTCGTATTCCTCTCGCGCAAACGCCTTGACGACGCGAATCGACGTGAGCACTTCCTGGATCACCGAAACGATTTCGCCTTCCTTTCTGCGCACTTCCCGGGAGGCTTTCTTGATGCGCCGCGTATAGCTGTAGACCACAGCAAACAGCACAGGCGCGATCGATAGCGCAATCAGGGTGAATTGCCAGTTGATGTAGAACATGACAGCCACCATGCCGAAGAGAGTAATGGTATTGATCAACGCGCCAAGCAAGCCTGAGGCAATGAAGCTCTGAATGGAATCAAGGTCGCTGGTCGCGCGACTGATGAGATCGCCAGTCTGCTTATGATCGTGGTAAGAGAGCGACAATCGCTGAATATGAGAGGAGAGCGTGAGCCGCATGTCATGCAGATCCCACTGGCCGATGCTGGTGGTGAGGTATTTTTCGGTATAGGAACAAATGGCGCCGAGGAGGGCGATAAGAAGGGCGGCAATCGCGGCCAGCCGGAGAACCGCCAGGGGATCCGCTCCCGCGGTCGACTGGATCAGGTGACTCAACCATCCCTGACTGTGCCGCGATTTCAGGACGTTATCGAGAACAATTTTAATAGGCCAAGGCTGAAGCAAGTCCGTCGTGCTCTCGCCAATGACGGCCAGGAGTCCGATCCCCAATGCTCTATAGTGGGGTCGGAGCAGGTCGGTGATTTTCAGCTTGGGCAAAACTCTAGTCCTGGTAAGAGATCGAACAGAGCAGTCACATCCGTTTGATCCGTGTACTTTTACCCGTTTGCAAGGCCCATATTCAATGTTGAAGCAAAGCAGCGGCCATCCGGCAGCAGAGCGGAGGTTAACGAAATCACGGAATGGCGGCGAAAACGGCAAGTGGCGTGCGGTTTTGACGGCGGCCATGAAGATTCTGCTGCCGACACTTTTTTCGATTTGCCTCATGGCAACTGCCTGGGGCCAACCCGAACCAGAGCCGGACCAGACCGGGCAAACCGCGCAACCACCGGATCAAACGAAGGGCGGCGCGAACCGGTCAACCGTAGACGTCCAGCCGGGGCCGCCGGTTATCAAGCAAAAAGACCTATACGAGGCAACCGGATTCTTTCATCCGTTCGTCCGGATGCCCAGATACGTCCTGCAGGATCAGAAGGCGATCTGGACGAGTCCCTTTCACACTTCGAAAAGCGATTTGAAATGGTGGGCGATTTTCGGGGCTGCGACAGGAGCACTGGTCGCCACCGATAAGTGGTCAGTCAACGCGCTTCCCAACAATAAAGGCCAGGTCGCCGTCAGTACGTGGGGTTCGCGGTTCGGCGCGGCGTACACGCTGATCCCGGTCAGCGCGGGTTTCTATTTTTTGGGATCCGGACAGCATGACGAGCGCTTTCGCGAAACCGGGTTGATCGGATTCGAAACGCTGATCGACGTGACGCTGGTAGGAGAGGCGCTGAAATTAGTGGCCGACCGCGCCCGCCCCATCGAAGCCGATGCCAAGGGCCGTTTTGAAGATAGCCCGAACGCGCGCTGGAAATCGGGTTTTCCGTCCGGACATGCCTTGAGCACCTGGGCCATGGCCTCGGTAATCGCGCATCAGTATCCCCATCCGCGGTTCGTGCCAATTCTGGCGTATGGGCTGGCCTCCGTGGTGGTAATCTCGCGCGTCGGCGCGCGCCAGCATTTTCCCGGCGATGTCGTGGCGGGTTCGGCGATCGGCTGGTTCATCGGAGATTTCGTCTACGGCAAACGACATAACCGAAGCCTCGACCAGAAGCCAACCATCTCGCAGCGAATTCTGGATCACGTAAGAATCGGCGCGGCCCTCGATTAGGCGCGATTTTCGCGAAGCAAGCGCGCTATTCTCATAGGGTGTCCGCTCCTCAGGATTCAGAACATCAGTTCCCGCGGGAAAAGCCGGTAGACCGGGACCGCGAACTTAGCGAATTCCTGCTTCGCGTTTCGCACGACATGCGATCGCCCATGCGCGCGATCCGCGCCCATGCGGAACTGATTCGAAGGGATTCCGCGGCCTCGGACGATCCGCGTCTCGGTTTTATCATAGGGGGCATTCAGAACGTCGAGTTGCTGGCGGACGGACTCTCCAGCTATGCCCTGGCGCTGCGCATCGAAGCGGCGTCGTTCCAACCGGCGCAGATGGATGTGCTAACTCGTCTGGCGATGGCCAAGATCCGGAAAGAGATTCAGGAGAATCAGGCTCAAATCGCTGTCGATCCATTGCCAACGGTTGCGGGGAACCCCGACCGGCTCGCGCAGCTGATGGAAAACCTGCTTCTGAATGCGCTGAGGCACAGAGGGCCGGACGCCCCGCGCATTCAGGTCTCCGCCGAAAGAAACGGGAACGACTGGCGATTTGGCGTGCGCGATAACGGGCCGGGCATCGACGCAGCTTATCTGGAACGAATCTTTAAACCGTTTGAGCGATTGCGCGGCAAAGAATTACCGGGGCCGGGTCTGGGGCTGGCGATTGCGCGCGAGATCGCGCGGAAGCACGGCGGAACGATGTGGGCGGAATCGCAGGCAGGCGCGGGTTCGACGTTCTTCTTTACATTGCCTGCCGTGGCCTGACGGGGGAACGCGTAAGCAGAAGGCTCAGACGCCGCGGCCGGCCGCTTTTTCTTCTTCTTCGCGATAGGCGCGCAGCTTGTTGTAAAGCGTGTGCAGGCCGATATCGAGGATCTCGGCGGCGCGCTTCCGATTATTGCCGGTGTGCTTCAAAACGAGCCGGATGTACGCCTCTTCGACTTCCTTCATGCGCGCGCCAACCGGCATCTGCAGCAGATCGCCGGCTGGTTGCTGGGAAGGTTGCTCGGAAACCGGAGCCGGCGCCAACGCGTTCGGAAGATGGCGGAGCTGGACTTCGCCCTCGCCGGCGAGAATAACGGCACGCTCGACGACATTCCGCAACTCGCGGACATTCCCGGGCCAACCATATTCATCGAAGCGTTGTAGTACGTCCGCGCTCATGTGCGTCACGCGGCAGCCGTGCTTCTTGTTCAGATCGCGGATCAGAGCGCCGACGATGGGCGGGATATCTTCCTTGCGTTCGCGCAACGAGGGAAGGGAAATATGAAAGACGTTGAGACGGTAGTAGAGGTCCTCACGCAGGAGCTTGTTTTGGATCGCCAGTTCGGGAGAATGATTGGTGGCCGCGAGCACGCGGACCGAAATGGGAATATCGGTGCCGCCGCCCAGGCGCCGGACCTTGGATTCCTCGATCACGCGCAGCAGCTTGGCCTGCGTGCCGATCGGCATTTCGCCGATTTCATCCAGCAAGAGGGTTCCGTTCTGGGCCCGCTCGAAACATCCGGGGCGGCGTTCAACAGCTCCGGTAAACGCGCCCTTCTCGTGACCGAAGAGCTCGCTCTCCATGAGGCTTTCCGGCAGGGCCGCGCAGTTTACGGCGATAAAGGGGCCGCCGCTACGGGGGCTCAAACGATGAATGGCACGGGCGACCAGCTCTTTGCCGGTTCCGCTTTCGCCCGTGATCAAGACGGAGGCGGTGGTCGGCGCGATTTGCCGGATCAGCGAAAAGATCTGCCGCATTTGGGGGGAATCCCCAACGAGGTCGCCCAAGACGCCCTGGTAGCTGAGCTGGCGGTTGAGCAGATCGGTTTCAGCGAGGAGTTGGTTCTGCTGATTCGCGCGTTCCAGCAGAGCGCGGAGAACACCGGGCTGGACCGGCTTCTCGACAAACCAAAAAGCCTTCAGGTCATGGACAATCGAGATCGCCTGCTCAATGCTGCCAAAGCCGGTCAGAACGATGGTTGGAGTCCGATCGCCCCGCGCTTGCAGCTCTTTGAGGAGCTCGACTCCATCACCGCACGGCATCACGAGATCACTAAGGATCACACTGGCGGGAAATGAGGCCAGACGCCGGAGCGCCTCCTGGCCATCGCCGGCCGTGGATACCTCATATCCGAGCGAGGTAACCATGGCGGCGAGATCATTTCGCTGATCGGCATCGTCCTCGACGATCAGCACACGCGCAGGCAACCCGGGTTCGTTCACTTCACGCCATTCTACCTTCGAATCGGGCTGGCTCGCTACAGCAAATGTCTTAACTGGCACGTTGGACATGAACTTTCCGGAGGCGGGCGCGAAACAGACTGCTCACGCGGCGGACTATCTCCGCCGGATCGATAGGTTTATCCAGAAGATGACGGCCGGCAACAGGCATGTTATAAAAGCGGCTGACTTCCGCGCCTGTCGGGCCGGATACAAAAAGGGTCTTTAAGTTGCGATCCATTTCAAGCATGGTGCGCGCCAATTCGTACCCGTTATTTCCTGGTAAAGCAATAGCGGTCAAGAGCATGTCTATTCGACGCGGGTACTCCTCATAAATTTTTAGTGCGTTCCAATAGTTCGTTGCATCGAGAACCGTGTAGCCCTCACTTTCCAAGATGTGATGCATGAGGTCGCGATCCGATTCTTCCTCCTCGACGATCAATATTGTTTTTTCTTTGTTCTTCGCCGACATACAGCAGTTTACTTCCCCTAAGTATTCAGCCCGGAGCAGATGGCCTCCGGAAAAAAATCAGACATTCAGGCAACCACGGCATTGGGGCGCAAAGACGGCGGTCGCGGCAGCGAGAAAGAAAACGTGGCGCCCTGGCCGAGTTCCGAGTCGACCCAGATCTGTCCGCCATGCCGCTGCACAATGCGCTCGACAATCGCGAGCCCCACGCCCGCGCCGGAGTAGCGCTCGTTGTGAACCCGCTTGAACATCTCAAAAATGCGCCGATGGTTCCTGGAATCGATTCCGATACCGTTGTCCCGCACCACCAGAGTCGACATACCCTCGTCCGAGACGGCGGAGACGTGAATCTCGGGACGGGCCTGGCTTCGGAACTTGATCGAGTTCTCCACGAGGCTCAGAAAGACAAAAGTAATCTGAGCCGGATCGCAGTAGAGTTCGGGAAGGTCGTCCTGCGTGACCGAAGCACGGTTTTCGTCGATGACCGGCTTCAACGAACTGAGCGACGCGGTCAGCAGATCATTACCATCACAGAGCTGGAGAGGCGCTCTTTGGCCGGCGATTTGAGCATAAGTCCGAAAGCCGGCGAGAAGCTTTTGCAGGCGATTCACAGAGCCTTGAATGAGGTCCAGCATCTCTCCGGCATCCGGGCCGAGCCGGTCGCCGTATTGCCTGATGAGCAGGGCCGTCAAAGAGCAGATTTGGTTCGCGGGGCTGACCAGATCGTGCATAGAGCCGTAAGTCAGGCGGACCGCTTCGTCATCGGCCGGCGGCGGACTGCTCTTCTCCACGTCGATGGGCATGACCGTTATCTTTTTGGACGCTGCCTGCATATGTCAAATGCGCGTTCTCACACCGCCCGGCAAGTTCTGCGAACGGCTTCGAGCGCGGCCGGCAATACGATTCGAAACCGTGTGCCCTGTCCCGGCGCGCTGTCAATCTGGATGCCGCCCCGGTTGCTCCGGACGAAACCCTGCACGGCGGCCAAGCCAAGTCCGCGGCCGGTAGATTTCGTTGTGAAAAAGGGATCGAAAATCTTCTTGCGGATCTCGTCATCCATGCCGCACCCGCTGTCGCACACTTCGAGAATGACGTATTTGCCGGGCGAAACCGGGGGACGGAACCCGGCTCCTTCGCCATTAATGTCCGCGACTTCCGTGCACACCTCAACGGTGCCCCCAGCCTGCCCCACCGCCTCCACCGCGTTCATCACCAGGTCCATCACCACCTGGCGCATCTGTTCCTTATCGGTGTCGATGGGGGGTATTTCGGTTTCTATCCGCACCTGGAGGTGGACATTCTTCGGCAGCGAACTCCTAACCAGGCTGCAGGTATCCCGCACCAACTCGCGGATGTCGACGGGCTCGACGAACAGATTGGACTTTCCGGCATAGGAAAGCATCTGGCGGGTCAACTGGGCGGCCCGGTCGCCGGCATCGACCACGCCCTCGAGCAGCTTCTGAGCTGGGTGCGTGGGAGGCAAGCTTTCCATCGCGAGGCTCGCGCCTCCCAGAATGGCGACCAGCAGGTTATTGAAATCGTGGGCCAAACCGCCGGCAAGACGGCCGATGCTCTCAAGCTTCTGCCGCTGCAACATGTCGTTTTCGAGCCGCTTCTGATCTTCAATCTCGGTGCAGGTGCCGAACCAGCTGATAATTTCTCCGGTGGCGGGGTTTCTCAGCGGCGCGGCTCTGACCAGGTGCCACCGGTAGGTTCCGTCCGAGGCGCGGCGCAACCGGTGCTCGATTTCGAAGATACTGTCCGGCCCGTCGGCCTGGCGCCAGGCCGCGTACGTCCGCTCGCGATCTTCCGGGTGAAGCAGAAGATCCCATCCGAGCCGCTCGGCCTGATCGAGTTGAAGACCGGTGTATTCGAACCAGAGGCGGTTTGCGTACTCCACGGTTCCATCGGCTGTCGCCATCCACACCATTTGTGGAATGGCCTCCAGCAGCACCTGGTGCCGCCGGGCGCTTTTCTGCAATTCGGATTGCTGGGCTTCAATCTGAGACTGGAGCCGCGATTTTTCGTAAGCATTGGCAATCGTGTGCGGGAGCGTGTCGGCAGCGACCCGCCCTTTGGGGAGATAATCGGTTACACCCGCTTTCATCGCACGCACGGCCAATTCCTCGCCGCCGAAGGCAGTCAGCATCACCACGGCGCAGGGGACCCGCCCGGAAGAACCGCGCAGCCCGCTCAGCATTTCCAAGCCATCCTGGTCCGGCAGATTATAGTCCAGCAGAATGCAGTCCGGCCGCCATGATTCGCTCATCCGCAGACCGGCGGCCGCAGAATCGGCCTCGGCGAATTCGAATCTCCAGGTTGCCGAGAGGCCGAGGCACCGTTTATAGATGGCGCGGTCCGCGAGATCGTCATCGACAATCAGAATTCGAAGTGGACGGTCGGGCAGCATGCTCCTCCCGACCTCGTTGGCAGGCGAGGGGCCATTCCGTCGATTGCGCCTCATCGGGCACCGGGCGGGCAGATCAATGTGGTTTTCGTTACGAAGCCGGGCTGATGCAAGCTGTCAAGATCAGGTGCGATCCGGTAGGATATGGCGAGGGGACAACCCGACCTCCCCCGGATCTGGACGTGTACGTGCTTTAACTACCCGAAGCCCTTGTAAATCTAATCACCATTTCAACAAGATCGGGGATTTAAATGTACGTTGGCCTCCAATTTTTGCATGTAACGGATGCAGAATCTGCATCCGCGATGCCCCCAGACACCGTGAGCAGCCCCCGAGGGTTCGGGAGAAGCGACCGATCGAATGCCTGAAATCCTACTGGCCGAAGATAATCCTGCCGACGTTTATTTGATTCGAGAAGCCTTGCGGGAGCACGGCGTACAATGCCCTATCCACGTGGTGTGGGATGGGAAAGAGGTCCTGCAGTTCATCGCAGACGCAGGCGCGATGAGTCACTTGGGACTGATCATACTGGACCTGAACCTTCCTCGTCACGATGGAATCGAGGTGCTGCAGCGCCTCAGAGAGACGGATGGCACTTCCCACATTCCCGTGGTGGTGCTCACTTCGTCTGACTCCCCCCGGGACCGGATAGTAGCCAGTGAGTTGGGCGCAGCCTCGTATCTGCGAAAGCCGTCCGGGCTGGAGCAGTTTTTGAGTCTGGGCGGGGTATTCAAGAAACTTTTATCATCTACGCAAGCGAATGCAGAGGGCCAGTGAAACGAACTAAAGTCAATCCAGGTAACGGGAACGGGAATAAGGAGCCAGGGATGAAACCTGAAATCGCGAGCGATGCACTTGACACCAAGACACTATTAGCGACGCTGGTTGCCTTCAGGGACGGCGATTTCTCGGTTCGGCTGCCGGTCGACCGGACTGGCATCGACGGGAAGATCGCGGATGTGCTGAACGAGATTTTCAAGCTGAACGACCGGATGGCGAGTGAGTTCTCGCGCATCAGCACGGCCGTCGGTAAGGAAGGCAAGATCAACCAGCGCGCCGGCATGGGTGCGGCATCGGGCGATTGGGCGGCCTGCCTGGAATCGGTGAACGGGTTGATTGGCGACCTGGTTCAGCCGTCCACCGAGGTGGCGCGCGTGATTGGGTCAGTGGCCAAGGGCGATCTCTCCCAGACGATGGCTTTAGAAGTGGATGGGCGGCCATTGAAGGGCGAGTTCCTGCACACCGCGCGCGTGGTGAACACGATGGTGGCGCAGTTGAATTCGTTCGCATCGGAAGTGACACGCGTGGCGCGCGAAGTGGGCACCGACGGCAAACTGGGCGGCCAGGCGGTGGTCAAAGACATGGGCGGCGTCTGGAAGGATCTGACCGACAGCGTCAACTCGATGGCCGGCAACCTCACGGCGCAAGTGCGAAACATTGCGGAAGTGACCACGGCTGTGGCCAACGGGGATCTTTCCCGCAAAATCACGGTGGATGTGCAGGGCGAGATTCTGGAGTTGAAGAACACCATCAACACGATGGTGGATCAG
>CAZKQQ010000062.1:10135-33125 GCA_964554945.1 uncultured Solibacteraceae bacterium | reverse complement strand
CTTGCGGGGCGGGGACGTAAAGCTGGCTGCCGCAACATACCGATTCCTGATCCGGAGTGGCTCCTCGGAAGCAGAGAATCTCTTGAAAAAGGTTCTTACCGAGTATGGCAACTTCGAAATGGCACAGGATTTCGTAGCCTGTGGGAACAAGCGTCTTGGGTTGTTTGCGGAATCATGGGAAATAGAGCATGGTTTTGTTCCAGAAAAGCTGCCCGCCGAACGGAGTACCGTAACTTGGGCGAGCATGCCTTAGGACCACTGACTTTCCCGGAGCCTCCTGCTACCGCCGGTCTTTGGAGATCCACTGGTAAAGCACGGGCATTTGAAACAACGTGAGTAGCGTGGAGCTGAACAGTCCTCCGATCACAACGGTGGCCAGGGGACGCTGCACTTCGGCGCCAGTCGACGTGGCAAGGGCCATCGGGATGAAACCGAAGCTCGCGACACAAGCGGTGATCAGAACGGGACGGAGACGCCGCTGCGCACCGGCAAGGACCGCCTCGCGGGCATTCACGCCCGTTTCGCGCATCTGGTTGATCGAACTCACCAGGACTACACCGTTCAGCATGGCCACGCCGAATAACGCAATGAATCCGATGGACGCGGAAAGATTGAGATTCATGCCGCGGAGCCAGAGCGCGGTGATGCCGCCCACCAGCGCCAACGGAATATTTCCCACCACGAGCAGCGCCAGCTTGACCGAGTTGAACGTGAGATATAAGAGAACGAAAATCAGCCCTAGCACGACGGGCACGATAAGCATCAAGCGACGCGTGGCGCGCTGCTGGTTTTCGAATTGACCGCCGTATTCGACGAAGTAACCGGGAGGCAGGGCGATTTCGCGATCAATTTTCGAGCGGACTTCCGCGACGAAGCTGCCGAGATCGCGGTCGCGCACATTCGACATGACGACAATGCGTCTCTGCCCCTGCTCGCGGTTGATAAGTTCAGGCCCGCGACGCACCTCGACGCGCGCCACTTGATCGAGCCCCACCTGCTCGCCACCGGGGGCTCGCAGCACGATTCCGCGCAGCGCCTCGGGATCGGTCCGGTATCGCTCCGGCAAGCGCAGCGCCACGCCGTATCGCCGCTGTCCATCGATGACTTCCGAAATCAGGTCGCCCGATCCGGCGCTGGCCATGGCCTGTTCAACGTCGGTCACGTTGAGGCCGTAGCGGGAGAGCGCCGCGCGATCGATGCGGACCGAAAGGTCCGCCACGCCCGAAGTGATCTCCATCTGCGCCTCGGCCGCGCCTCGGACCTTCGAAACCACGCGCAAAGCCTGCTGTCCCAAGGTTTCCAGCGTCCGAAAATCGTCGCCAAAGATTTTGATCGCCAGGTCGGCTTTGACACCCGAGATGGTTTCATCGATTCGCATTGCCATCGGCTGGGTAAAACTGTAAGCGACTCCCGGAATCTCATCGAGCGCCTTGCCGAGAGCCTGGATCAGAGCTTGCTTGCTATGAAAGCGCGTCCAGGTCTCCATCGGCCGCAGCAGCAGATACGTGTCGCCCTCGTTAATTCCCATGGCCTCGGTCGCAAAGTCGGGCCTTCCTATCTTGATCACCACGTCGGCGATTTCCGGAAACTGCCTCAGCCGCCGCTCGATTATCTTACTGATCTCTACGGACTCGGTAAGAGAGACGCCGGGCAGTTTGCGGGTCTCCACCAGGATGGACCCCTCGTCGAGCCGCGGCATGAACTCCGTGCCGATGAACCAAAGCGAGCCGATGGACACGGCCATTACGATGACCGCCAGGCTGGCCGTCAAAATTCGGTGATCCATGGCCCAGGACAGAACACGAACATACACCCGGTTGAGCCGATCCATCCAATTGTGGTCTTGCCCCGCGTGGCGCGCGCGCGGAACGTACCGGGCAAAGCTAAACGAAGCCAGGGTGGGAACCAGCATCAGTGCGAGAATCAAGGAGCCCAACAGTGCCGCGCATACCGTGATCGCCATAGGCCGGAACATCCGGCCTTCCAATCCCTGCAAAAACAGGATCGGAAGATAGACGGCGATGATGATGGTCACCGCGAAGACCATCGGGCGGGCCACCTCGTGGGTGGCGCGGCGAACCGATTCGAGAGAGGTTTCGCGGCCCTGCTGTTCCTCGCGCCGGTGCACGGAATTCTCCATCATGACGACGGCGCCATCGACAATCATTCCGAAGTCGATGGCGCCCAGGCTCATCAGGTTGGCGCTGATCCCGAACAGGCGCATCCCCAGAAAACTGATCAGCATCGAAAGGGGAATAACAGCCGCCGTGATCAACGCGGCGCGCAGGTTGCGCAGAAAGAGCAACAGGACGACCGTGACCAGCAGAAACCCTTCAAACAGATTTTTCTCGACTGTGTGAATTGTGCCATCGATGACAAAGGACTGATCGTAGAACGGGACGATCCTGACTCCTGGCGGCAGGCGCAGGCCGGCGATCTTCTCCTTCACCCGTTCGATGAGTTTCTTGCCGTTCTCGCCTTTCAGCATGATGACCATGCCGGAAACCGTCTCGCCGTTGCGCAGGGTCGCGCCCTCCGGTGGCGCGGCGCCGATGCGGACCTGGGCCACATCGTGCAGCAGCACGGGCGTGCCGCCTTTGGCCGCCAGAACGATGTTGCCGATATCGGCGGTGTCGAGGGCGCGCCCTGTGCCGAGCAGCGTGAACTGTTCGGACGCATGTTCGATGTAACCGCCGCCGAAGTTCGTGTTGTTCTCCGCCACCCGCGTAGCGACATCGTGAAGCGAGAGGCCATACTGTTCCAATAAGGCCGGGTCCACAATCACCTGGTATTGCTTGGTCTGGCCGCCCCACGCATTGATTTCACTCACGCCCGGAAGCGTCCGGAGCTGCGGCTTGATCACCCACTCGTGCAGGTCCTTGAGGTCGATGGGGCTCATCGGGCCGGAAAGCGTGTACTGGTAGAGCTCGCCGAATGCCGTGGCCGGCAGTCCCAACACCGGCTGAATGCCTTGCGGCAACAGCGACGCAGTCTGCTGCAGGCGCTCGCTCACAAGCTGCCGCGCGAAATACATCGCTACCGAATCGTCGAAGACGACAGTGACCATGGAAAGCCCGAGCTTCGAAAGCGAGCGCACCTCCTCTTTATCCGGCAGCCCGAGCATGGCCCGCTCAATTGGATACGTGACCAACTGCTCCACTTCCGTGGGCGGCAGAGAGGGAGCTTCGGTCACGATGACGACCTGGTTATTAGTCAGGTCGGGAAACGCTTCGACCGGAATGGTGTAGAGCGCGTATCCGCCTGCGCCTAACAAGATGATGGTCGCTGTCAGCACCAGCCAGCGATATTGCAAGGTGAGATCGATGATGCGATTAAGCATGTCCGTCTTACTCGCCTTCCAAAGTCGACTTCAGCAGCTGTGATTTCAAAACGAAACTCCCGCGGGCCACAACTAGTTCACCAGCCTTCAATCCATCGAGGATCGGCGTCTTCCCGTCAGCGGTATCACCAGTCCGGACCGCGCGCACTTCATAGCGATTGGCTTCTTTCAGGACGAACACGACTTGTTGATCTCCCACCTGCTGGACCGCGTCGGAAGTCACAAGGATGGCTGGCTTGCGGCCTCCGACGGGAATCTCCGCGTTAGCCAGCATCTCCGGACGGAAACGATTCTCGCGGTTATCCAGCTCGATGCGCACCTGCATCACGCGCGTGACGGGATCGAATTCCTGGCCAAGGTTGGTGATTTTTCCCGGGTAGCGACGCCCGGTATCGCCGGGGAGCGCGACCATAGCGCCTTGGCCGACGCGCAGTCTTCCCAAGTCCTCCTGGCGGACCGATGCCAGCATCCATACCCTGGAAAGATCGCCGATCACGAACGTCACACTGGAAGTGTCCACGCTCTTGCCGGGCGTGACATTCTTCTCGAGGATGTAGCCATCGCCGGGCGCGAGGATTGGCACGTCGTCCTCGGTGTCATCGGGGCGCCCGGGTTTCGGCTCGGCGGGCACGCGCAGATCGTCTTCCAGCAAATCGCGGAGGCGCTCTACTTCGATTTCCGCATTCCGCACCTCGGCGCGGGCAGTCACCAGCTCCTGTTCGGCCTGCTCGAGCTGCTGCTGGGAACCGGCCTTCAAATCGAGCATGCGCTGCGCGCGGTCGCGATTCCTCTGGGCTTGAGCGGCTCCGGCCTTGGTTCGGTCGAATTCGGAAACAGCCCGGCGGTACAGGGCGCGTGAATCGCGAACCTCGTCGGCGTGATAGCGCGCCAGAATGTCACCTTTGTGGACGGAATCGCCCAAACCCTTATAAACCGCCACCACAGAGCCGTCGGTGCGCACGCCGACTCGCCAGCTTCGATCGTCAGCCAGAGCGATGCGGCCTTTGACGCGCAGCAGTTCCGATTCCTGGGAGAGAGCAGCGACCTCTGTCCCGATATGAACCGCGGCCTGTTGATCGCGCGAAAGCACCACCTCTTGTTTGTTCGCTCGCGTTTCGGCCGGATTTGCGGCAGCCGCGGCGGGGTCCGGCTGATGGTTGCCGCACGAAACGAGACAGAAGACGCTCAGGATGACACCGCCCGCCAAAATCTTCTTCCTCATTGATCTACCCCCTCAGCCGATTCCAATCTCGCGATGCTCTGCCGGTACTCCACCAGTCCGCGCGTGCGCGCGAGTTCCGCCTCCAGACCCACACGCTCGGCATCCAGCAGCCGAAGCAAGTCGGTGCCCCCTTCGGCATAGGCGGCCGAGGCAATCCGGGTAATCTCGTCCGCATGCTGGCGCAAGGGCTCGAGCGTGTTGACGAACTCCTGGCGCCGGAATTCGTATTCCTGAAGCGCCGCGTAATAATCGCCGCGAACTTCGGCCTCGGCAGCGGCAACCAATCGCTGCTGCCGCCGAACCTCGGCTTCCGCGGCAGCGCGATTGCCCTGGTTCTTATCGGTCACCGGCAAGGTGACGCGCAGAGATGCCAACACGGTGTTGACACCGGTGAGCGCGTCCGGCAACTGGGTTCTTTTGTACCCGAGCGTCACATTCAGATCGGGACGCGCGGAGATGTCTTGCAGCCGGGCATTTGCCTCCGCCTGGCGGAGCGCGGCGCGCGCGACCTGAATTTCCATGCGTTGCTCCAGAACGCGTTCGATGGGAGCGGGAGTAACGTCCGCCTGCGGTTCGAGAGGTTCGGTCAAGACCACCTCTGCGAATTCGGTCCGGCCCATTTCCCGCAACAAATCGATGCGCGCCCGATTGGCGTCGAGGGTCGACAAATCGGCGGAGACTTTTAACCGCTCGCCTTCCAGCCGCACCCGCAGTAGATCCTGCTCTGCGATAGCTCCGGCGCTGAGGCGGCCGGCATGAAAGTCGATAATTTTTTGGAAGTTCTCAAGGGTCGTGTTCCAGGCGAGCCGGATCTCCTGGGCGCCGCGCGCGGCCCAGTACGCGAGCTTCACTTGCTGCACCACCTGCCGGCGGGCCAGCTGATAGGAAGATTGTGCGTATCCGCGTGCTTCCGCGGCGGCCGCGACGCGCTGTCGTCGTTTGCCGAGAATGTCGAGAGGCTGGCTGATCAGGGCCAGCGTATCGACGTCGCGGGTGTAGGTCTGGCCGGGCCGTAAGTTCTCGTTTTGGAATTGGAATTCCGGGTTGGGAAACAGACCGGCCTGCCGGAGGAGCCCCGCAGCCACCGAGACCCGCTCGGCTTCCGCCTGAAGCGACGCGCGGGAGCGGAGAGCGGCGGCAATCGCGTCCGAGACTCCCAGCTGGGTTTGCGCGGACGAACAGAGCCCGCCGGCAAGGATAATGATGACGATCTGAAAAGCGGATTTTCGAATCACAAATTTCCCTCTAGAGTGCAGAAACAATTGATCGGTGCGGCGCCTGTCCCGAGACGAGGGGCAAGGCACACGTACCCTCAGTGAGGAGGGAAATTAAACTGGTGGGGCTCGAGGATTGGAAGGGCCGCGGTGGGGCGGATCGTGGGCGCGTTCTTCGACAATGGCGACCGCACCCGGCACGGTTCGCACCGGGAACAGCGCGTCCGGAGCGCGCGACGGGAGGAACGGCTGGATTCCGACTGGCGGCACGATCGTGAACGTATCGAGCGACCACGCCTCGTGCTCTTCGGACTCGTCAATTTTCAGCTCACCGGGCCGCGCCGGCAGCGCGCTGTGGAAGGAGAAATGCGAATGAACGACCGTGGCATGCTCGTGCCCTTCGCCCTCCTCTCCATCGTGGACGTGCTGAGCGGGAGCGAGCAGAAAGGCCTGAAACACCGCGAGACAAAGCTGCGCTGCGAGTACCGGCCGCATTCAGGTCTATTATACAGAGCTGAAAGGAACGCACGACGCTTCGCGCGGGCACAAGCTTGGAAGCCATGTGCGGTTAACGCCGGGGGGCGGCGGCATCGAGAGGATTCAGGCCCCTCCCGTAGGCCGGATCCATCGCGGCAAAATCCGTGCGGTAGCTCACTGCATTCGCGGTCGGGAAGTTCGCCGGAACTTTCTGCGTCACTTTGCCCGTTGCGGCCCACTCGGTGCCGCGCTGGAACGTCACCACGAAGTCGACGGAACTCAGCGCGTTGATATCGTGCCCGAGCGTTGTATGAAATACGCGACCCTGGCCGTAGGCGATGGTCATCAAAATCGGTTCATCGCGGCCCGTGCCGTTGTTTGCAGGATCGGAAAACGCGGTCGCCAGGACGGTCATATTCTTGCCGGGCCCGCGGAGCCGGGCATACAGCTCATCCCCTTGATGCATCCAGACCTTGGGTAGACCGTTCGTGATGGGGTGATTCTCCCGTACCTGAATCTGAAACGGGGTACGCTGCCCGTGGCTCCCTGCTGGTCCTGGAGCAGGATCGGAAACCAGCCTGCCGTCTTTGTAGTACCAGAAATGCCCGGCTTTCTCAGTCCGGGCGCGCCACCCTCCGACGCCGATCATTTCGTTGAATCCGGTCCAATCGGGAAACGCGTTATCGGCGGCGTGCACGCTGACGAAGCCTCCACCACCGCGAACATAATCTTCAAAGGATGCCTTCAGCTCCTGCGGCCATCGCTCATCGGGAGCATCATAGTTCCACACGACCACGGCGTACTTGCGAAATTCCGGCTTGAAAGCGCTGAAGTCACCGCCTGCAGGGGGCGCAGTCACGACATCCACTTGGAACAGACCCGTCTCTTCCAGTTGCTTCCTGAGCACGGGGGTAATCAGCTGCCACTTGTGATAGCTCCCGGCGCTCTCGCCGTCGAGGAGCATGACACGAATCGGATCGGCGGCGAAGGAAATGCCGGCGAATAGCAGCGTTGCGCCTGCCAATGAGAGTGCGTTCTTCACGGGAGTTCTCCTTTTGGCACTGCGAAGGCATACAAAGAGTTGCCTCCAGCTACCACCAGATACTGCCTGCCATCCAGTCTATACATGATAGGACCGTTGTTCATTCTGCCGATGGCCTGGTGCCACAAGGTTGTGCCGTCGCTGGTTCGAAACGCAATCACGTTACCGCCATTATCGCCGCTAACCGTCAGGCCGGTATCCGTTGTCAATACACCGGCCGTGCCCGCGCCGTCGCCGATGGGATGGTTCCAGACAATCTCTCCGTTGCGGTAATCGATGGCGCGGAGGAATGCCTTGCCCGCGACGCCGTAGTCCGCGCCGGCCCACCCATAGGCGCCGTGCTCGGATTTGAAGAAATAGATGCCGTAGCCATCCTGAGCGCTGACGATAAAAAGACCGGTCTTCGGGTCAAAGCTCGGCGGCCGGAAGTTGGTGGCGCCGCTTTCATTGGGCGCTACGAGGACGCCGTCTTTCGAGGGATACTTGGCCGGATCCGGAATCGGGCGCCCTTCCGAATCGATTCCCTTCGCCCAGTTGACGGTAGCGAAAGGAACAGTCAGCAGGCTTTTTCCGTTGGTCCGGTCGAGCACGAAAAAGTAACCGTTCCGCGATGCCTGCATCAGCAACTTGCGCGGCTGGCCGTTAAAATTGGCATCGGCCAGCACGGGAACTTCGTTGGCATCCCAGTCGTGGGTATCGTGTGGGGAGGCTTGAAAGCCCCAAACCAGTTTCCCGGTATCCGGGTTCAGGGCCACAATGCTGCACGTCCAAGGATTATTGCCGGGCCGGGCATTTCCGTTCAATACTGGCGTGGGATTGCCCGTACCGACATAGACCAGGTTGAGGTCGGGATCGTAAGTACCGGTAGTCCACATCTGCCCGCCCGTAGCGCCGCCGCTATTCGGCTCAGCCGATCCAGGGGGAGGTGTGCTGTAAAAAATCCATTGCGTGGCACCGGTATCGGCATCGACCGATTTTAACTGGCCCGGCAGGTTATCGAAGTCGCCGGAAACGCCCACCAGAACGTGATTCCTCACAATGAGCGGAGCGTTTGTGGACCAGTAACCCTTTTTAGAATCGGCAATCACGACGTCCCACTTCACCTTCCCGTCCTTGGCGTTCAACGCGATTAAGTGACAATCGGGAGTGGTCAGATAGACCGAATCCTTGTAAACAGCAGCGCCGCGATGGCCGATGTGGAAAGCGTTGTTAGGCCGGTTTCGATAGTGCCAGAGTTCCTTTGCCGTGCGGGCATCGACCGCCCAGATGTGGTCCGGCATGGTCACATAAAGGACACCGTTCGCCAGAATGGGCGAAGCCTTGATCGGCTGACTCTCGCCGGTTTGGAAGCGCCAAACCTGCTGGAGCCTGGCGACATTGTCGGGAGTAATCTCAGCGAGGCTGGTATGCCGTTGACCGGAGTAAGCGCCGTGAAAGTTGAGCCAGCTATCGGGCGGCGGGTGGAGCAGGTCGTTTGGATCGACGCCTTGGGCAGCCGCTTCCCCTTGTGGAGCAAGGAGGGCCAGAGCGATTGAAATTGCGAGACTCAACAGGGTGCGCACGCTGCGCCTTCCCGGGTTTTCGGGGGTCATTTTAATGTGTCCAGGTAGGCGAAGACGTTGTGCATGTCATCATCAGTGTACTTGGCCAATTGATCGAAGTGGGCCGCCATCGGATTGTCGATCTTGAACTTCACCACGCCTTTCTCGTACGCCTGGCGCGCTCCGGAAGGATCGAGAATCGTAATCGTGAATTCGTCGTCGGCAGCCAGCGGCGCCACGAGAGTCTGGCCCGACGCGAGCGTCAAGGTAACTTTAGGCCGAGCCGGAGCGGGCCGGCCACTAGGATAGAGCATCCGCTGCAGCAGCTCCAATCCGCGATAGCGAGAAGCGATACCGGCCAGGTCACCGGTGCTCGAATGACAGCCGGAGCAGCCGCCCGCTCCGTTGAAGTAGCGGCGGCCCGCCGCAACGTCACCGGTCGCCAGGTCCGCGGCATCCACGGAGCGGCGCCCTCCGGCAAGCGTCTCAAACCTGGTCTTCTGGGTATGGATGAAAGCGACGATGGCGCCGAGATCGGCGTCGGTCAGATCAAACGAGGGCATTCCCTGCTCCGGGCGCCCTTTGCGAACTAATGGGCCGATCCTATCGCCACGCATGTCTTGGGCGACGAGCTCTGACCGCGTGAGGTCCGGTCCGGTTTCTCCTCCGGCTGCATCGCGGCCGTGGCAGAAGCCGCATTGCGACGTAAATCGCTGCTCGCCGGCCTGAACCTGCTCGAGCGGATACTCCTGCGCCATCACGGTGCGTGGTCCAGGCTGCGAAGCCGGACTTTGCACTGGATTGCGCGGCCCGCCTTTGCGTTGGCCCGCAGGACCCTGCGCTAACACGACACCGGCCGCAATCAGCGCCGCTGACGAAATCAAGACTGCCTTTCTCATCTCTCAGCAATACTGGCGAAATTCGCAGCGGAATGCAACTCGGCCCTTTGCGTGAGACGTGGCTCCGGACCGGCGCGCAGCGCTGGCAACGGAGGCCGGAGCTCCTGGTTCTGCTATGAGAAGCTGCCGCTCACACCCTGGAAGCCCCTGAGGGCCTGCTTGCCGAGCCACTTGATTACCCGCGTGGCATCGTAGCAGTATGCCAGGTTGTGGTTCAGCGTGGAGAAGCAGTGCGGCTGGCAACCGACTTTCATCTCTTTCAGTTGCCCGGTCTCGAATTTGTGATTGCCAACGACGCCCCAGTCATAGGTGGCCGAGTACATCGGGAAACACGGCGCCAGCGTGCCGTCCACGCGCACGATCACATTGTTATGACCGGCGCGGCAGTTCCACTCCTGGAGTTTGCCGTGCATGAACTCGCGCATCTCGTTGAGACGCTGTACCGAGTTCACCATCTTATAGCCGGCTTTGTTTTTTTCGATAAGCCAGTCGATCAGCTCGCCGACTTGCGGCCAGTCTTCCTTGCGAATGAACGTCGGATTGTTGTCGAAGTGCTCGAAGTGCTCCGGCTCGAGCATGGGGCTTTCGTTGATGTGATAGTCGGTGGCCACGCGGTGCTCGCGCGCGATGTCGGTGAGCTGCCGGACGTCATCCAGGTTATTGCGGCAGATATTGATATTGAAAAACATACTGTAGCCGTACCGGTATTGGCGGCGGACCAGGTGGTCGAAGTGGCGGCGGATGGGATTGAGGGCCTTGGGGAGGCCGGGCTTTTCATCGACCGCATCGAGGGCCAGGTTAAGGGTGGCGACGCCGGCGTCGCCGAGGCGGTCAATTACATCGGGGCGCAGCAGTCGGCCGTTGGTCGGGACATAAATCCAGAAGCCTTTTTTGGCGGCGTAGTAGACAACTTTGTGAACAAACTGGGGCCGCAGGAGCGGCTCGCCGCCCATCAGCGCGAGAACGCGGCAGCCGTTATCGTGTAGCCAGTCGATGGCGCGGCGCGCAGTGTCTTCCGTCATGCCTTTGACCTTGTTGTCGAAGGCCCAGCAATACCAGCAGTCCAGGTTGCATTTCCATTCGGTAAATAAGTACGCGATGATCGGGTGAAAATCGCCGGGCAGCGCGCGCGAACGCATATAGGGAAAAAGCCAACCGCGCACGGCGCGATAAACGAAGGCAGAGTCCCACTGGCGTTTATCGGGAAAGACTTCGGGGTCGGGCACAGCTAACAGTTCCGGATGCTCCGGATAAACAGGTTCAGGCAGAGTCAGCGGCTGGTCGGGCTTCGGTACCAGACTCTTGGGCTGCGTTTTGACCAGCAGGTCGTGTAGCTGTACATCTACCCGGAAACGGGGATTCGTATGAGCAGTATTTTCGTGTGTAGATTGCACCGGGGTCCTCCTAAATCACAAATAGACGACCAAAGATTGCCCGTCAATAAACGGTCACAGCCAGTGTAAAGTTTCGAACCTTCGTATATATATCACGGATGCGAAAGAGCTTGACGTCGCTCGCGATGGTATCCAGTGAGTGCGTTATTCGCGGACTCGATGGTGGGAATCTCGGCCGCAATCCGATCCAGATCGGTACCGCGCAGCACCACGTACAGCTCGTCTTCGCCGATATCGGTGTATACACGGTTACCGATGCAACCGGCACTCGTGACCGCGCCTTGCGCCATTGCCGCAGGCAATGCCATGCATGTGGGCCGGCCGAGCAGCGGCAGTTTGGAGATTGCCCCGGCACGGTTGGCGGCTTCGGCGAGCATCATGACGCGACCGGGCTTGCCCGATGCCAGCACCACCGATGGCGTGACGGGCGTCTCGGCAAGGGGCGCGTACAAGACGAACTTCGGGCCGACTGGAAGCTGGAAAACGCCGGGGATCTCCTCCATGCGGATGTATCCGATGTCGGTCATGAGTTTGAGGACGTCGTTTAACTCCGGCATCTTTTCGGGAGTCAGGGTGTTATGCGTGTATCCGCCGACGGGGCAATTGAAGTGATCGGCGGGAACGGTGTAGAACACTCGGCCGGCGGCGGCGAGCCGCCAGAAACTGCATGAGGAGGGTTCCGAGCCGGAGAATTTTTGTATGCCGACCGGTGGAGTGTCCAGATAGGCGACCGCCACCGGCCGGCGGTCCGATCCGAGCATTTCCCGGATCTGGTGTTCGATTGCACGATAGTCAGGCATGCTCTCCATGGTAGCTTGTAAGATCATGACCGGGCGGCGAGAGTTTTTGAAGGCGGCGGGTACGGCGTTGGGGGGCAAAGGCCGGCCGCCGCTTCCTTCCCGCGCAGTAATGCGGCGAGCCCGTGAGATTGTGCGACAGGGCGAACTCGGGACCATTGGCCTTTGCCGGCTCGAGCATCGCGGCCTTATGTCTCCGGCGTCGTACATCCTTGACCAGGAAACGCCTCATTTCGTAATCGAAATCGAACCAGCAGCGCAAGGCATGGCTTTTTTGGGAAGCCGCGCCACGCTGGTTGTGACACCCAGCGGCTGCCGGGTGTTCGCGAGATCGTCGTAAGCAGGTAGGACGCGCCCGTGGCTCAGCCCACGTTGGTGGCGAAGCCGTATCGGACATGACGGTGGCCTGGCACGGGAACGAAACCCGATTGCGGCCTGCTGGGTCTATCGGGCATGAAGCTTCCCTTCTTGATTGGACGTGTGCTCTTTGGTGGTTTTTTTCTTTACAACGGCATCAACCACTTTCGGCAGCGAGCTGCCTTGGCCAAGTACGCGGCGAGTAAGGGCGTGCCGGCGCCGGATGTGGCAGTCGCCATCTCCGGGGCGCTGTTGATCGCAGGCGGGGCCAGTATCCTGGCTGGGGTGAAACCGAAGATCGGAGCAGCGGCCGTGTCCGCATTCTTGTCCGGCGTGTCGCCAGTCATGCACGATTTTTGGAGAGTAGATAACGCCGGCCAAAAGATGAATGAGATGATTAATTTCACGAAGAATCTCGCGCTCCTGGGTGGAACTCTGGCGTTACTCAGCGTGACGGAACCATGGCCGGCTAGTTTGCCCGTAGGGCAGCCGCGGCGGATGGAGGGAGTGCGGCGGGAACTAAGGCAGCGTTTGGGGCTGTAATGGCTGGACCCGCGTTCTAGGGCGCCACGCAGCGGAAGTTGTCTGCGTCATCGATGCTGCCTTGGCCCGAGTAGCGCGCCACTTGCGGGTAGGGGCACAGTGGACGGGTGCGCACTACCTGCTTATCAACGACGCGGCTCGCCAACATGGAATCGGGCGCTTTGCCTTTTTCCACCCAGTCGATGATTGCGGTCACAGAGTCATGCCGATCCGGCCCGGTGCCGCCGCCGCAGTGCGCCATGCCTGGCGCCATGAACAGCCGAAAAAACTCCGGCGTGTCCGGACCGTTCTTAGCCAGCGCCTGCTCGTAATAATTGACGCCCATCATCGGCTGCAGTATCGAGTCGGCCCAGCCATACGTCACGATCAGTTTGCCGCCGCGCTTCTTAAACTTCGAAAGATCGGGGTTCTTCGCATCCGCCTGCGTGCTCCAGTAGTCCAGCAGGTGAAGGTCGTGATCAAAATCGAACGTCTGGTAGTCGTAGTCTGGTTTCGGAGGCTTCGGCACAAGATACCGTATCGTTCCTTCCGCCAGGTTGAAGTCCGCCGGCTTGGCGCCCGGCCGCGCGGCGACCATCACATTCAGCCAACCGCTGCCGGAGCCACCCCCGAAAAGATTCGGCATTACCGCTTCGCTGCCCGGCATGTAACCGGGAAAGAAAGGTTTGCCGTTACTCAGAGGACCGCTATAGACTTTCGCGATTGCCTCCGCCTGTGCGCCGGTGAGACAGTCCGGACGGTCCGTGCCCGCTTCGCACGCCGGAACGTCACGCGCGGGGTCGAAGGCGCACTTTCGCGGGTCGTCGATCAGACCGTCTTTGAGGCCATCGATGGCATCGCACTTCTCCATCACCTTCTCGCCTACCAGGGACAGCTTGGCCGGCGTGATGGGAGCGGCGCTGAGCGCCTTCTGATTCCACATCGCGCCTACCGTAAAGCCTGTCTGATCCACCCATGGAGAGGCGGCCACGATACCGTCGAAATCATCGGGAAAGCGCTGCGCTTCGATGAGCCCCTGGCGTCCGCCATTGGAACAGGAGTTCCAGTAGGCGTGGGACACCGATTTGCCGTAGTAGTCCTTGGTGATCTCCTTGGCGGTTACCGCTGTGAGGTGCACCGCGCGGTACGCGTAGTCGATGGCTTTTTGCGGATTGCTCATCACAAAGCTGGCGCCAGGCTCTTTGGCCGCCTCATGTCCGGTGTTGGTCTGCGCGAATGCGAACCCGATCCGCAACGCCGCGTTGCGCTGCTCGACGCGAGTAGGGGCATCCATTGCCTCGCCGGCATGGCCGCCGTTGCCGATCATGTAAAAGCGGCCGTTCCACTTCGGCGGCAGGCTCACCTCGAACGCGATCTCGGGAGCGAGCAGGCCGGTTACGCGGCAATGAGCCGGCGCGTCTCCCGCCGGCATTATCGCTGCCGAAATATGCGCGATCTCCTTCGATTTGAACTTGGCCAGCTTCTCGCAGGATTTGCGCGGCTCCATCTCGGCCCTTGAATAGTCCACCAGGGCGCCCTTCATGCCGGAGAAATCCTGAGTTCGGCCCGGAGTCGCCGCCGCAATCACGAGGACTACTGCCAAATGGGTCCGCCTCATATTGGGCTCCTTACTTCTTGTACGGAATCTTCACGATGCGATCGCCCTGGAACGCGCCTAGATAGATCGAGTCGCCCGCAGCGAAGGCTACCGACACGCCGGAAATGAGCGGATCGGTCGTGGCGGAATCGAAAATGGGGCGGGCTTGCATCTTGGCGGGGTCGATCTCGGCGACACCGAAGCCCTGAATACACGGGCGGCCGCTACCCTCGGGACAATCGCCGCGCGCTCCTTTTACTCCGGCTGCGAGAAGGCGGCCCTCCTTGGTCCAGGTCAGGTTGTCGGGCATGAAATCTACTTTCACCGAGCCTGTCTCTTTGGCCGCGTTGAGATCGAACTTGCGAATTTCCTTGGCGGAGAACACATTCACGAACATGTCGCGGCCATCGGCGCTGACGACGACGCCGTTGGGATATGCGAGGCGGGTGCCCGCGACTTCGGATTCGCCCTTCCCGGGCGTCCAGTGCGCGACGTAACCCGTCACGCCGCCGGCGAACTGCGCCGCGTTGTTACCCGGGGACAACAGTCCCGTGGGATAAGTCCCGACATAGCCGCCATCGGGAAGAATGGCAACATCGTTATAATCGTGCGCTCCGGTTACACAGCCATGCCACACCATGGCCCAACTCCCGGAAGCCGGTTTCAGCTCGTACATCTCAATCGATTGGCGGCCGCCGTGGTTGACCACGTACAACTCCCAGGCGCCATTGCTGCGCTTGCGTAGCGAGGAGCCATGGGAAATCAGAGCGTCTCCGATGGGTCCGGGGCAGGCCGGATCGCCCCAGGATTTGTCGGGCGCCGCCGTTTCGGACATTTTGCTGAACGTCTTCTTGGCCAGGTCGAACAGCGCCATCCCGCCGCCCGTGGACGCGCCGCGACCGGTATTGAGAAACTGAGTGGCGATCAGGTACTTGCCATCCGGCGTGATCTCCAGGTCTTCGGGCTGGCGAGTGCCGCAGAAGACGTCGATCTCGCCGTGGGAACCGCAGGACATCAATGGCGGCACGGGTTGGGCGCCGCGCTGCTGCGCGGCGGCGCCGGCAACGAGTACGTATGAAATTAAGAAACCCAAGGAATTTGCGAATCGCATCTCAGCTCCTCGCGTGATTCTATCGCAGGGACAGAAGAAAAAGAAAAGTTGGCAGGTGTGCCTCGCCGGCTGCTCGGCAAACCTCTATTTATGGACGATCAGTCGCCGTGGCCTAACGCTACTTCGGGAGTGGACGCGGGGACCGGTTTCTTTTTGCGGCGGAAACGGCCGGTCACGCCTTGGAATCGCTCCATGTAGGTATAGAAGACCGGGGTGATGTAAAGCGTCAGCAGTTGCGAGACTACCAGACCACCGACCACAGCAAGACCGAGCGGGCGGCGCGCTTCGCCGCCGGCGCCTCGACCTAACGCGATCGGTAGCGTGCCCATCAACGCCGACATGGTGGTCATCATGATGGGGCGGAACCGCACCAGGCAGGCTTCGTGGATGGCTTCGGCCGGGGTGATGCTGTGCTCGCGCTGCGCTTCCAAGGCGAAGTCGATCATCATGATGGCGTTCTTCTTCACGATGCCGATTAACATGATGATGCCGACGAAGGAATACAGGTTCAGCTCGTTATGGAACACCAGCAGAGTCGCCAACGCACCCAGGCCCGCGGACGGCAGGCCGGAGAGAATCGTAAGGGGATGGATGAAACTCTCGTAGAGGATTCCCAACACCAGGTAGATGACCAGCACGGCCATCAACAGCAGCACGCCCATGCCTTTCAGAGATTGCTGGAAGGCCGCCGCCGTGCCCTGGAACGTGGTGGTGATGTTGTCAGGCAGGTTATCGTGCGCGAGTTGCTGGAGGTGATCGACCGCATCGCCCAGCGCCACGCCCTGTTTTGTGTTGAAGGAGATGGTCACCGCGGGCGCCTGCCCCAGATGGGATACCGAGAGCGGGCCCACTCCCATCCGCAGAGATGCCACCGAGTTGATCGGAAGCATCTTACCGGTTCCCGAGCGCACGTACAAAGCGCCGAGCGCGTTGGGATCCAACTGATATTTCGGCATCACTTCGAGAATCACCTGATAATCGTCGACTGGGGTGAAGATGGTCGAAGCCTGCCGCGTGCCGTAGGCGCTGTAGAGCGCGCTTTCGATCTGATCGGCCGTTACCCCGAGAGCGGATGCTTTATCGCGATCGATATCGAGCGTGATGGTGGGATTCTTATTCTGCAGGTCGCTGCTGACGTCGGTGAGCTCGGGCAGATCGCGGACCTTCTGCTCGAAATCGGGCGCAATGCGGTAGAGCTGCTGGATATCGGAAGATTGCAACGTGTACTGGAAGTTGCTGCGGCTCTGAATTCCGCCGATTGTGATCAGCGGCCGGTTGGAAAGATAGACTTTGACGCCCGGAATGTTATCCATCTTGGGTCGCAGGCGCGCGATGATCTGCTCCGGGGTATCCGTTCTCTCGGAGCGGGCCCTCAGGCGAAGGTTCAGCTCGCCGTTGTTGGCTGATGGATTGTTACCGCCGCCGCCGACTTGAGTTCGCACGGCCTCGATTCCGGGATCCGCGAGGGCCAGGTCGCGGGCTTGCATGGCCGCAGCCTGCATGTCGTCAAAAGAGATGCCCTGGCGGCCTTCGAGGGACCCGTTGATCTGCCCGACATCCTGGCTGGGAATGAAACCTTTCGGCACGATGGTGAACAAATACGCACTGGCCACCAGCGTACCGGCGGCCGTTGCCATCGTGAGAAAGCGATGCCGGAGGACGCCGCGCAAGGTCCAGGCATAGAGATCGCGCAAGGCGTCGAATATCTTTTCGGAGCCGCGCTGGAACGCATTCTGATGCTCGGTTGGCGGCTTCAGAAACCGGCTGCAAAGCATCGGGGTGAGACTGAGCGAGACCAGCCCGGAAATCCCGATCGCTACCATGATGGTGACGGCGAACTCATGGAACAGGCGGCCCATGATTCCGCTCATGAACAGCACCGGGATGAACACGGCGGCCAGCGAAAGCGTCATGGACAGGATGGTGAAACCGATTTCGCGCGCGCCTTCCAGCGCAGCCACCAGCCGCGCTTTGCCCATTTCCATGTGGCGCACGATGTTCTCGAGCATGACAATGGCGTCGTCGACCACGAAACCCACCGAAAGCGTCAGGGCCATGAGCGAGAGATTGTCGAGGGTGTACCCGAGCAGGTACATGGCGGCGAAAGTGCCGATGATGGACATGGGCAACGCCAGGCTGGGAATAACGGTGGCGGAGACGTTGCGCAAGAAGATAAAAATTACGCCGACCACCAGCACGACGGTCAGCAGCAGTGTCCACCGGACATCGTTAACCGACTCGCGAATGGAGATCGAACGGTCGAAGAAGATGTCCAGGTTCACGGAGGGGGGCGCCTGTTCGCGGAACGAAGGGAGCAGCGCCTTGACGCTATCCACGACTTCCACCGTGTTGGTGCCCGGCTGGCGCTGGATGGCAAGCTGTACGGCGCGCTCATTATTGAACCAGCTGGCGTTCTTGTCGTTCTGGATACTGTTGATCACGCGGCCCAACTCGCCCAGCCGGACGGGCGAGCCGTTGCGATAGGCGACGATCACGGGACGGTATGCTTCGGCGGTGTTCAACTGGCCGTTGGCCTGAACGGTGTAGGCCCAGTGCTGGCCCCAAAGGATTCCAGTCGGCAGGTTGACGTTGTGTTTATTCAGCGCGGCGCTGACTTCCTCGATGCTGATATTGCGCGACGCCAGTAGGTTGGGATCGAGCTGCGCGCGTACCGCATATTTCGATTGGCCGAACACCTGAACCTGCGCCACCCCGTTGATCTGGGAAATGCGCTGGGCCAGAACCTCTTCGGCAAAATCATCCACGGTGGCAAGCGGCAGAGTGGACGAGTAAAGAGCCAGGCCGAACACCGGCTGATCGGCCGGATTCACTTTGCGGAGGTTCGGCGGCGTCGGCATGTTCGGCGGCAGCTTGCGAAGCACGGAAGCGATGGCGGTCTGCACGTCCTGCGCTGCACCGTCGAGCGAGCGATCCAGCGTGAACTGGATCGTGATGTTGGTGTAGCCGACGTAGCTGGTGGAGGACATTGAATCGACGCCGGCAATAGTGGTGAACTGGCGTTCCAAAGGCGCCGCGACGGAGGAAGCCATCGTCTCGGGGCTTGCGCCGGGAAGCGAGGCCTGCACTTGAATGGTCGGGAAGTCGACGTTCGGCAGGTCGCTGACCGGCAAAGTGCGGTATCCCATGACGCCGAACAGTACGATGCCGAGCATGACCAGCGTGGTCATGACCGGCCGGCGGATGAAGATATCGGTAACGCTCATTGCCCTGGAGACCTTTCTTCCGCTGAAATCGCAGAAGATGTGTCTTTACATTATATTCGGGGCCGATGAAAACACCCTCTGGCCCTTCCGGGCTAGTGGGCGACCGGATCCCGTAGAGTCACATGCGATTCCGGAAGGATAGCCGGAGTGGAGGTCCGCGATCTCCCGGGCCGCCGGAACCGCTCCATGTAGATGTAAAAGACGGGCGTTATGTAGAGGGTCAAGAGCTGGGAGACGACCAGACCTCCGACCACAGCCAAGCCCAGGGGGCGGCGGGCTTCCGAACCGGCTCCCATCCCGAGGGCAATGGGAAGGGTACCCATCAGCGCAGCCATGCTGGTCATCATAATGGGCCGGAACCGGACCAGGCATGCTTCGTGGATGGCATCGACCGGCGCCAGGTGGTGTTCGCGCTGGGCTTCAATCGCGAAATCGATCATCATGATGGCGTTCTTTTTGACGATGCCAATCAGCATGATGATGCCGACGAAGGAATATAAGTTCAGTTCGTCGCCGAATAGGAAAAGGGTAAGCAGGGCGCCGAGACCGGCTGAAGGGAGGCCGGAGAGAATCGTCAGCGGGTGGATGAAGCTTTCGTAGAGAATGCCGAGCACGAGGTAAATCACAAGGATCGCCAGGATCAGGAGAACACCCATGCCTTTGAGCGAAGACTGGAAGGCGGCAGCTATGCCTTGAAAGCTGGTGCTAATCGTGGCCGGTAAGACATCGCGTGCCACTTCCGCGACGCTGTCGACAGCCGTGCCGAGCGAAACGCCGGGCTGCAGGTTGAATGAAATGGTGACCGAGGGCAACTGGCCCAGGTGGGAGATCGTAAGCGGACCGGTGCCCGTCCGCAGGGCGGCCACGGTGTGCAGCGGAACCAGCTTACCGTTCGAGGAACGCACGTAAAGCAACCCGAGCGCCTTGGGGTCGAGCTGATACTCGGGTAACAGCTCCACAATCACCTGGTAATCATCATTCGGTGCGTAAATGTTGGAGACCTGCCGCGAGCCATAGGAATTGAACAGAGCGTCTTCGATCTGGCCGGCTGAAATCCCGAGAGTAGAAGCGCGGTCGCGGTCTATGTCGATGAAGACCTGGGGATTGGAGTTTTGCAGATCGGTAGTGACATCTTGCAAACCGGGGAGGACGCGGATCCGGCTCTCGAGAACCGGGGCCGCGCGAAACAGTTCGGCGATATCGGGCGATTGCAGCGTGTACTGATAGGTGCTGCGGCTCGTCATTCCCCCGATGCGGATGAGGGGCGGATTCGAAAGATAGGTCTTGATGCCCGGGATGGCGTTCAGGCGCGGGCGCAGTTGTTCGATGACTTGTTCCGGCGAATGCAGGCGCTGCTCCCGAGGCTTGAGGCGAATGAACACGTTCCCGGAATTGATGGACGAGATGCCGCCACCCCCGCCGATATTGGCGGTGAAACCGTCTATATCGGGATTCGCCGCGAGCACGCCGCGGACCTGGCCGGTGAGGCGCGACATGGCGTCGAACGAGATGCCTTGCGGCGCTTCGGTGTAGCCGGCAAGCTGGCCAATGTCCTGGTTGGGGATGAAACCTTTGGGCACCAGGCCATACAGGTAGATGGTCGCGACCAGAGTCGCAGCGGCTCCCGCCATGGTGAAGGCCGGGTGGCGCAATACACCCTGCAGCGTCCAGTCATAGAGAGCGCGCATACCGTTGAAGAATCGCTCGGATCCACGCTGGAAGGCGTTTTGGTGGCCATCGGGCGGCTTTAGAAACCGGCTGCAGAGCATCGGCGTGAGGCTGAGGGAAACCACGCCGGAAATCAGAATCGCCACGCTCACCGTTACCGCGAATTCGTGGAACAGCCGGCCCATGATGCCGCCCATGAACATAACCGGGATGAACACGGCAGCCAGAGACAACGTCATGGCTATGATGGTGAACCCGACCTGCCTGGCTCCCTCCAGCGCAGCCTGCATCCTCGTCTTGCCCAGTTCCATGTGGCGGACGATGTTTTCGAGCATCACGATGGCGTCGTCGACCACGAATCCGACCGAGAGCGTCAACGCCATCAGCGATAGATTATCCAACGTGTAACCGAGGGCATACAAAGCAGCGAACGTGCCGATCACGGACATGGGCAGAGCCAGGCTGGGGATCAGCGTGGCGGAGGCGTTGCGCAGAAATAGGAAGATCACCAATACGACCAGGCCAACCGTCAGCAGGAGAGTGTATTTGACGTCGTTGACGGAGTCGCGAATGGATTCAGCGCGATCGAGCATGACGTCCAGCTTCACCGAGTTCGGAAGTTGCTGGCGGAACGCGGGCAGCAGAGCGCGGATACGGTCCACTACTTCCACCGTGTTGGTGCCGGGCTGGCGCTGGATGGCCAGCATGATGGCGCGCACGTTGTTGTACCAGTTGGCCACGCGAATGCTCTGCACGCTGTCAATGACGCGGCCGAGTTCGCCCAGCCGGACCGGCGCGCCATTGCGATAGGCCACAATGACAGGGCGGTATGCATCGGCATTCATCAACTGGCCGTTGGTCTGGACGGTGAAAGCCCAGTCCGGTCCCCACAGAGTGCCGGTCGGCAGGTTGCTGTTGTGTTGCGTGAGCGCCTGCGCGACATCGCTGATCCCGATACCTCGCGCGGCCAGCAGGTTGGGATCAAGCTGCGCCCGCACGGCATATTTCTGGGCGCCATAGACGTTGACCTGCGCCACGCCGTCGACCATGGAGATGCGTTGAGCCAGCAGGTTCTCGGCGTAGTCATCGACTTTAGACAACTGCAGGACGGGTGAGGAGAGCGTCAAGAAAAGCACGGGCTGGTCCGCGGGATTCACCTTGCGCAGAGTCGGAGGCGCGGGCATATCGGGCGGCAGGCGACGCAAGACCCCGGCGATCGCTTCCTGGACATCCTGCGAGGCGCCGTCCAACGAGCGGTCCAGCGAGAATTGCAGAGTAACGCTGGTTGAGCCAAGCGCGCTGATCGAGTTCATCGAATCGAGGCCCGCGATGGTGGAGAACTGGCGTTCGAGCGGACCTGCGACGGCGGAAGCCATGGTCTCGGGATTCGCCCCGGGGAGCGAAGCGCTCACCTGAATCGTGGGAAAGTCCACGTTGGGAAGGTCGCTGACAGGGAGCCCGATATATCCGATGACTCCGAAGAGCACGATCGCCAGCATGACCAGGGTGGTCATGACTGGCCGCTGGATGAAGAGGCCGGTGATCCCCATTTACGTTAATAAGACCCCTTACTATTGTAATGGGAAACGGGCTTGTTTGTCGGGCTGAGCCAGCGGCGGCAGGATGGCCGGCTTTACGCGGCGGGCTAAACGGCGGCCGGCAACCAGCAGGGCCGCGACGAGCACGGCATCCACCAGGTAGCGCACGCCGTCACTCGGATGGACCATCCGGAGAATGAAGCGATCTTCAAGCACCATGTCGCCGCCTACTTTTCCGAGGACGGCTACGCCGAGGTAAATGGTAATCGGGTAGCGGTCCATCAGATCGGCCAGGAGATTACTGGAAAAGACTACGAATGGAATGCTGAGACCGAGGCCGAAGGCAATCAGGCCGAAGTGGCCATGGGCGGCGCCGGCAATCGCGAGAATGTTATCGACCGACATGGTGAGGTCGGCCCAGACCACGAACCAGATGGCTTTTACCAACCGCCCCGGGGCTGGTGCGCAATCGGGAGGATCGCTGGCATCCACCAGCACTTTAAGCGCGACCCAGAGGACAACCAGTCCGCCGGCAAGTTGCACGTATTCGAGGGTGAGCAACCGGGAAGCGAAGATGGTCAACGCGACGCGCAAAATTACAGCGAGAACCGCGCCGCATAGTATGCCGATGCGCCGTTCGCGGGGCGCCAGCGAGCGGACCGCCATCGCGATTACCAGGGCATTATCGCCTGCGAGGAGAAGATCGATTAGTATGATCGAGAGACCGCCGAACAGGAAGCGAGTGGGCGGCATGGGAAGTTACACGCGCGAGACAGGGCGGTTCCGCCAGGCCTTCAGCCGTCGGAGGTAGGCGCGCGCCACGCGAACGTCTTTCAGAATCTGAGCTTTCAGCGCGTCGGGAGATTCGAACTGACGCTCGTCGCGAACGCGGCACAAGAACTCAACTCGGATGCGATGCGGCGGCGCGCCTTCGAGCGGATCAAGCAGAAATGTCTCAATGGAGAGCTCGTCGCTCAAGCCGAAGGTCGGCCGGTAGCCGAGGGTCCATTCGAAATTGTCCAGGAGCGACCAGACGAAGTAGCCATC
>CAZKQQ010000062.1:0-10125 GCA_964554945.1 uncultured Solibacteraceae bacterium | reverse complement strand
GCCGGTAGCCGATGTTGGTGATGGAATTCCACTCGCGACCCTCGGACTCACAGTCGAAGGTTCTGGTGACATATACTCCGCGAGCCGGAATGACTTCGGCCCGCGTGGCCAAATTTAAGGTGGGAACTGTCTGTCGCGAGCCTACGCCGTGGCCTTTGATGACCTCGCCTTCCAGACCGTAGGGATGTTGGAGCAGGCGGGCGGCCAAGGCTACCCGTCCGGCCACTATCGCTTCACGAATGACCGTGCTGCTGACGATCCGGCCGCGGCAGGATACGGGCGGGATGGCCTCCGTCTCGAAACCTAGTTGGCGGCCCAACGCTGCCAGCACCGCCACGTCGCCGCTCTGCCGGTTTCCGAACCGGAAATTCGCGCCCACCCGAATCGCGCGCGCGCCCAGCCGCGCCACCAGAAGCTGACGAGCAAATTCTTCGGGAGTCCATTGCGACAACTCCCGGGTGAATGGAAGAATCAGCACCTGCTCGATGCCCTCCTCGCGCATCAACTCGACGCGCCGTTCAGGCGATGTCAACAGACGCGGAGCGCGCTCGGGGGCCACTACACAAGTGGGGTGTGGATCAAAGGTCAGGACCGACGCCTTCCAGCCGCGTTCTTGCGCCACTGCCAGCAACCTCCGCAGGATCTGCCGATGGCCGTAATGAACTCCGTCGAAGTTGCCGATGGTCAACGCGCTCGGACCAAAGTCCGCCGGCACCGCGCCGAGGCTGCGATAGACGTTCATCTTTCTATTGCGCGTCCCCTACCACGATTTCGAGGCCATCGTAGGCCAGCCTGACATGCGGAGGCAGCAGGCTTTCGGTACGCTCATGCGACAGGTCGTGACTGATATGGGTGAAGAAGGCGCGGCGCGGCCGCAGAACCTCGACAGTCTTAAGAGAACGATCCACGGTAGAGTGCGTCGGATGAGGCTTGTGGCGCAGCGCGTCGAGAAAGAGCACGTCCAGATCGCATAACTGCTGCATGGACGATTCGGGAATGTCGCTGTGATCCGTCAGGTAGGCAGCGGCGCCGAAGCGAAATCCGTAAATGATAGCGCTCCCGTGGAGAATCGGGACCGGGCGGAATTGCAGGCCGAACAGCTCGATGGCGTCTCCATTGATCAGGTGGGTCGCCAATTGCGGAACATTGGACTCTTTCTTTACGCCGTCGAAGATGTACTGATACACGCGCTGAATGTTGGCCATGGTTTCGGGGGCGGCGTAGATCGGAATGCGCTCCTTTTGCCGGAAATTGTAGGGACGCAGATCGTCCAGACCCAGGATGTGATCGGCATGAGCATGCGTATACAGGACGGCATCGACGTGCTCGATTTTCGCGCGCAGCGCCTGGAACCGAAAATCGGGAGTGGTGTCGACCAGAACGTTGTGATCGCCATAGCTCACAAGGATCGACGGGCGGAGACGATTATCGCGAGGATCGGCGGAGGTGCACACGGCGCAATGGCAGCCCACCGTGGGAACCCCGACGCTGGTGCCGGAACCGAGCACCGTGATCTTGAGAGGTTCCGGCGGCATCTAGGAATTGGAGGCGGCCGCCGTCCCGGCTTCCTCGGAAACCTGGACAAAGCGGAAGCGCAGTTCGGTCAAAGAATTCTCCAGCATTCTCTGCTCTTCCAAAGTGAGATTACCCTTGGTCTTCTCGAGCAGCATGCCCATGAGGTCGATGGTGTGACGGGCGAGCGGAAGGTCGGGTTTGGCTTTTTCCTCTTCGCCAAACTGCATCAGGCCGAGCTGCATTTCGGCCTGGGCGCGCAGGGAAACCACCAGAAACGTGAAGGATGCCGGCGGCAGCGGGATCTGAAATTCTTCCTGTTTTTCCGGAGTCGAGTCCACGTCGCTCATGTTTTTCATTTTACAACGCGAGCGCAGCGGCGCCGCCGGCGCGCGCGCCGAAAATGGCGTCTGCCCCCATTTTTGTTACAGTGGGGGAATCCCCAATCATGTCTAGCGCCGGCGAGAAATTTCAACAATTGGTCGCGATTATGGCCCGCCTGCGAGCTCCAGGCGGATGCCCCTGGGACCGCGAACAGACTTTCGACAGCATTAAGCCTTACACGCTGGAGGAGACATACGAAGTACTCGACGCGATCGACCGGCGCGATTGGAACGAATTGCGCGAGGAACTCGGGGATTTTTTGCTGCAGGCTGTCTTTTACGCGCAGATGGCGGAGGAGGAGAAGCTGTTTGGCATCAGCGACGCGCTCGACGCCGTGAACCAGAAATTAGTGCGGCGGCATCCGCACGTCTTCGGGAAAGAAAGCGCGGAGACGGCAGGCGACGTGAAGCGCATCTGGGGCGAGGTTAAGGCGGCCGAGCAGAAGAAGAAAGGCAAAGAGGAAGACAGCCTGTTGGCATCCGTGCCGCGGGCGATGCCGGCTCTGGTGGAGGCGCAGCAGATCACGTCGCGCGCGGCAGGCGTGGGCTTCGACTGGGAAACGGCCGAGCAGGTGATCGACAAACTGCACGAGGAATTGGGTGAACTCGATCAAGCGCGGCGCGGCGCTTCGCAGGCGGAACTCGAAGGCGAGATCGGCGACCTTTTGTTCGTGCTGGTGAACCTGGCGCGGTTCGTCAAGGTCGACCCCGAGCAGGCGCTACGCCGCACCAATGCCAAGTTCCGCGAGCGCTTCGCGTTCATCGAGCGGAAACTTGCCGAACGCGGCAAGAAGCCGCGCGATTCAAATATCGACGAGATGGAGGAATTGTGGCAGGAAGCGAAACGGTGACCGAAGTCCGCCCGTTATTCGCTCTTTCCGAATTCTCCGAAGCGGTGAAGCTGCAGCAATGCGTGTGGGGCTTCGCCGATAGTGAATTGCTGCCGTCGCGCTTCTTTGTCGTGGCGCGGCGGATCGGCGGGCAGGTGTTCGCCGCGTACGATGCCGGCAAGATGATCGGGTTCTGTCTGGCGCTCCCCGGCGTAAAGGGCGATGGCAAGGCATATCTGCACAGCCATATGTTGGGCGTGCTGCCGTCGTACCGGAACTCCGGTGTAGGCCGCCGGCTCAAGCTGGAACAGCGAGTGGACGCTCTGGAACGTGGATTCGAACTGGTGGAATGGACCTTCGATCCACTCGAAGTGAAGAACGCGTTCTTCAATATTGAGAGGCTGGGTGCGATCGTTCGCCGGTACGAGGAGAACGAGTACGGCACCACGTCGAGCCCGCTGCATGGAGGCCTGCCTACGGACCGCTGTGTCGCCGAATGGTGGATCGGCAGCGCACGGGTTGAGGCGGCACTGGCCGGCAAGAAACCGAAAGGGCGGATCGAGGAGCGCATCTCAGTTCCGTCGGAGATTGGCCGTCTCCGGAGCGAAGAGCCGGAGCGCGCGAGAGAGATCCAGCGCGCCAATGCGGCACGGTTTCAGGAGTGTTTCGCCCGCGGGCTGGCGGTGACGGGATTCGAGCGTAGCGCCGCCGGGAGCGCATACCTTCTGGGGCCGCCGGAATGAAAATTGAACGCATCACGCTCCGCGAAATTCGCATGCCGCTGGTGCGCTTCTTTGAGACCAGCTTCGGACGGACCACCGAGCGCGCCATCATTCTGGTGCAAGTCGAGAGCGAAGGCCTGTCAGGTTGGGGCGAAGTCACGGCGGGCGAGCACCCGTTCTACAACGAGGAGTGGACTGGCTCGGCTTGGAACATTGTGCGCGATTATGTGGCTCCGAGCATAATCGGGCGCGATCTGGCCCGCGCGGAAGACGTGGCGCCGCTGAGCGAAGGGATTCGCGAGCATCGGATGGCGCGGGGCGGGCTCGAAGCGGCGGTCTGGGACCTGGAGGCGCGCCGTAACAGCGTGCCCTTGTGGAAGCAAATTGGCGGCGGCGCCCGTCGCGAGATTCCGTGCGGCGTTTCGATCGGCATTCAGAATTCGGTCGAAGAACTGATCGAAACGATTCGCGCTGAGCTGGCCGCCGGTTATCAACGGATCAAGATGAAGATCAAGCCCGGGTGGGATGTCGATTCGGTTCGCCGGGTGCGGGAGTGCTTTCCATCCATCCAGCTCATGGCGGACGCCAACTCGGCCTACACGCTGGCGGACACGGAGCGTCTGCGGCGGCTCGACGACTTTCATCTGATGATGATCGAACAGCCGCTCAGCCATGACGACATCATCGATCACGCGGAGTTGCAGGCGCAGCTCGCGACGCCCGTCTGCCTGGATGAGTGCATACGCACCGCGCACCATCTGGAACAGGCGATCCGGCTGCGCGCCGGCAAAATCATAAATATAAAGCTGGGCCGCGTGGGCGGCTTCCGCGAGGCGCGGCGCGTGCACGATGTGGCGCAGGCCGCCGGCATTCCCGTCTGGTGCGGCGGCATGCTCGAATCCGGCATCGGCCGCGCTCACAATATCGCTCTTTCGACTCTCCCCAATTTCGTTTTGCCCGGCGATGTCTCGGCGAGCGCCCGGTATTGGAAAAAAGACATCATTCATCCGGCCGTGGAAGTTACGCCGCGCGGCACCATTGCAATTCGCGATGACCCGGGGTTCGGATACGAACTGGATCGCGATTACATACGCCACATCACCGCCCGCGAGGAGTCCATCGGTTGAGCGCATTTTCAACACTGCTGCGGCAGAACCGGAACTATCGCTACACCTGGATCGGCCAGGTGGTGAGCGAGATCGGCGACCATTTCAACAATGTCGCCGTCTTCAGCCTGGTGTTGGACACCACCAAATCCGGACTGGTTGTGAGCGGCGTGATGCTGTCTCGCGCCATACCCGCCATGCTGGTCGGGCCGCTGGCGGGCGTGGCGCTGGACCGGCTCGACCGCAAGCGCGTCATGATCGCGAGTGACCTGATCCGCGCGGTGGTGGCCGCATGTTTTATTTTCACGATCCACCGCAACGGCACGTGGCTGCTTTACGTTTTGAGCGGCATGTTGATGGCTGCCTCGCCGTTCTTCACAGCCGGCCGCTCCTCGATTCTGCCGACCATCGCCACCAGGGATGAGATTCACACAGCAAACTCGCTGACCCAAACCACCGGGTGGATCACGCTCACGATTGGCACGCTGCTGGGCGGGATCAGCGTCGCGCAGTTCGGATATCACTGGGCTTTTCTAGGGAATTCGGTGTCCTTTGCCCTGTCGGCGCTGTGCATCTCGCGGCTGGTGGTGGCATCCGGGGGATTCCGGGCCGCGCGCAACTCTCTCACGGAAACTGAGGTCGTCCGGCCGTGGCACGAGTACGTCGAAGGATTGCGTTACATGCGGGACCATCCGTTGATTCTGGCGATCGCCTTGATTGGCGTCGGATGGGCTACCGGCGGCGGGGCCGCACAAATCCTGTTCAGCGTTTTCGGCGAACTGGTGTTTCACCGCGGGCCGGAAGGCATCGGGTTCATCTGGACCGCCGCCGGTATTGGACTCCTGTGCGGCGGCATGGTGGCATATCAGTTGGGCCGTCGGCTGAAGTTCGACGGCTACAAACGAATGATCGTAGTCTGCTACATCATCCACGGCGGTGCGTACATCGTGTTCAGCCAGATGCGGAGTTTTGGGTGGGCGTTGGTGTTCATCGGCCTGTCGCGCGGCGCAGTGGGAATCAGCTCGATCCTGAACATGTCGCAACTGCTGCGCCGCGTCTCCGATTCATATCGCGGGCGCGTGTTCTCGACCATGGAATCGATGCAGTGGTCCGTTATGATGATCTCCATGACATTGGCGGGGATCGCGACGCAGAGCTGGAACCCGCGCACGATCGGGGCGATCGCCGGCGCGCTCAGCTCTACCACCGCCATCTTCTGGGGATGGGCGCACCTGACAGGCCGGTTGCCGGAGCCTCCGCCTGAAGGCGTGGAGCCGGAGGAGGTCGAGGTGCATGGCGAGCCCACTGCCTGATCTCTCGGGAAAGGTCATTCTGGTAACGGGTGCGGCCAAGCGGGTGGGCCGCGGCATTGCGCTGCGGCTGGCGCAAGAAGGCGCGCGTGTGGCAATCCATTACCATCACTCGGAGGCCGAAGCGCGCCGCACGGCTGCCGAGTGCGGGGGCGCGGAACTATTTCGCGCCAACCTGGAAAGCGTTGCGGAGATCAATCGCATGTTCGCGGAACTCGAGCAGCGGCTCGGCAGGCTCGATGGCCTGGTGAACAATGCCGCGCGATTCACCCGCTTCGATCCGCTCGAAATCACGGAAAAGGATTGGGATTTCATACATTCGGTGAATCTGAAAGCTGTATTCTTCTGCTGTCAGAACGGCGCGCGCTTGATGCAGAAGGCCGGCGGCGGCCGCATCGTCAACATCAGCTCGCTGGGCGGCATTCGGCCTTGGGCCGAGCACGCGCACTACTGCTCCTCCAAAGCCGGAGTAATTATGCTGACCCGAGCGCTGTCGAAAGCCTTCGCGCCAAAGATCACTGTGAATTCCGTAGCGCCCGGCGTTATTCCCTTCGAGGACATCGATGAGCGGGGCAAGCAGCTCATTGCAGTTACTCCCGCGGGCCGCGGCGGCACTCCCGGCGAAGTTGCCGATGCCGTAGTCTATTTCCTCAAGGCATCCGAATTCGTTACTGGCCAATTGCTCGCTGTCGATGGCGGTCTCAGCCAGCGATAGGCCGGCCAACCTACAAAACGACTACGGGCCAAATTTGTATGGAACGCCGGCAATATCGACCACACTTCCCCATCATTCTCCTTTAACTGAGCGAATTCGGCGGACGGACCGGGTCAAACGTAGTTTTACGTACCGTCTGGTACGTCCTATAGTGAGTAAAACTATTGCACCAGGATTGGTGTCACGTTCCAATAACTCTGACACACTTTTTACGTAATTTGCGCGTGTCTATGGAGGAGCTTCCGTGAAACGTTTATCGATATTGGTTGTGTCCACGATGGCAGCTGTTGCGGCATTTGCGCAGGCGCCTACGATTACCGCCGTGCTCGATGCGGGCGGGTACACCTCGAATGTGGCACCCGGTATGGTGTTCGTCGTGAAAGGGAGTAATCTGTGCGGGACAAATACGGTAGGCACGACGCCGTACACGACAGCGGCTATGGGTGGCGCGACGATTTCGTTCACACCGGCCGCCGGCGGCAGCGCTGTTGCCGCTTACATGATTTATTGCTATAACGCCGGTGGAATCACGCAGTTGGCAGCGGAGCTTCCGTCCAGTGCGGCCACCGGCAATTACAACGTGACCGTGACTACAAGCGGCGGCACTAGCAGCGGATTCGCCACCCAAGTCGTCACCCGGAAATTCCAACTGATGACGCAGACCAGCACCGGTACCGGACGAGGGCTGGTGCAAAACGTGGTCACATCCACACAATACGATCTGAACGGATATACGACCGGGCCGGTGCTGGGCGCGAATTTCGCGCGATCGCCGGGCAAGCCTGCTGAGGTCCTGATTGTATGGGGTACCGGTCTCGGCGCAGCGGCTGGATTCGATGCCACCGCTCCGGCCGGCGGATTGGATTTTCTGGCGCAGGGTCTGGACGTGAAGGCTATCGTTAACGGCACTTCCATTACTCCCGCTTACGCGGGCCGGTCCAACCTGTTTCCCGGTCTGGATAATGTCGCATTCCAGCTTCCCGCGAATGTTGCCACGGGATGCAACATCACTTTGCAGGTGAGCGTGGCGGGCCAACTCAGCAATTTGACGACGATCGCGATCGCTCCGGCTGGCCAAACCGCTTGCGTCGATCCGCAGTACAGCCCGGCAATCCTGAGCAAGCTCGATAGCGGCGGCACCGTCAATGCGGGATATTTCAACCTGACGAGCTACAATAGCAACCTGAGTTTTTCGGGTCAGAACTTTGCGGTTCGCATTGAAGCGGCCAGCGGAGCATTCGCGCAATATACGGCCGACACGATCACGCAAATTCCCAATTTGGGCGCGGCGGCGACCGGCGCCTGCAATGTATATACCGCCACCACGACGAGTTCGGGAGGGACCACTGCGGTGAGCAATCTGAAATATCTGGATGCCGGAACGGTGTCGCTAAACGGCCCGAACGTCACCAACAAGGCGTTCACGAAAACGAATAACGTTTACAGCCTCTCCCTCGGAACGGCGATTACCGGCACCGGCCTGCCTCCCATTCCCGGCTTCAACCCATCGCCTCTGATCGCACCGGGAACCTATACGCTGGCCGGCACGGGTGGCGCCGATGTTGGAGCGTTCAACACCAGCATCACCGTCGACCAGCCGCTCACGGTTACGGGCGGTTTGCCGAGCACGGTAAATCGCAGCCAGAATCTCACCGTCAACTGGACCGGCGGCACCGCCAGCGACATAGTTATCATCGCCGGCAGCTCGTTTGTGCTGGTGAGCGGGACCCCGCAGAACGGAACCTATAACACCGGGACTTTCATCTGCACCACCACCGCGGACAAGCAGACCTTCACCGTATCCTCTTCGATCCTGCAGCAACTGCCGGCCACGCCGTCGGGCGGCGCCGCGGGTTCGAATGTTGGCACGCTTTCGGTATTCTCGACCAGCGTACCCACCCAGGGGAATGGGCTTTTCAGCGCGCCGCTGACCGCTGGCGGCACTACCGATTACGCGCTGTTCACCGCGGGAATTGGCACCAGCACGACACCCACCTACCAATAAACCGAAGCCGGGCGGGGGCAAGCAACCTCCGCCCGGTTCTACACTGAAGAAATGTTCCGCTTCATCTTGGGACTGCTGCTGGCGGTGCCCGTTTTTTCACAGGCCGCTCCGCCGGATATCCAGGCGTTCTTTGCCGAGGCCTTTGAGGAGGAACTTCGGGACAATCCCGGGTTTGCCACCAACGTCGGGCGCCACGAGTATGACGATCGCTGGGGCGACTGGTCAAAAGCCGGACGCGAACAGCGCCGCGCTCACCTGCAGCACAGGCTTGAGAAGCTCCGCACATTTCCTCAGGCAAGCCTCTCGCCGCAGGACAGTTTAAGCGCACGCCTGATGGAATACAACCTCAAGTTGGAACTGGACTCTTTCGACCTGGAAGAAGAACTATTCGCCGTGTCGCAGCAAGGCGGCCTGCACAACAGGATCTACAACACAGTCGACCGCATGCCGGCCCGCACCGGACACGACTATGAGAACCTGCTGGCGCGGCTTCGCGGCGTTCCGGCGTATATCGACCAGAACATCGCGATGCTCGACGAGGCCATCGCGCGCGGGATGGTGCAACCACGGATTGTGGTGGACCTGGTGGCCGCGCAGGTCTCCGGACAGATCGCCCAGGACCGGAACAACACCCGGCTGCTGGCGGCATTCCGCAGCTTTCCGCCGGCGATTCCCGCGGCCGACCAGGCCAAGCTCCGCACGGAGGCCGGCGACCTCTATGACAAGCAGTTCCTGCCGGCATGGCGCAAGTACCGCGATTATCTGACGGGCAAGTATGGCCGCAGCGCTCGCGCCACGGCGGGAATTAGCGGGATTCCGGATGGTCAAAAGGCATATACGATTCTGGCTCGGCTCTACACGACCACCACCACCACTCCGGAAGAAATTCACAAGCTCGGGCTCTCTGAAGTGCAACGGCTCGAGAACGAAATGCGCCAGGTGATGCGGCAGGCGGGCTTTTCGGGCAGTATTGCGGAATACGAGCGCCAACTCGAGGCCTCGCCGTCCCAGCATTTTCACACTAAGGAGGAGATGCTGGCCTACTGCCGTAACGTGGCTAAGATTATCGAACCCGAACTGCCCAACCAATTCCGGCATATTCCGCGATTGCTTTACGGGATTCGCATCATCCCGGTGGAGCGGGAAGCATCGACCGCTACCAACGCCCAGGCGCCGTCGCCCGATTACACCACTCCGGGCTGGATGAATCTGAACACTTATCAGCCGGAAAAGCAGGTCAAATACGACAAGCAATCCCTGGTGCTGCACGAAGCCGTTCCCGGCCACGTGTTTCAGCTGACCCTGGCGCGCTCGCTCGCGCTGCCGGACTTTCGCCGGTTTTACGTGAACAGTGCTTTTGCCGAAGGTTGGGCGCTTTACGCCGAATCGCTCGGCGCCCAGCTTGGCGTGTACCGCGATCCCGCGGACCACTTCGGGCAATTGGCTAGCGAACGTTTTCGCGCCGTCCGGCTGGTGGTGGACACCGGCATCCACTCCATGGGTTGGACCCGCGAGCAGGCCATCGAGGACTGCACGCTGTAC
>CAZKQQ010000061.1:6281-33390 GCA_964554945.1 uncultured Solibacteraceae bacterium | reverse complement strand
CGAGGGAATGGCGCGCGTCGATTTCTTCCTGGAAACCGCCACCGATCGCCTGTACATCAACGAGATCAATACCATCCCCGGCTTTACCTCCATCAGCATGTATCCCAAAATGTGGGAGCACAGCGGCATTCCCTTCCCCGCCCTGATCGACGAGCTGATCGAACTCGCCCTCGCGCGCGACCGCCGCAAGAAGGCCACCAAGTTCACGCGATAAACTGGAACTATCGAACGCCGCATGCCGCTGTCGCGTCTTCTCGGAGTCCTGGTCTGTTGTGCTGTGTCCCTGTGCGCTGCCGACGATCTCGATTCCCAGATGAAAACGCTGATCAACACGTATTCCGTGCTGGAACAGAACGCCGCCGACCCGATTTCTTCCGAACAAGCCTTCTATCAGGGAGCCATTCCGGGGCTGTTGCGCAAGCTCGATCCGCACTCCATCTTCTTTGACCCCGGCCAGTTCCAGCAGCTGCAGAAGCTGGAAACTTCCACGCAAAAGGGCTTCGGAACCGTGGTTTCGCTTCTGCCCGGCCGTGTGATCGTGCTGCAAACGCTTCCCGGCACGCCCTCCGCCAAAGCGGGCCTGGCGCCCGGCGACGAGATCCTCGGCATCAATGGCTACGAGATCGCCCGCCTCGACACGGAACAGTTGCAGCAGTTGCTTGGCGAAGCGCGCCAGCATCAGGCCGAGTTGTTCGTGAAGCGTCCCGGCACGACGAGAATCATGCGTTTCGTGATGATGCCGGCCGAGTTGCAAACGCCCCCGGTGGAGCGCGCGTTTTTCATCGCGGCCGCCATCGGCTACATTCGGGTCGGCAGTTTCGAGGACAGCACGCCGCGGCTGATCCAGGAAGCCATCGAGAAACTCGGCGGCGCCAACCTCAAGGGCCTGGTTCTCGACCTGCGCAACAATCCCGGCGGTTTGTTGACGGCTGCCGTCGATACTGCGTCGCTGTTCCTGAAACCAGGGCTCCCCATCGTTACCGTGCGCGGTCGCAACGTCCCGGAGAAGACGGAAAAAGTGAAGTCGTCGGCCACGCCTTACGAATTCAAGCTAGCCATTCTGGTTAATGAAAAGACCGCCAGTGCCTCTGAGATCGTCACCGGTGCCATGCAGGATCACGACCGCGCCATCGTGCTGGGAGTTCCCAGCTATGGCAAAGGCCTGGTCCAGGGCGTCTTTCCGCTGAGCGAAGGAACCGGCCTTGCCCTTACCACCGCGCTGTATTACACGCCCAGCGGCCGCTCCATTCAGAAACCGCTCGATGCCGCGCAATTCGAGCTCGCCGGCACCACTGCGCATCCCAACGGCGCCAAGGAGTTTCACACCGACAAAGGTCGCACCGTCACCGGCGGCGGCGGCATTCAGCCCGATATCATCGTCTATCCGCCCGCCATGAACCGCCTTCGCGTCGCGCTGGAGGCCAGCGGTTCGTTTCCCAACTATGCCACCGAATACCTTTCTCAGCACAAAGTCACGCCCGATTTCGAAGTCACCCCACAAATGCTCGATCAATTCAAGGCTTGGCTCTCCGCCCGCGGCATCCAGCCCGGTGTCACGGAATGGACGGTCGAGCGCGACTTCGTCGAGGGCCGTCTCAAGACCGAGATCTTCAATCAGGCGCTCGGCGTCGAAAAGGGAGATGAAGTCGAAGCCCAGCGCGACCCCGTGATCCGCAAAGCCCTTGAAGCCCTGGGCTCCTAGTCTTGTTCTCGTGAGGCAGACGATCGCTTTTTGTCTGCCCGCGCAGGACCACAAAACGCCCTGTCACCCCTAACCGTGCCACCTGTAATAATGAAACCGGAGGCTGGTATCTTGTCGACTCTCACTTCGCCTGTTTCCATCTCGCTGGAAGACGAGAAGAACCCCTGGCTCGCCGCCGCCGCGCGGTTCGATGAAGCTGCCCGGCGGCTGCACCTCGATGATGGTATGTGCAAGGTTTTGCGCGCGCCCGCCCGCGAGATCACTGTGCACATTCCCGTCCAGCTCGATGACGGGCGTCTGGAAGTTTTCACCGGCTATCGCGTGCAGCACTCGATCGCCCGCGGACCCGCCAAAGGGGGAATCCGCTTCGCGCCCGACGTCACGCTCGATGAAGTCCGCGCCCTCGCCTCCTGGATGACCTGGAAATGCGCCGTCGTCAATATCCCGTTCGGCGGCGGCAAAGGCGGCGTCATCTGCGACCCCAACCTTCTTTCTCCCGCGGAACTGGAGAAGCTGACGCGCCGCTACACCGCTGAAATCATCGACTTCATCGGACCCGAGCGCGACGTGCCCGCCCCCGATGTCAATACCAACGAACAGGTGATGGCGTGGATGATGGATACCTATTCCATGCACGCGCGCCACACCGTGAACGCTGTCGTCACCGGCAAACCTCTGGCATTGGGCGGTTCGCGCGGCCGCCCGGAAGCCACCGGCCGCGGCTGCATGATCGTCACGCTGCAAGCGCTCGAGCGTTTCCGCCTGACGCCCGAGAACTGCCGCGTTGTGATTCAGGGCTTTGGCAATGTCGGCGGAATGGCCGCCCGGCTGATGAGCGCCAAGGGATTCAAAATCATTTGCATCGTCGAATACGATGGTGCCGTCTACAATCCAAAGGGTCTCGACATCGCCGCGCTCACCGAACACCGTAAGGAAACGGGTTCGATCACGGGCTTCCCTGGCGGCGAAGAGATCGATCGGCAGCAAGCCATGTACTTGGAATGCGACGTCCTCATCCCCGCCGCCACCGAAAACGTGATCACCTCCCTGAATGCCGACAAGCTGCGCTGCAAGATTCTCTGCGAGGGAGCCAATGGTCCTACTACACAGGTGGCGGACCACATTCTGGCGGAGAAGAAGATCTTCGTAATTCCCGATATCCTGGCCAATGCCGGCGGCGTGACCGTCTCTTATTTCGAGTGGGTCCAGGATCGCCAGGGATTTTTCTGGAACGAGCAGCTTGTCAACCATCGCCTGGAAGAAATCATGGTGGAAAGCTTCGGCGCCGTAGTTCATTATGCGGAGACCCACGGCGTGAACAATCGCATCGCCGCCTACATGCTGGCGCTCGACCGCGTCGCCTTCGCCATCAAACTCCGTGGAATATACGCCTGAGTGTGGCGGACCCCCTGGTCCGCCCGGGTCCCCCCGGACCCGGCCGCCCGAAGTCGAACTCGATGTCCTCTGACGCCAGCACGCCGCTGATGCGGCAGTACAATACCATCAAACAGCAAGCGCCCAACGCTCTGCTGATGTTCCGTCTTGGCGATTTTTACGAGCTCTTCTTCGAAGACGCCGTAATCGCGGCCCGCGAACTCGAAATCACGCTCACGTCCCGCAACAAGGAAAAAGGCGCCGCCATCCCCATGTGCGGCGTCCCCTACCACGCCGCCGAAGGCTACATCTCCCGCCTCATCCAGAAAGGCCATCGCGTGGCGATCTGCGATCAGGTGGAAGATCCGCGCTTCGCCAAAAAACTGGTCAAACGCGAAATCACGCGCTTCGTAACGCCGGGCACCGCCATGGATCCCAGTCTGGTGAAGCCGCGTGAGAACAACTACCTCGCGGCCGTGGCGCGTTCCGGCCCTCGCTCCGCCCTGGCTTATGTCGACATATCGACCGGCGAATTTCGAGTCACTGAACTGGACGCTGCCGAGGTCGGAGCTGCCATTGAGCACCTGGGCGCGCGCGAGGTCCTGTTTCCCTCCGATCTGCCGCTCTTCAATGCAGAGGAGCGCGGCGCCACCCGCTTCGTCCGCACCGATCTTGAAGATTGGATCTTCAGTTACGATTACGCCGACCGCACCCTCCGCGACCATTTCAAGCTGCTTTCGCTGGATGGCTGTGGTCTGGGAAACCGTCCCGCCGCCGTAGGGGCTTCCGCCGCCGTTCTGCACTACCTCCGCGACACCCAGCGCGCCGCGCTCGACCATCTCGACCGTCCCACCTATTACGACTCCGCCGATTTCATGGTGCTCGACACGGTGACCGTGCGCAACCTGGAACTGGTCGAGCCCCTGTTCTCCGCCGATGCCGGCGGCTTTCAAGGCCCCGCCACGGTCCTCGCCGTTCTCGATCAGACCCAGACCGGCATGGGCGGCCGTCTTCTGCGGCAGCGCCTGCTGCGGCCTTCGATGAATTGCGCCGAGATTGAGCAGCGCCTCGACGCTGTCGCCGAATTGGCGCAGCAGACCATCCTGCGCGCTGAACTGCGCAAGCAGCTTTCCGCGATTCTCGATATCGAACGGCTGCTCGCGAAGGTAACGCTCGGCTCTGCCGGTCCCCGGGATCTTCTCGCTCTCGGCCGCTCGCTCGAAAAGGTCCCTTCCCTCAAGCGCTGTTTCGATACGCAGCAAGCCGCGCGCCTGCGCTCTATCCAAGAGCGTCTGGATGAACTCCCCGACGTGACCAATCTCATTCTAGAGGCCATTGCCGACGAGCCGCCCCTCAATCTATCCGATGGCGGCACGATCCGCGCCGGCTTCCATGCCGAGCTTGACGAGTTGCGCGATCTCAGTCTCAATGGCCGCCAGTACATCGCGCAGATCGAGGCCCGCGAACGCCAGCGAACCGGCATCCAGTCCCTCAAGGTGCGGTTCAACAACGTCTTCGGGTATTACATCGAGATTACGAAAGCCAACCAGCACCTCGCCCCCTCCGATTATGAGCGCAAGCAAACGTTGGCGAATGCAGAGCGCTTCACCACTCCCGAATTGAAAGATTACGAACGCAAGGTTCTCGATGCCGAGGAAAAAATCCTCACGCTCGAAAAGGATCTTTTTGCGGGCGTGCGCAAACGTGCCGCGGCACAGGCGCAGCGCATCCGCGCCACTGCGGGCGCCGTCGCCGAGCTCGATGTCACCGCGTCGCTCGCGCAGGTCGCCGCGGAGAACCGCTATCAGCGCCCGTCATTTTCCGAGGAGGGCGAGATGCGCGTCCTGGCCGGCCGCCATCCTGTAATCGAGCGCCTTGCCCAACAGGAAACCGGCAGATTCATCCCCAATGATCTGTTCCTCAACGGCGCTTCCGACCTGATCGCCATCATCACCGGTCCCAACATGGGCGGCAAATCAACTTACCTCCGCCAGGCCGCGCTCATTGCGATCCTCGCGCAAATGGGCTCTTTCGTTCCCGCCGAATCGGCGCGTCTGCCCATTATCGATCGCATCTTCACCCGCATCGGGGCGTCCGACAATCTGTCGCGCGGCCGCTCCACCTTCATGGTCGAAATGACCGAGACGGCCGTCATCCTCAATTCCGCCACCCCTCGCAGTCTGATCGTGCTTGACGAAATCGGCCGCGGCACCGCCACCTACGACGGCCTGGCACTGGCATGGGCCGTGGTCGAGCAAATCCACTCCCGCACCCGAGCCAAGACTCTTTTCGCGACGCACTATCACGAGCTCACGGAACTCGCCGAGCAACTCGACGGCGTCCGCAACCTGAGCGTCTCGGTCAAGGAAGCGGGCGACCACATCATTTTCCTGCGCAAGGTGGAGCCCGGCAAAGCCGATCGCAGCTACGGTATTGAAGTCGCGCGGCTGGCGGGCCTGCCTCTCGCCGTCATCGAACGGGCCCGTCAGGTCTTGAAGCTCCACGAACGCAGTGAACACGCCGTCACCGGGGAGCTTTCGAAAGCCGAAGACCGCCCCTTGCAGATCCAGCTCTTCGAGCCCGTCGGGTACGGAATTGCCGAGCGCATCCGATCGCTGAACCTGGATGAACTCCGTCCCATCGAAGCGCTTCAGCTGCTCAGCGAATTACAGAAGGAGTTGAAGCGCCCGTGAGAGTGGCCGGCGTCATGAGCGGCACTTCGCTTGATGGCATTGATGTGGCCGTCGTGGACATCCGCGGACGCCGCATCGAAACCATCGGCTTTCAATCCACTCGCTATCCGGTAGCGACGCGGGCCGCGCTATTAGGAGAGATGGATGCCCCCCAGATCTCGCGTCTGAACTTTTATCTCGCCGGACTCTATGCCCGCGCCGTTCAGAAAGCTGTCGAGCGCTTCGGCCCCATCGCTCTCATCGGTTGCCACGGCCAGACGATCTTTCACGAAGGCGGCGCGAACACTCTTCAGATCGGTGAGCCCGCCGTGTTGGCGGAGGCGCTCGGCGTCCCCGTCATCTCGAATTTTCGCGCGCGCGATATCGCGGCTGGCGGGGAAGGCGCCCCGCTGGTCCCCTACGTCGATTATCTTCTGTTCCGTCACCCCCGCCGTGCGCGCATCGCCCTGAATATCGGAGGCATCGCGAACATCACGGTGATCCCACCAGCGGCTTCACCTCACCATGTCATCGCCTTCGATACCGGTCCTGGCAACATGGTCATCGATTCCCTCGCACGCGAGTATACGCGCGGCAAGCAGAATTATGATCGTGACGGAAAAATCGCAGCCTCCGGACGCCCCAATCGGAAACTGCTCGATCAATTACTGTCCGATCCGTATTACCGGCGCCGGCCGCCCAAAAGCGCCGGCCGGGAGCAGTACGGCGCGGACTTCGTGGAACGCGTCAAGAAATCCAAGCTCGCCGTGCCTGACCTGATCGCCACTGTCACGGTTTTAACCGCGGCGACGATCGCGCTCGCCGTCCGACAGACCGGCACACGTTCCGCGGACTTGATTGTTTCGGGCGGCGGCGTTCACAATCCGCGCATCATGGATTACCTTTCGGGGTTCCTGCCCGGCATCGCGGTCGCCAGTTCGGCGCGCTACGGCATTAATCCCGATGCGAAAGAGGCCGTTGCTTTCGCGGTCCTCGCCCACGAAACCTGGCGCCGCCGTCCCGCCAATCTGCCGTCTGCGACCGGTGCCCGCCGCGCGGTTCTGCTGGGCGACATCACTCCCTGAATCAGACACAGAGCCGCGACGGTAACGGAGCGAACCTGTATTTCCAGGGTGGCAGTGACGAACCGCAGTGGAGCAGTTCAGCGAAAACTGGGTTGCGCTTCGGCTGCGGGTTGCCTTGGCGCTACCGGCCCGTCCACCCGCATTGTTTCCCAGTTGTAGGCGAGTTCCTTGCCGCATTCCAGACAGGTGACATATGTTCCGAACCGCGCTGCTCCAGGTACTTGAGGACCGCTGCTTTTCCTCGTCGGTGTGAGAGGAAAGGACGTCCGTTGGTGGGAACAGCCAAACAGGAAATTCAGAACCAGCTGCAGCATGGTAGTAACCCCTTCACCTTATAGATACACGAAATAGAACTAAAGTTTCAGTTAGATGTCTCACAAAGTTAGCAAAATCGTAACGTTCGAAACACCGAATCTAGGTGAATTTTTTGACTGTTTAATCGTAACCCTCAATGGGTGTGTAGGATAGAAGCAATCGATTGAGCTATCAGTTTCCCGTGGAAACGTCCGTTCTCGATGAAAATTTCGTTTGTATGCATGCCGGCAACGATCACACCGGCCAAGTAAATCCCTTTTCGCTCACTTTCCAGCGTCTGCACATCGGTCCGCGGCCTAAGTGTTTGTGGCTCTAAGCTGATTCCTGTGGAATTCAAAAACTTGAGATCCGGCTGATACCCGATCAGCGCAAAGACGAAATCATTCTTTAACGAAATTTCACCTTCCGGCGTCGCAACCCGGATTGAGTCGACTCCGATCTCGGTAACATGCGAATGAAAATACGCGGGGATCTCGCCATTCTTGATCCGGTTTTCAATATTCGGCTTGATCCAATACTTCACCGAGTTCGAAATCGCCGAACCGCGATGAATCAGTGTTACGCGCGCCCCGGTCCACCATAATTCCAACGCCGCAATAGCTGCCGAATTTTTCGCGCCGATCACCGCTACGTCGTGGTTGTAATACGGGTGCGGCTCTTTGTAATAGTGGATCACCTTGGGCAAATCTTCGCCCGGCACATTGAGCATATTCGGCACGTCATAGTAACCCGTGGCCAGCACAATCTTCCGCGCCTGGTAAAGGCGCTGGCAGCCGCGCCGGTCCGTGGTGAACACCTGGAAATCCATGTCGTCGCCGCCGATTCGCTCCACTCGTTCATACTGGCGGACATCCAGTTGATAGTGCTGCGCGACTCGCCGGTAATATTTCAGGGCTTCGGTCCGGTTTGGCTTCTCGTTCAGGCTCGTCATCGGAATGTTGCCGATTTCGAGAAGCTCCGGCGTGGTGAAGAAGCTCATGTTCGTTGGATAGTTGTAAAGAGAGTTCACCACGCAACCCTTCTCCACCAGGATCGCCTTCACGCCGCGCTGCTGCAGCTCGATGCCGCACGCCAGCCCGGTCGGCCCCGCGCCGACTATCAACGCATCACAGGACTCCGTCACAACTTGCTCTCAACATCCTGATAAACGCTCTGCAATGCGTTTGCCAGCGCCGTGGCATCCTTGCCGCCGCCCTCGGCCATGTCGGGACGTCCCCCGCCTTTGCCGCCGGTAGCCTGCGCGACCGCGCCCACCAGTTTCCCTGCCTGCACCTTCGCCGTAAGGTCCTTGGTGACAGCCGCCACAATCGAAACGCTGGAATCCTCCGCCGATGCCAGTACCACCACCGCGCTCTTCCACTTATTGCGCAGCGAATCGGCCAGCCCGCGCAGTTGCGCGCGGTCCATTCCGTCCACGCGCGCCGCCACAACTTTCGCGCCTTTGATGGTGCGCGCTTGCGATTCGATCTCGCCCACGGCCGATTGCGCCAGCTTGCTCTTCAGTTGATCGACCTGCTTTTCCAGCGACCTTTCGTTAGCCAGCAGCTTCTCCACGTGCTCAATCAGCTCCGGTTCCGACGCGCGCACCATGTCGGCAATCCGCCGCAAAGCGTCCGTCGACTCCTGGTATTGCCGCAACGCCGCTCCCCCCGTAATCGCTTCAATGCGCCGTACTCCCGCCGAAATGCTCCCTTCGTAAACAATCTTGCAGACGCCAATATCTCCGGTGCGTTGCACATGGGTTCCGCCGCACAACTCACGGCTGAAACCCGGCACGTTCACCACCCGCACCTGGTCGCCGTATTTCTCCCCGAACAGCGCCATCGCCCCGGTCGCAATCGCCTGGTCGAGCGGCATGATGTTGGTCTCCACCCCGGTATTGCGCAGCACCTGTTCGTTCATGAGCCGCTCCACTTCTTCCAGCTCCGCGCGATCCATGGCCGCGTAATGCGTGAAGTCGAAGCGCAGCCGTCCCGGCTCTACCACACTCCCCGCCTGCTTTACGTGCGTACCCAGAACCTGCCGCAGCGATGCATGCAGCAGATGAGTGGCCGTGTGATTGCGCCTCGTGGCATCGCGCAGTGGCGTCGCCACTTTCGCGCTGAGCACATCTCCTGTTCGAATCGGCGCATGTGTCACCACCCGGTGCACCGTGAGCCCCGGCACGCCCGCCAGCGCGCTCTCGACGTCCGCCACCTTCACCCCATCGGCCGAATACAACCCGCCGCGATCTCCCACCTGCCCGCCCGATTCCGCATAGAACGGCGTCTGGTCAAACGCCAGTTCCGCCTTCGCGCCCGCCGCAACTTCCGGCACGAGTTCGCGGTTCACTAGCACCCCGATCACGCGCGAATTGGCCTCCAGATCGTTGTACCCCAGAAACTTTGTGCGCCCCTGCTCCAGCAGCTTTTGATACGCCGGAACCACCGCGCCTTTTTCCGCGCCCTTCCAGCTCGCGCGCGCGCGTTCCCGCTGCTGCTCCATCTCGCGCCCGAACCCCTGGTGATCGATTGCCAGCCCGCGCTCCCGCGCCATCTCTTCTTGCTCGTCCAGCGCCAGCCCGTAGGTATCGTACAGCTTGAACGACACCGCGCCTGGAATCAGACCGTCCTGCAGCGATTGAATCGATTCCTGGAATACTTTCTCTGCCACAAGGAACGTCGTCGCGTACCGGTGTTCTTCGTCCTTCACCACCCGCGCCACCCGCTGCACGCTCTCCAACAGCTCGGGATACGCCGGGTTCATCAGCTCCGCCACAAACCCTGTCAGCTTGTAAAGAAAAGGTTCCTCGACCCCCACCAGCCGCGCATTGCGCATCGCCCGCCGCATGATTTTGCGCAGCACATACCCGCGACCTTCATTGGACGGCAGCACGCCGTCATGAATCAGGAATGTCGTCGCGCGCGCATGATCCGCCGTAATCCTCAGCGCCGTCTGAAATCGTTCTTCCTCCGAACGCGCCGCTCCGAACAGCTCCTGCGCTTTCATCATGATCGGATGGATCAGGTCCGTGTCGTAATTTGAAATCTTGCCTTGCAACACCGCCGCGATCCGCTCCAGCCCCATCCCCGTATCGATCGAAGGCCGCGGCAGCGGTGTCAGCGTGCCCGCCGCGTCGCGATCGTATTGCATAAACACCAGGTTCCAGATCTCGACGAAGCGCCCGCCGCCATCACTGGGAAATTCTTCGTTCTCGCGGCCCGGCTCCGCCGCGCCCTTTCCCATATCAAAATGAATCTCCGAGCACGGACCGCACGGCCCCGTCTCCCCCATCTGCCAGAAGTTGTCTTTCTCGTCCAGCCGGAAGATCCGGCTCTTCGGAACTCCAGCTACCTTCTGCCACAGTTGCTCGGCTTCATCGTCCTCCCGAAACACCGTTACGTATAGTTTGTCCTTCGGTAGCCCGTATTCCTTGGTGATCAGATCCCACGCAAACTCGATGGCCTCTGCCTTGAAGTAATCGCCGAACGAAAAATTTCCCAGCATCTCAAAAAACGTGTGATGCCGCCGCGTATACCCCACATTCTCCAAATCGTTATGTTTTCCACCCGCCCGCACGCACTTCTGCGAGCTGGCCGCGCGCGAGTAGTCGCGCTTTTCCAGCCCCAGGAACACGTCTTTAAACTGGTTCATCCCCGCGTTCGTAAACAGCAGCGTCGGATCGTTGGCCGGCAATAGCGACGAGCTCCGCACCACGCGGTGCCCGCGGCCGGCAAAAAAGTCGAGAAAACGCTGCCTGATTTCGTGACCAGTCACAGAAATTCCTTCGGAAAAATTAGGTAATACTCAATTGTAACTTGGGCTGCCAAAATGGGGACTGGCTCGAATTTCGCCGCTCTTGCGAAATTCGTGCCGCTCCCCATTTGTTCTGGGTTGACTCTTACGCCGCCAGCGCCTGTTCGAAGTCCGCCAGCAGGTCCCGCCAGTCCTCGATCCCCACCGACACCCGCACCAGCCCGTCGGTAACTCCCGATTCCGCCAGTTCCGCGTCGCTCATACCCGAATGCGTGGTCGTCTTCGGATGACAGACCAGCGTCTCGACGCCGCCCAGCGAAACCGCGTTCCGCGCAATCCGCAGATGCCTCAAAAACTCGAACGCCGCCTTCTTCCCGCCATGAAAATCGATCGAGAACAGCGCCCCGGGATACGCGCACTGCTTTTTGAAAATACGGATCTGTTCCGCGTCCTCGAACAGCGTGGGGTAAATCACGCGGCTGAGCCGCTTGTGCCCGTAAAGGGCCTCCGCCACGCGCTGTGCGTTCTTGCTCTGCCGGTTCATCCGCAGCGAGACCGTCGGCAGCCGGCTGTCTAACATCCAGCACTCGTCCGGTTGCAGAATGTTTCCGAACATCACGCGCCGGCTGCGGATCGTGCGGATCAGTTCCGCATTGCGCGCCAGCGCCACCCCCGCCACCATATCGCTAAACCCGGACAAATACTTTGTCGCCGAATAAAGCACCAGGTCCGCCCCCAACTGCAACGGATGCTGGAACGCCGGCCCCAGGAACGTGTTATCCACCATCACTACCGGTTTGTCCGGATGCCGGGCCGCCGCCTCCGCCACGCGCTCGATATCCGTCATGATCATGGTTGGATTGGCTGGCGTCTCGAGGTACACGATGCACAAATTCTTGGCGGCGCGAATGGCTTCTTCGATACCTTCCGCGTTGCCCGACGTTACCGCTACGCCCTTGACCCCAAACGGATCCAGAAAATTGTGGATCAAGCCCGTCGTCCCGCCATACAGCGGCGTGGTGTACACAATCGTGCTTTGCGGCCGCGCGAACGTGAAGCACGCCGTCATAATCGCCGCCATTCCCGAATTAAATACCGCCGCCTCGCGCGCCCCCAGTTCCAGCGGCACAATCTGGTCTTCCAGGATTTCCGCGTTGGGATGCGAGATCCGGGAATAAATCAGGTCGGCGCGTTCGCCCACGCGCGGCTGAATTTTGCCCGTCGTCATGGCGAACGCCCGTTCCGCCGCCTCCGGGCTCGCAAAAACGTAGGTCGAACTGCGAAACACCGCCGGCCGCGCCGATCCCACCGACAGGCTCGGATCAAATCCGCGCGTCAGCACCGCCGTTCGCGGCCGCACCTCGCCATGCGTCTCGTCATGTTCAGGCATAAGCTCTCCCTGCCCCGAGTGTAACGCCATGTAGGGCAGGTCGAGGTTTAACCGCCGTGGTAGACGGATGGCAGAGCGGGCCCTTCTCGCTTCGAAGCGGTCATGCCCCGCGTCATGATGCCCGATTGCCGGGCTAGGACGAACTGCTTGGCTAATTTGCCAGCGGATTCGGTCGCATCTGGAACTTCACGAGTTTCGGCGGCGTCCCTTTGCCGCCTTCCATGTGGAAGGGCGCCCGCGTCGAGATCGGCGTGTAGATGCCTTTCCCCTTCCAGCCGCCGTTCGGATTGTCGACGCGGCCGTCCAGGCCCTTCGCGTAATAGCCCATTGGGTACGGCACGCGCAGCGTCAGGAACTTGCCGTTCACCAGCACCAGTAATCCCTCGGACAGATTGCCGGTCGCCAGCGGTACGTCCTTTCCAACGCCCAGCATATCGAACCGATCGACGAAATTGTAGTACGCCGAGTCGGCGCTGCCATTTTCCACCGCTCCCTTGTAATTCGGCCCCGGAAACTTATACAGGCTCCAGCCTTCCGGGCAGTGTTGTCCGGTCGCAGCAGTGGGACCGTTGAGCGGACCCTTGCACTTGCTGCGATCGAAGCTCGCGTAATGTCCGCTCGAGAGCACGGTCCAGACGACGCCCTTGCTGTCGACATCCATGCCGCGTGGCGCGAAGCCTTGCACCGGCGCCTTCGCGTTATTCCATGGCACCTCGTAGTATTCGGCCAACGCGGTCTCGGGCGGATGCGATCCAGGGATGAAGCGAACCAGCGCGCCCGGCATTCCCAGCACCGAGCCCCAAACCGAGCCGTCCGGCGCCGGAGAATCGCCGTAGAACGATACGTCGATCCGCTTGTCCTTCGTGGGATCGGCCGCCTGATTCGGTTCGGTGTACGCGTCGCGCTTCCCGTTCCCGTTGTAGTCCAGGACGAACGCGCTCCACCCCTGCGCCTTTTTCTCGTCATGTGTCTTGTCCCAGATCTTCGTATCGAACCATCCCTCGACGCCGGTCGGCCCGAAGGACGACCACAGCACATCGTGGTCGTCAAAATTCACGTGGCCCCACGTGAAGCAAGTGTCGACGGTCGTGGTCTCCTTGGTTTTCGGCTCGTAAAGGATCAGCCCCCGCTGGCCTTGCGGAATCGGGAACAACTTCGCCGAAATCAGATCCGACCCCGACTGGCACCATGCCGGTGTTTTGAGTTTACGAACTCGCCCGGCGGCCCATACCCGGCCCTGCTTGTCCATCGAGAAGCTGTGGACCGTCGTCTGGCTGTTCCAGATCGCTTCGTCGCCCCAGTACGGCGACGCCGCGGCCGGCTTCGTTGCGAAAGAGCTCGGCGTCTCCGGGTCGCGCGGCTTCAGCCTTACCTGGCTCGTCGAGTTGCTCTTCGGATCGAGGACCGTGAAATAATCGCCGCTCTCTTCGAGCGCTCCGTAAATGGGACCGTTGGCGTTCACGGTTGGATTCCTCTTGTCGCTCGCGATGGCGTCATGCAGATAGACCTTGGGATCCGCCCAGTCCCAAAGCGTGACGACGACGTTCCGCTCCAGACCCTGAGGACGCGAGGGAGCGTCGGCAGGCAGTTCCCCGTGCGCAATCCGGTCCGACCAATCCGCGTACATCGCCAGCGCGCGCTTACGCCCCACCTGGTCGAAGCGGGCGCTCATCCCGCCTCCTGCCTGGCCTGCTTTAATGCGCAGATCCCATGCAGCTTTGCTGTCCGCGGTCTGGCTGAGGATACTCTTGGGAATTTCGCGCGTCGCCTTGTCGCCCATCTGGTGACAGCCCGTGCAACCGTCCGTATTGACGATGCTGCGAATCCATTCCCCCTGGCTTTTGATGCTCGTGGCAATCCCGTTTCCGGACGGCCCCGTGCCGGGGAAATCACTCTTCGGCGGCACTTGCAGCAAAGAAAACCAGTACAGCGCGGGATAGTATTCGATAGCAGCCTTCTTGTCCGGCGCAACCACTGCCTTCAGGTTCAGGGTCTGGCCGGGTGTGGCTTTCACTTTCGGTGAATCGACCAGCCCGTAGCCGCGAACCCACACACTGTAGTTGGACTTGGGAAGATCCGGCACCAGATAGCGCCCCTGATCGTCCGTGACCACGATCTTGACGAGTTTGGTGGGTAGCTCTGTGGTTTCCGCGATCACCCAGACGCCCGCCTCGGGCCCCTTGGGACTGGTCACCACGCCGCCCAGGTCGCTGGCGCCAACCCGAACCGGTTCGCTCTTCGCTTGGGCCGCAACCAAGCCGGCCAGCGCCGCGGCCAAGAGAACGGCAAGCAGGATCACTACTCCCGGATGCAAGGCTCGTTTACTCATAGTTCTCAGATCTCCTTGTACGGTCGAATCAGGTCCACCGGCGCGATTGTATGCAACTCGCGACACGCATGCAAGCCTCTTGCCCGGCCGCCGGACCCCGAACTGCTTGCCCGCCTCGAATCACCGGCCGGATTGGTCTGAAAGTGGAAGCTGGAGCGTTACGCGATCCTCATTGCCAGTGACTCTGGTGATGTGGCCCTTGCCCGTTGTATCTTCGACCAGGTCGATATGCCCTGGTCCGACCGGAAACTTTTTCCCTCCCGCGACTTCGATTTCCCCCTGGCCGCTGAGAGTAATCACGTATTGACGCCGTGGCGCCGTATGCCAATCAATCACCGTGCCCGGCGCCGCGCGATGCAGCTCTGCTCCATTGATCGCCATCAGCTTGAAGATCTCGTTGGTGCTGCCTGCGGTGAATTTGGCTTCCGTCTCTTCGGCATGCGTTTGGCCGTCCGGGCCGGTATATAGCCGGGTCATCGAGACAGGTTTGTGTTTCTGGGACCCAGCCCCACTGCGCCCATTCTGCGCGCTTGATACGAGAACCAACAGGCCGATCAAAGCCACACCGATTAGCACCGATCGTTTCGATTTCATCGCTCACCTCCTGCGACACTGCGCTCAACAATTCTACTCGAGCGGACTCCCGATTCGAACCATCACTCGATCTGACACCTTTATTTTCATCCCGGCGGCTTGGCGCCTCGGCGGTAAAAGCTTGGCGCCGGTCACGGGTGCTAGTGCTAGTACTCCTGCTCCGCTCTCACCGTCTGCGCGAAAGCCGCCGGTGTTATACTTCGCCTATCCGGCAGGCCCCGGTTTGCTCTTCGAGAGGCTGGCAATGAATACGATCGGCGAGATGTTGCGCTACGAGCGGTTGAAATCCGGGTTGGCGCTGGACCGGATTGCCCAGCAGACAAAAATTCCCGTCCGCCTGTTACACGCCATCGAGCAGGGACAATTTGATAAGCTTCCCGCGCGCCTGTTTACGATCAACTTCGTGCGCCAATATGCGCATGAGCTGGGATTGGATGAGGAGCAGGTGATTGCTCAGCTGCGCCTCGAACAGGAACCGCCGCCACCCGCGGAGATCCCTCGAACCCCCAAACGGCCGCCGGTTTCGGCGGCGACGCTCGCCGGGATCGCGGCTGGCGCCTTGGTTATCCTGCTGGTGTCGATAGCTTACGAGGGACGGCGGAATAATCGCACCCACCCGCCGGCGGTGACGCAATCCGCGGAGGGTACGGCGGATCGGGCGGCAATATCGGAGCGTCCCTTGCCGCAAACCGTCCCGGCAAAGCCGGAATCCACTAACGCATCCAACTCATTGCATCTTGTGTTGAAGGCGCAGGCTTCAACTTGGGTTGCGATGAAGGCGGATGGCCGGAATGTCTTTGCAGGAATGCTCCGGCCGAATGAGAGCAAAGTCCTGGAGAACGCCACGGCGGTGAATCTGGTGATCGGCAATGCCGGCGCCGTGGAGATCAGCCTGAATGGTAAACCCATCGGGCCGATCGGCCCGTCAGGCCAGACCCGCGATGTGCAAGTGACATCCTCCGGGTCGGTGCAGATCCTGGCGCACCGGCAGGCGCTCCAGGATATTTTTTAGCCCTGCCTGCTCAGCCGGAAGCGCATCGCCGGGCACGCTAGCCAAATAAATTCCGCTTTCATGTAAACCTACCGTATCGAAAAACGTATTAATAATGAACCCGCGTCGTCGGAAAGGACTGCAGGGCTACCGATCGCCTGTAGTTACCTCGGGGACACGGGCCGATCCCGGAGGCGACATGACGACTTTGTGGCAAGACATTCTTTACGGCTTCCGCATGCTGGTCAAGAAGCCGGGCTTCACCTTGGTAGCCGCTTTGTCGCTGGCGTTGGGCATCGGCGCCAACACGGTGATCTTCAGCCTCATCAACACGACTTTGCTCCGCCCGCTTCCCTATCCGGACGCAGACCGGCTGGTGATGATATGGAGCGTTCCCCTCGATCGCAAGGACCAGATCAACGGCGTAATGGCGCTCAATTACACGGCGTTCCGCGAGCGGGCCAAGTCCTTCGTAGCGATGGGCGGCATTCGCGGCAACGTGTGCAACGTGGGCGCCGACGAGCACGGCCAACCGCCCGAAAGGGTCGATTGCGAAAACTATACGCCTTCCATGTTCCAGGCCCTGGGAGTCAGGCCGGTGTTGGGACGGGTTCTGGCGGAAGATGAGAATCCGATTGATAATCCCGTGCCTGTGCTCCTGATCAGCTCGCGGTTCTGGCAGCGCCGCTTCAACGGCGATCCCGCTGTGATCGGGAAGACGATGCGGGTGGACGGAGTGGTTAAGACCATCGTTGGCGTCATGCCGCCGAATTTCTATGTGTGGGACGATCAGGCCGATTTTTGGACTCCTCTGAACTGGACTCATACTGAGGTACAGAGCACTCAATACAACTTGGGTGTGGTCGCCCGCATGAAACCGGGAGTGCGGCTGACGCAGGCCCAGGCTGAGATCGATACTCTGGCGGCTCAACTGGCCGTCTCCGATCCTGACCGCAATAAGAAGCTGGGCGCCGTCGTGCAAACCATGACGCAATCGCTTTATGGAAACCTGCGGTCGCCGCTGCTTCTGCTGCAAGGGGCGGTCGGTATCGTGCTGCTGATCGGCTGCGCGAACGTGGCCGGATTGTTGCTCGCTCGCGCTGCCTCGCGAAGGACCGAGATTGCCATTCGCACCGCGATCGGCGCTGGCCGCGGACGGCTCATCCGGCAGTTGATCACCGAAAGCCTACCGCTCTCGCTGCTCGGAGGACTAACCGGCATTTTCCTCGCTTGGGGAGGGCTGCGGCTCTTCGTGGCCGCCGCGCCGCCGGGTTTCCCCAGGTTGAATGAACTGTCGCTCGATCTACCGGTCCTCGGTTTTACCGCTCTGGTGGCGATTCTCACCGCCGTGGTGTTCGGCATTGCCCCCGCGATTCAGGCATCCAATCCGGACCTGGTCGGCTCGCTCAAGGAATCCGGCCGGAGCGGCACCGAGGGAGTCGCCCGCCAGCATCTGCGCAGCGCCCTGGTAACCATCCAGATCGCCATGGCGCTCATCCTTCTGATTGGCGCGGGCTTGATGATCAACAGCTTCGTTCGCATTCAGAACAACCCGTTGGGCGCCGATCCCAAGGGCCTCCTCACTTTCGATTTCCGCTTTTCCCGGGATGAAGCGATCAAGCCCTATGGACGCTACCGGAACGCCGGCCTGTGGGACATCAACCCGCTGACCACCCTCACCTTTCAGCGGATCTTCGAACGAATTCAAAAGCTGCCCGGTGTTCAGTCGGCCGCCGGAGCAAGCACGCCGCCGCTGGCCGGAGCGCTCGGGATGGGTTTCTTGATCGACGGCCGTCCAGCCCCGCCGCCCGGTCCGAACGGGCAACCCGGACAGACTGCCTCATACATCGCCGTCACTCCTAATTATTTCCCGACTTTGAAAACTCCGATTCTGCAAGGGCGCGATTTCAGCGAACGCGATACCGCCGCCGCTCCCTTCGTCGTCATCATCAATCAGACCATGGCGAAACGGTTTTGGCCGAATGAGAGCCCCATCGGCAAACATATCCGGCTCGACTATGTGCCGGATGAGCCGCTCCGCGAAATTGTCGGCGTGGCTGGGGACATCCGAATGAATCGTCAGCAGCGGCAGCTGGGACCGGCGGTCTACGCGCCTTACCTGCAGCAAACCCCGCGCTGGATGGGCGCGGGATACTCCACGCGCGCGGGAATGTTTTTTGTCCTGCGAATCGGCGGCAATCCGGCCGGCCTGGCCGCCAGCATACGCCAGGCGGTGGCCGAGGTGGATCACAATAAGCCGGTGGCAAACATTCGCACCGTCGAACAGTATCTGGACCAGCAGGTCCAGTATGTTCGATTGTACGTGCTGTTGCTCGGGATCTTCGGTGCGGTTGCCGCGGGCCTCGCAGCGATCGGAATTTACGGCGTGATGGCGTATTCGGTAGCGGAACGCACGCGGGAAATCGGCATCCGCATGGCGCTGGGAGCGAGCGGACGGCACGTTCTCAAGCTGATTCTCCTGCAAGCATTGCTCTTGCTGTCCATCGGGCTGACTCTGGGACTATCGGGCTCGTTCGCTCTTACGCGATATCTCAAATCCGCGTTATACGAAGTCACGGCCACCGATCCGGCCACCTATATTGGCGTCTCACTGCTCCTGACCGTAGTGGCCGTGTGCGCTTGTCTGGTTCCGACCCGTCGCGCCGTTTCCGTGAATCCGACCGTGGCGCTCCGGTACGAGTAGCAAGAGCTAAAGCGTTGCGCCTCCAGAGGAAGTGCTCGAATATTTCTGACGAATTTGTAATTTCGATTCGCTTGCTTGGAACGATAACTATACACGGGCAACTGGTAAACTACCGAAGAAAGGAGATGCTTGTGAAACTGTTCAACCTGGGTAGTCGCTATCTGCGGCAGGTGACTCTCGCAGCTGGAATCCTCGCTCTGGCGTTTTTTTCGGAACCCTCGGCAAGGACGAACAAGCAAGTCGGCGTGGCCCTTCCCCACGCAGGAAACTTTCTGGCCCTCTACGGCGCCGAAACCGCTACCATCGACCGCAAGGCGAGAGATTTCAGCCTGCCCGATCAGTTTGAATGGAAAGATAGTCCAGGAAGCGACAGCAAAACGGCGACTCTGTTCGGCGACTCGTCCAAACCCGGTTTGTACGTGCAAGTCACCAAACGCGGCCCTAACTCTTGGAGTCAGCCTCACTCTCATCCGAATGAGCGATTCATTACCGTCCTGGCAGGGACCTTCTTGATCGGCACGGGAGCGAAATTCGACAAGAACAACACCGTGGCCGTGGGGCCCGGCGGAGTCGTCCACGATATCCCAAATCAGATGCACTACGACGGAACAGGGCCTGAAGGCGCTACCCTCGAGTTCATCGCCATGGGTCCGGCGTCGCGGAATTAGTCTGGTTTTATGGTAAGACCAGTGGATCTGACCCCGTCTTACACTTGCAATTGAAGCACAACAAATCTGCACGGAGGTGCGCATGCGCCGTCGAAATCTCTCGTGGTTCGTCCTGGTCACGGTCCTCAGTTTCACTTTGCTGGCGCAAAGTCCGTCCGCTCCGGCCGTAAACGCGGGGCGGTCCTCTGCCCTTTCGGCCGACACGCCCAAAACAACCGTTCTCGGAAATTCCTTTATGGCGCCAAAAGAATGGTCGGTTGTGGTCAAAGGCCCGGCAACTATTCTCGAAGCGCCGGAGGGCGGCTCCTGGATCGCGCTTGTCGATGTTCCAGCCAGCGAACCGGAGCAGGCCTTGGCCGCGGCGTGGCGCGTGTACAAGCCCGACGCGAAGTGGCCGGTGAAGGTCGCCGACGATCTGCCCGACCGGGACGGTTGGCGCCGGCGTCGCGCGTATGAATACCTGACTTCGCCGAACGAGAAGCGCGGCGTGACGGCGCTCGTCTCTTACTCCGGATCGAATTGGACCGTGGTTATCAAAGACCTGGCTGATGCGGTCGCAGAGAAGCGCGGCAGTCAAGCAGCCTTGGTTCTCGGACGGTTACTGCCTAAGGACTACACCCGCGAGTCGTTTGCGGGTAAGCGGGCGAATACTCTTGATCAGGCGCGCATTCGGGAACTGGGCCGCTTTGTCGAGCAGGGGCAAAAAGATACGGGAGTCCCTGGAGTCGCGCTCGGTTTAGTGCAAGGAGGGAAAGTCATCTTTGCCGATGGGTTCGGAGTCAAGGAGCTCGGCGGCGCCGATAAGCCGGACGGCGATACGTTATTCATGATTGCGTCCAACACCAAGGCTCTCACCACACTCTTGCTGGCCAAGCTCGTCGGCGAACATCGCATAACCTGGAGCACGCCGGTCACTGCTGTATTTCCGAACTTCAAGCTCGGCGACGCCAGGACAACTCGCAGTGTCCTGATCAAACATCTGATCTGCGCCTGCACGGGAATGCCGCGCCAGGACCTCGAGTGGCTCTTTGAATTCGGCAAAATGACACCGGAAAGCTCGCTCGCTCTTCTCGGGACCATGCAGCCGACGTCCAAGTTCGGCGAACTTTTCCAATATTCCAATCTCATGGCCGCGGCCGCTGGATACACCGGCGCCCATATCCTGTACCCGCAACTCGAAGTGGGTAGCGCTTACGATCGGGCGATGCAATCGTATGTCTTCGGCCCTCTTGGAATGAACGCCACCACTTTCGACTTCGCGCGCGCCCTATCCACCAACCACGCGGCCGCCCACTCTCCAGACGTGGATGGAAAACCCGCGAAAGCATTAATGGCGGTCAACTATGCCGTGATTCCCCTTCGCCCCGCGGGAGCCGCCTGGAGCAGCGTGCGTGACATGTTGAAGTACGTCTCCATGGAACTGGCTCAAGGGAAAACTCCCAATGGGAAAACGTATATCTCGAGCGAGCCGTTACTCGAGCGCCGCGAGCCGCAGGTTTCGATGGGCACGGACGAAACCTACGGCATGGGCCTCATGATGGACACTACTTACGGAGTCCCCGTCGTTCATCACGGTGGAGACATGATCGGTTATCACAGCGACATGATCTGGCTGCCGGACCAAAACGTCGGGGCCGTTATTCTGACGAACGGCGACCCCGGATGGCTGCTGCGCAACCGCTTTCGCCGCAAACTACTCGAAGTCCTTTTCGATGGACACTCCGAGGCTGATGCGCTGCTGAAAGCGGATGCGAAGAGTTTCTATACGGCCCTCGCGGCCGATCGGAAACTGCTGCAGATGCCGGCCGATGCGAACGAGAGTAAAAAGCTTGCGAGACACTATGTCAACGCCTCACTCGGAGAAATCAATGTAAGCACCTCGGGTTTGACCATCTTCGATTTTGGCGAGTGGAAAAGCGAGGTAGGCAGCCGTAAGAACCCGGATGGCACCATTTCCTTCATCACGACTGTGCCGGGAATGGTAGGCTCCGAGTTCGTAGTTGGCTCCGGCCGCAAACGAACATTAATCACCCGGGATGCGCAACACGAATACCTGTTCGAGGAACACTGAGGATCGTTCCGAAGCACCAATTACCGGTTTTCTTTACGCTTCGATCGTCCCGATGGATGTCGTCTCACCCTGTTCCGCTCTCGGTCCGAGCACTTCGCGCATTACGGTCGCGAGTTCCCGGAGCGCTTGCGCACCGTCGCCATGATACGTTGAGCCATGCATCGTGGCCAGCGTTTTCGGCTCCCGTCGCGCCAGGGACTCGAGCACGCGGCCGGTGTGATGGGTATACGGCACATAATTGGCGAATGGGCCTTTCTCGGTTTCCAGGAGAGCATTCTTACAGCGCTCTATGATCGTATCGGCAGTGGCTGGTTCCCTTTGGCCCCATTGATGAAACAGGTCTGAACAGAACAAGATCCGCTGAGTTTCCTCAAACAGAACGCCCGCATCCCAACCATGCGGCACGTGGGGCGTAGGAATAAAACGGAAGCGATACCGGCCAGTCTGCAACACGTCATCAGCCGTCAACGCGCGAGCCGGACGTAGAGCAAAATCGTTTACGCTCACCATCGCCCCAACCAGGCCGCAGACGGGCTGGGCCGCCCCTGCAATCTCGAGCCAGTGGTTGAGCCCTCCACATTCATCCGATTCGAAATGACTGAATCCGATGTGTCTGACCTTCGACACATCGATCAGCCGCGAAGCCGCTTCCCGCAACAAAGGAAACATGCCTCGCAATCCTGCGTGAAACAATAACGGTTCGTCGTCCCGCACTAGAAAATGACTGAACTCCAGGTTGATCTCGGGCACAAAAATCGATATTCGAAATACATCCGCGGCGATTTCGGTGATAGACGTCATCGTTCCCTTTCAAAGATATCCGGCGTTGGAAATGGATCCCACTCTGACGTAGCGCATCAAGACAATCCCAACGAACCGCCGCATGCTTCAGCGAGGTTCGCCGCGCGCGGGCTTCTTCTCTCTCCTGGTTCCCCCGTATGATACTTCGCCGCGAGCGGTCAACACTACCTCTGGCGGATTTTTCGAGGGATACGCAATAAAAGTTGAGTCGCCGCCCACGTTAAAAAGGTTGTCCCCAGTTCGAGTGAGATCGACATCAAAGGTGCCGATTCTGGAGTTATCCGAACTTACACGTACCTTGGTACGGTCAAGCCTCGTGATCGTTACGAACACATCGCTACGGGAACTGCCCTTCGAGTCCGCACTGATATTGCCGAGATAAGTACCGGCGACCAGATCTGCAAGATCCCCCCCGGCGACGTCGGCCGCCTGGCCTCGGGAAGGCAGCGCGCTTTCGCGAATGGCATGGCATGGACCGAGCTGGTAGAGGCCCAGGCTGAGTCCGACAGCGAGAATCGCAACTCCCGTCCCTATCCATCGCCGGTTGTGCCGTGGCTCCGGCCGGAGTCGCGGTTGGTCCGGGGACGGGCCGCCGAGAATGGCGGCGACACCTTCGCAAACTGCTTGGAAGCCGCTGTGTGAAGGCTCGCCATTCCAGCCGGCCAGATCGGCAGTTTGCTTGCGCCGGAATTCCAGCGGCAGTTCCACTCTATCGAGGCTGGCTGGAACCAGCACGCCGCGCCCTGCTCCCACAGCCGCTTCATTCTTGACCCACTCGGAGGTGATCGAATACTTCGACCACAACACTACGATGCTCTTCGCCGCCTTCAGCTCACGCTCGATTGCCTGATCGAAAGCCTGCCCCACGATGATCCTGCGATCCCACCAGACGGACCATCCCATGGCGCCGAAAGCTTGTGCCAGCCTGCCGGCGCGCTCGCGATCCTCACTGGCGTAGCTGATGAAAATATCGGTCATTTCAGCAGCTCGGAGAGACGCTCTGATTCGGCAAAGATCAGAATAGCACTGGCTGTGGAGAGCCTCACTTTCGCGGTTCGAAGCGCACTTCCACTTCAGTTTTCACGTTGACGGGGTGCCCGCCCTGCATCGGGGGCTGATAACGAAACTGAGACCAGGGCACGCTCTCACAGAGTTGCATCCCGGTTCCGAGCTCAGAAATTTTCCCTTCCGGGTTGATGACAACTTTGCAGAGGACCGTTCCCCCCGCAGGCTCCCACAGCGGTGCGGGTTGAACGGTCGGACCCTCAATCAGAAAAGCGCGTTGTTTGTCCGCCGCGACAGAGACTTCGGGGACGTCCTTCTCCTCAGTCTTCGCGTCTTTTTTCGGTTTCGCGGAATCCCCTCCGTCCTCTTTAGGCGGAACCGGCTGTAGCCGCGTGACCAGGAAGACGGGCCTGGCGGGATACCGTTTCACCCGGGAGCGCAAAACCGACGCTTTCCCATCGAAGACATCGAAAGGCAGACCGCTCCAGGCCATCCTGACAACTCTCTCGCAGCTGGAGGGGAGCGGATAACCGTTTTTGCCCTGGTCGGGATCGCCGATCTCGTCGATGGCCTTTTGCGCGTTCACACCCTCGGCGATGTACTCCTTCCCTTGGGTTACCTCCATAGCCGTCTTGAAGAACAGACGGTATTGACGGACGCCTTCCGTTAGGTATACCGAAGGCCCACCCGCATTGAGAGCGGCATCCGTCGCGTTCGATTCAGTCGTAAACACGGCCTTGCCCTGGATTTTGTCCGGCGCCGCTCCGGCCTTTTTCGATTCGTTCGCTGGGGGTTGGCTGGAGCAACCGGCCAATCCGCCAAGCGCCAACAGGAGAATACAGAAATTGCTCGCGTCGCGGTTCATCCGCCATGCCCTCGCTTTCGAGACGTTCTCGTCCGAATCTGAAGGTATCACGCGACAGGGTCGCTGACAATCCACCGGTCCCCCGGCAAGACTTGTGCACTACAATAACCTCCAAGGACAGTCTAGATGAGATTCCCGATCTTGCTCACCGCCGCGCTTGCCTTTCTCGTGGGCCCCGCGCGGGCGCAGCTTGCGCAGCCGCCGGCCGAAGTAAAGGAGGGCGTGCAGAAGGAACTGATGAACGCTTGCCCGGCGAATCCCGATGTGGCCAATCTTGACGCTTCACCCGCTTGGTCGGGCTGGGGCGGAGCCGGCAACGCCCGCTTTCAATCGAAAGCCGCCGCCGGCCTCACGCCAGGCGATGTGCCCAAGCTGAAGCTCAAGTGGGCTTTTGGACTTCCCGGCGCCACCAGCATGTATTCACAGCCTTCGGTGGCATTCGGCAGAGTTTTCGTGGGTGGGGACAACGGCGTCGTGTATTCGCTGGACGCCAAGACCGGCTGCCTTTACTGGTCCTACCAGGCCGACATGTTTGGCCGGTTCGCTCCCATCGCCGCACCCATCTCGGGCCACTCGGGGACCCGGTACGCCATCTTCTTCGTCACCCGCTCCACCACGGCCTACGCACTCGATGCGCATGATGGCAAACTGCTCTGGAAAACGCAGGTCAGGACCGGACTGAACAACCTGAGTGCCACGGCGGCCTATCATGACGGACGGCTCTATGTGCCGATGTCCGGCACGGAGACGCTGGTGGGGGCGGATCTCAAATACGAGTGCTGTCAATCTCGCGGCTCAGTGGCTGCGCTGGATGCCAACACAGGCAAGGTACTCTGGCGCACCGAGAGCATTCCCGAGCCGCTGCGCCAGCTCGGCGAAAACGCGAATGGAAAGCAGCGGTGGGGGCCCGCGGGCGCTTCCGTGTGGAACACGCCCACCGTCGATACCAAGCGCCGGCTCGTCTACGTCGGTACAGGCAACAGTTTCGGACGGATAGCCGCCGCCACCAGCGATTCCATCCTGGCGCTTCGCATGGACGACGGCAAGATGATGTGGCACCACCAGGAGTTCCCAGGCGATGCCTTCATGGCCCGCTGCCAGGCGGCCAACGGCGCCGACTCCAACTGCCCGGAGAAGCTAGGACCGGACTATGACTTCGGCGGTTCGTCTGCGATTCTGCAAACGGTCAACGGTAGGGACATCCTGCTGGCCGCGGGGAAAGGCGGTGTGGCAGTCGCGCTGGATCCCGACAATGAAGGCAAGCTGCTGTGGCGGACGCAATTATGGGAAGGTCAGGCGCCGTCGGCCTCCGGCTTAGTGGTCTGGGGCGGCGCGGCGGATGGAGCCCACGTCTATTATCCGATGCAGCAGCCCGGCGGTGGATTGAAGGCGCTGGACATCACAACCGGCAAGGTGGATTGGAATGCCGCCATCGACGCGGACCGGCGGGGACAGGCAGGTCCAGCCAGTGCGATCCCGGGAGTCGTCTTCACGGGCGGATGGGACGGGATTCTTCGCGCGGTAGATGCCGGCGGAAAGGTGATCTGGTCGTTCAATGCCGTGCGCGACTTTGACACGGTCAACCACGTGCCCGCCAAGGGAGGATCGTTCGGCTCCGCGGGTCCCGTGATCGTTAGCGGGATGGTCTTCGCCGCGTCCGGATACCCGGGCACGCTGCGCGGCACACCCGGCAATGTCCTGCTCGCATTCGGAGTGGAATAGAGAAACGGGGACAGACGTCTGTCCCCATCTTCATTGATGCGGGTCCGCCGGCGCAGGCGCGGGGCCGGGGCCGGGTTGGGGTAGCTCCGCTTTGCCGTCGAGACCGAATACCAGCAACCGCGGCTTCATCGGTGTCGTCTTCTCGGCACTCACGCCCGGACTCGGTGTGCCGCCCGAGCCGCCCATCAGCGCGATGTACTGCTTGCCGTCTACCATGAACGTGATCGGCGGGCCCATGCCGTTGCGCAGACCCGTCGGCAATTCGAAGAGCGTTTCTCCCTTATCGGCCGAGTAGGCGATCAAGCGTCCGTTGGGAGCCACCTGGAATACCAGGTTGCTCGCCGTGCTCAGCGTGCCGCCGTAGCGGCTGTTGCCTACGGGGACACGCCAGCGAATCTCCTGCTTCACCGGGTCGTAGGCAACCAGCGTGCCGAGATTCCCGCCTTCGAGCGGAGTTGGGCCGGCAGCAGGTCCGGCGGGCTGCAGCGGCAGGCCGCGCGTGTTCATCTTCAGGCCCGTCAGGCCGACGCCGCTGGCGGCCTCGGGTTTGAACTCATAATTGGTCGCGTAGTTGAATGTGTCCCAGCCGCGGGTCGGAACATAGACCAGGCCGGTCTGGGGATTGAAAGACATCGGCGACCAGTTGTGGGCGCCGCCGCCACCGGGCGAGACCGGCACCGGATCATTTCCGTACTTCACTTCCGTATTGATGATGGGCCGTCCCGTCTTTTGATCGATCCCTTTTGCCCAGGTCACCCGGGAGAACGGTTGGGCGGAAATGAACTCGCCCGTAATGCGGTCGAGCACATAAAAGAAGCCGTTCTTGTTGGCCTGCATGATGACTTTCCGCGTTTTGCCATTGATGTTCAAGTCCGCGAGAATCATCTGCTGCACGCTGTCGTAATCCCATTCGTCTCCGGGGACCATCTGGTAGTGCCACTTCAGCTCGCCCGTGTCCACGTGCACGGCGACGATGGAGGCCACGTACAGGTTGTCGTGGCCGGTGCTCACGTCCTTGGTGCGAAGGGCTTGCGGCCAAGGCTCGGCGTTGCCTGTGCCGACGTACAGCAGGTCGCTCTCCGGGTC
>CAZKQQ010000061.1:0-6271 GCA_964554945.1 uncultured Solibacteraceae bacterium | reverse complement strand
GATGCCATCCCACACGGAGCCGCCGCCTCCCAGCTTCCACCAGTCGCCGTCCCAGGTCGCAGCGGCCTTACGCATGGCCGACGATTCAAAGCCTTTCGCGGGATCGCCCGGAACGGTGTAGAACCTCCAGGCTTCGCGGCCGGTATCCGCATCGTATGCCGCGAAAAAGCCGCGCGTCGGACGGTCACCGCCCGCCGCTCCCACGATCACTTTGCCTTTGGCGATGCGCGGCGCCATAGTGAGCGTCTGCTCTTCCTGAACCCAGCTGACACGAGCTTCCCATACCGGCTTGCCGGTGTCCGCGTCGAGCGCCTCGAGCCGGCCATCGTTCACCGGAACGTAAACCTTGTTGTGGTAGAGCGCCAACCCGCGGTTCACGACACCGCAACACATTTTGTCGCCGGTGGGCTTGCGGTTCACCAGCGGATCCCAACGCCATTTCTCCTTACCTGTGCGCGCGTCCACGGCGAACACGATGCTCCAGTTGGTGACACCAAAGATCGTGTTGTTCCAGACCAGCGGCGTGGCTTCCTGATCGCCTCCGCCGTCGCCGACTTCATACGACCACACCAGGCCGAGGCGTTTCACGTTAGACGCATCGATCTGTTTGAGCGGACTATACCGCGTCTCGCCGGGCGTGAGACCGTAGGACAGCCAATCGCCATCCGACGCCGATTTGGCAGCAACCTTGAGCGCCGCATCGTCGACACGCCGGGCCTGTCCAAATAAAGGAATAGAAAGGGCAACTGCTAGAAGGTAACGCATGAGTTGAGGAGTTACTTGCGAGTTTATCACGTGCCGGGATGCGGCACGGTTCCGTGCCGTCTGTTACTTGCCGGCTGCCGCGGCAGCTTTTCGCTCTTCGGCGCGCGCCGCACTTAGGGAATCGAACATTGCATAGTTGCCCTCGTGACATGCGTATTCGAAATTCCGGTAGCCGGGCTCCTGCGTCAGCGGGAATCCGATCTTGAACGGCCGGACATATGTTTTCGGATCGTCGACCGTGACTTCGTACCGCATCTCGTTGGGTCCCACGCGGGTGTAACGCTCGACCAATTTCAGCGCTTCGGTGGTGGGAGTGCCCCAGCCGTTGGCGGTGACCGAGGTCTTGCCGTCCAGGAAATTGGTGGTCTCGACCACCAGAGTGTTCCCGTCCCAATGCCCGCGCGGATCGCCCATATAGGTTCGAATGTTCGCACTCGCGTGCGGGCGGCCATCCAGCGGGATGATGCGCGCTTCGTGCACCATCTCCTGCATGATCGAAACATAGCCAGGGGATTGCACGATCTCTTGTCCGTTGCCGTAGACGACGGGATAGACAGAGCCGACTACGCCTCGCGTGATGCAGCGGATGTAAGTGCTGAAGTCCAACCAGGAATCGGCTTTGGGATTGTTGTTGGTGGCAGCTTCTCCTCTTGGTCTGGACTGGGCCTCCGGCACCAATGCGGGCGTGCGGCCGTCCGGCGGATCCACAACCAGGGAAGTCTGCTTGCAAGGGCGCCGGGCGCGCTCGCCCCAGTGGCTGGGAGGGCCGGTACCGACGCGAGCATCCGAAGCCACCGTTTCCACGAGATCGGTTTGGTGTTGCTTCTCGATTTGCTTCTGCCGATCGGCGAGTTCCTGCTCGGTATAGTAGAGCCGGTTGCCGAATTGGGCGGGGCGGTCCATGGGGGTGCCGATGCAGTCGTCGCTGGTCCAGGTCCCCTGCAAATCCGGATCACCCCACGACGTCTTCGGCTGTACCCAGGTCCTGGCCGCGGAATGGGCTTGGGGCGCCTGCGCAACTGCCGGCCGGGCCGCCAGCACAAAAATCGAAGCTACGGCCGCGACCGCGGCGACGGGTCCAAGGAATCGGTATCTCACGCCAAGTTTCCTTTCGAGCTCATAAACGCACCCATGCTACGTCACGAGGCGCGCCCGTGCAAGCGTCTCTATCGAGAACCGAAATCACTTCATGTGCTGGAGGGACTGCTCGTTCTCCAGACAGATCTCGTCGATCAACTCTGTATCGACAACGATGCGCTCCTTTAACGTGACGGTCCACGGCTTCGTATAAGCCTTGGGATCATCGACGGTGACCTGGATTTCGAGGTGTCCGAAATCGGGGCGCCGGATCTGCTCGCGCACTTTGGCTGCCTGGGTGAGCACACTTCCATTCCAATCGATCCAAGTATCATCGCGCAGCCCGGCGGTATCGATCACCAGGGTATCGCCAGTCCATTTTCCCGACGAATATCCCTGCCACGTTGGGGTGGGATCTTCGGGCAACGGCCGTGCATCCGTGAATACCTGGCGGTAACCAGCGTTCATTTCATTGAGCACCACCAAAAGATTTGGCGTGTGGACGAACTTCAGCAAATGCGGCAGCCCGTACGCGCGAAGAAAATTATCCGGCAGGCACCGAATGTGGGGATCGTCTTTCGCCAGGTTGTCGGTGCGCTGCTTGACGATGGGCACAAGCCAAGGTTGATAGGGCAACCCTCCCGTAAGATCGACACCGATATTCGCCATTTGACGCGAGGCCGCGATGTCACTGGCATCACCAGGATTCTGTATTTCGCTTGGATCCTGCGGTTCCCTAGGACCGGGCGCTTCCTTGGGACTGGACAAGGCACCGGTTCGGCGCAGATTGGGTTCTCCCGTGGTCCAGATTCCGGAAAAATCGGGCTTGCCATTCGCCAGGCGAGGCGCTGGGGCGGACATGTCCACTTTGCCATCGGCTTTTCGCGGCACTCCCGCGGTGGGAACCTTCACCCACTGCGCGGCCAAAGGAGTCGATGTCAACGCCGTAGTCAGAATGACGAGGGTGACTAGCGATTCGGAGGGTCGACGCATCGCAGGCTGCGAGTTTGCGCGTCGAAGAAGAAACCGATCCAGCATTGGGCTAAGAATACACCAAGGCGCGGGCCGGGAGGCGGAATCCGGTTGTTTTGGCGCCTGCCGGAGCGAGTTTCCGCAACGATCGTTGCGGAATTCGCGGAACGTTTGTTGCAACGAAAGCAGTTAACACGGACTCTCCGCTTGGTACGAAGGGGAATGGAACAGTCCGGTTTGAGGATGCCCGATTCGGATCGCGCTGTGTGGAATACCTTCTCACATCCTCATTATCTCGCGGGGGGTGTGAGCGGGACGGGTGCGGAAGGGGGCGGGATTGGGGGTAAGTGGCGGGGTTTGAGGGGGATGAAAGAAGTTTCTTGGGCTTGTGATTCGCCATTGGCACAGTGGGGCGAATCGCCATGAAGCGCACGCACTAGCAGACGTCGCCGGGCGCAGGCAGGCGCCGTCGCTCACCGCGGCCGAGCGGTTGCGGATGTCGAAGGAGCCAGGGCGTCGAGATCGCACATGAAGGCCGGGGAATCGTTTGCGATAAGCCCCGTATATCGACCGCAGTACACCAGATATCAGGCTGATGGCTCTGTTGCGCGATCCGCTGGAAGCTCCCTCAGTTTCTTTTGCGACCGCATTAACGACCGGGCGCACGCTGCCAGGAAGAAGACGTCGACAGCCGCACCCACGGCTCGAGACAGCAGTGGTTGACCCTGTGTCGCCAGCAACCCGTAGCCGAGGAGAACAGCTAGCACTGCAATGAGTCTCTTCATGCTGCGAATGTTTCTGACGCACTCATCCCGGTCGAGCAATGCTTCCGGAACGCCGCGGGCAATCTGTGTCCTGCGGACATCTTCGGCCGACCGCTGCCGCGACCGGATCAAACGAAAAAGCGCGGCAAACATGGCGATCCACCAGACCAAAGCTGCCACGGCAAATCCTCGCGGGGATAGATCGCCATCGACGAATACCCAGGCCAGGACCATCAACACGCAGGCACCTGCACCCACAATCGCGTAAATCCGTTTCGGGAACGCGGATTTATCCATGGACAACGATTCTAGCCCGTCAGTGTCCACCTTGTAGCAGTGCGGTTGTCGTTGGGGACGCGAGGTGGCGATACGGTACCGGAATGTGCCCCGACCGAGTACGATCTCTCAATGTACGGTAATGCCGTTTTTCGGCCCCAGCTGTCGTTTTCTGCCAGTAATATTGAAGGTGCCGAGGTTTTTTCAAAGATGCGAATCGCAACAATGGCACTAATGCTCGCGGTTGTCATCCCGCTTCCTTTGTTTGCGACAGGCGATTGTATTGGACCGCGTTCCCTTTGCGAGCGCCTCGATCCCGACATGGTCGTGTTCATCGGCAGGCCCGTGTCGGTCGCCCCGGAGCAGTATTCGGCGGTCACCGGCACCTTTGAGGTACAGGAACTCCTTTGGGGACCACCCGGCCTGCGATCGATCAGAGTGCTTCTCGACGACGGGTATAGCAACCGGTCCGGTCAGCCCGAGTTCTTCGCGGTGAAGCCGCTGTCCGATGGCCGTTACTTGGAAAACAACTGCGTCGGCTTGAACCTGCCCGCTACTCACCCATTCGTGGGTGAGTTCCGCCGTAGTGCCTTGGCACGTCGTCCGGCCTCGCTATCCGTGAAAGCACAGTGGCAGTGGTATGTGCCCATTGCTGGAGCAGACGTCCAACTCACTGGGAATGGCCGCACCTTCCAGGGCAGAATTCACGACAATGGGGGTTGGAAGATCGCAGCCTTGGCCCCCGGCGATTACAGGGTTACAGCCATGCGAACGAACTTCTCTCAGGTCTGGCCGAAACGAGAAGTGTCGATCCCGCCGGCATCCTGCGCCGATCTGCGCATTCTTATGGGAACCAACTCCGAAGTCACCGGCCGGGTCGTTGATGCCCATGGCGCGCCCATTCGCAACGCGACGTTTCATCTCTCCGGCGAGGGACGCGACCTGTCGGAGAATCTCTCCAGTGACTACCTGCGCGATATGTTCTTACGCGTGATGCGATGGAACAAAGCAAGGCTATCTGCTTATCCGCTTCGCAACCACACTCGCACCGATGGCGACGGTCGATTCGCATTTCCCGACGTTTTTCCGGGTTGGTACTACCTGTCATCCGATATCAGCGAGGTCAACGAGAATTTCCAAATCCCCCTTCCCAATGCCTACTATCCCGGAGTCTACGGCTGGCCAGAGGCAACACATTTTGTGGTCGGGGAGGGCCAATCAATTCGCGATGTACTGTTTCGTCTTCCGGACTTTGGGCCTAGGCGACACGTCACAATTCAGGCGTTGAGCGAGGATGGAGTGCCGGTACCTGGTGCCATTGTCCAGGACAGCGGCCTCGATCCAGCGAACCACCAAGCCACCAATTCCGGCGCGCACAAAACAACTGATGCAGCCGGTCAAGTGACTCTCAGTCTTTTTTCTGTCGGGGACTATCGGCTTGTGGCGACTCTGTGGGGGGTCCAACCAGTGGTGGTCCGGCGAGCCGTTGGAGATTCCGCCAGGCGAGTCCGATCTGAAGCGGACAATCGTTCTGAAGGGACTGCGGCTGAAGCAAGGCCGGTAGAAAGCGAGGAACTGGAAGTGGACAGTCGTCCACTCGGCAATCGAGAACGGAAAGTGGCGTTATCGGAAAGTGGGCGATCTAGCCGTCAGGCATCAAGTTGATGGAAAACGCGGTATCGTTTAGTTGATTTCCGGCCACGGCTCGCGTTGTTGCGGACGATCATGAGGGACCCAAAGCACGCGACGCTCGGGTCGAACGCGAAGGTCAAGACGCAGCGGGTGGACGAGATGGTCGTGGAGGGGGTGCCGTCCACGACCGTCGCCCGGAACCCTTCACGGTGGGTCCTGTCCGGTAACGGCGTTTTTCAGCTAGCGGTCGGCCCGTACTCTTCTCGCAGGTACAGCAAGACGGGAAGAGAGACGGATACACCAAAGATCAGCAGAGCAAGAACGGGAACCCACCATAGGACACGCAGCCTCCTTCGTTCGTAGATTAGAAAGACCACAACGACCGCTGCCGACACAACGACATCGGCGGCGAAGAATTCACTTACCCGGTTGGCATGGACTTCATGAAAAAATAAGCGCATATCAAGGCCGTGCTCAAGCAACCACGGGCCGAAGTGGAAATATGGAATCAATGCGCCAACCAGAGCTAACAACAGGTAAATGCTCTTGCGCTTCATGTGCAAAGTTTGACACAGATTGCCAGGCACAATTCTTATCCCACGTCTCAGTTCCGAAGCATGGGTCAGCCGGCAGTGCCATGCGAAGCGTCTGAGCAGGTTGACGGCATTAGAGTGGCGTTTACGGAAGATGACGCGCCCGGTGCCGAACGCCCCGGCTCAGTTTCCGGTATTTGTTAGTGCTCTATCGGAGGCGCCCCGGCGTGTCGCGCGTTCGCGCGACGAGCT
>CAZKQQ010000060.1:0-33544 GCA_964554945.1 uncultured Solibacteraceae bacterium | reverse complement strand
GCCGGTTTAACGGAGGCCGTGTTGGATCGCTTCGTCGCCGCCCTGGCAGGCGCGCTCGAGGATACCGCCGTATGTTTCGCGGCCTCTTCGTAACCGGCACCGATACCGGCATCGGCAAAACCGTCACATGTGCCGCCTTGCTGTGCCGGTACCGCGGGGCGCTGCCGCTTCGGTACTGGAAGCCGATCCAAACCGGGATCGAGCAGGACGACGATACCGCCGAAGTGCGCCGGCTTGCGCTATGCCAGGATGACGAGATTCTTGGCGAAGGCATCCGCCTGTCGCGTCCCGTATCTCCTCATCTGGCGGCGCGGTGTAGCGATTTCAAAATTAAAGTTAACGAGGTCGCCGCTATTACCCACGCGCACGCCGGCGCTGCGCGATGGATCGTAGAGGGAGCCGGCGGTACAATGGTGCCCCTGAACGATAAGGAGTTGATGGTCGATCTCATGCAGGCGCTGGCTCTACCCGTGCTCGTGGTGGCACGCTCCTCGCTCGGCACGATCAACCACACGCTCCTCACTTTGGAGGCGCTGCGTGCCCGCTCTCTGTGCGTGCCCGGCGTAGTGATGGTGGGAGAAAGGAATTTCGACAACCGGGCGGCGATTGAGCAATATGGTGGCGTTGCCGTACTCGGTGAGATGCCGCTTTGGAGAGCCCTGGACCCTGGCACCCTAGCGGAATGGGCGGCTCGCGAACTCGACCCGCAAGGGCATCTGCTGGAACTGCTGCAATGAAATCGCTCAGCGATCGCGACCGGGCCTGCCTTTGGCACCCCTACACGCAGATGCTGACTGCGTCGCCTCCCCTGCCCATTGCGCGCGCACAAGGCGTGTACCTGTACACCGAGGATGGCCGCCGTATTCTCGATGGCATTTCTTCCTGGTGGGTCAACATTCACGGCCACTCTCATCCTACGTTGAATGAGGCGCTCGCCGCGCAGGCGCGCGAAGTCGAACACGTGGTCTTCGCGGGATGCACGCACCGTCCGGCGGTGGAATTGGCCGAGCGTCTGTTACGGATACTGCCGCCCGGTTTGAGCCGAATCTTTTACTCCGACAATGGCTCGACGGCGGTGGAAGTCGCGCTTAAGATGGCTTATCAGTATTGGCGCAATCGAGGCCAGTTGCAGCGGCGGAAATTCATCACGCTGCACCACGCCTATCACGGCGACACGGTGGGCGCGATGTCGGCGAGCGGGGACTCCGTTTTTACGCAGGCTTTCTCGGCGATGCTGTTCCCCGTGACACGCGCGGACGCGCCTTTTTGCTATCGCTGTCCGGTCGGACTGAAGCGCGCCACGTGCCGGATCGATTGCCTGGGGAGCCTCGAGCAGTGCCTCCGCGACGGCGGCGATACGATTGCAGGAGTTCTCCTCGAACCGATGCTGCAAGCGGCCGGCGGTATGATTATCTCGCCCCCTGAGTTTCTGTCCGGCGCCCGGCGCCTCTGCGATCAGTATGGAACGCTCCTCATTGCCGATGAAGTGCTGACCGGATTCGGCCGCACGGGGCGGATGTTTGCGTGCGAACATGCGGCGGTGAAGCCTGATCTGGTCTGCCTCTCGAAGGCGCTCACCGCCGGATACCTTCCGCTCGGCGTCACGGCCGCGACTGAATCGATTTATGAAGCGTTTCTGAGCGAAGACCGCGGCAAGACATTCTTTCACGGCCACTCCTATACGGCGAATCCTCTCGCGTGCGCGGTCGGCTTGGCCAGCCTGGATCTTTTTCGGGAAAACGCCGTCATTGAACGAGTGCAGGCGCTCGAGCGACAATTGCGAGCCGGTCTGGAGCCGCTGCACGGGCTGAACGCAGTGGGGGACGTTCGGGTGATCGGAGGAGTCGGTGTGGTTGAGTTGGAATCCGAGTCGGCCGATTATCTCGATCGCGCCGGCCCCCGGATGGCCGCGGCCTTTCTCGATCGCGGCATTCTACTGCGGCCGCTTGGAAATATCCTCTACTTCATGCCTCCCTATGTGATCACCGAGGCAGAAACCGCTTGGGTCATCGAACAGATTGCCGAAGTCCTTACCAATAACTTCGGATAACTGCTAGTCCCTCGTTAACGTTGGTCATCAGGCGGCGGGCAGTTTGTCCTGGCGCGTGACAGCATGTCGCGGCTAACGGTACATGCAATGGCATAAGCCATTGCGCGGTATACACGTATGCGATGGTACCGAGCGTGCAGGTACCGGTGCTGAGGCGTCTCGGTGGCGGGCATCATGTGCGCTGGACATTCGGAAGCGCCCGCCGAAAATAACTTTTGACGGCTGCCGCCTGTCAGCATAGTTTTGCTGCCCATCGTCTTTCGCGTACTCTGTTTCCTCAGTACGGCTTTGGTATTCCTGATTCTTGCTCGTTTTCCCGTTCGGCCACATATTGGCAGTAGTTACTTTGACGGCGTTTCAAACCGAGTAACAAAGAGGAACCGAGGATGCAGCAGAGTTAACAGGTAAACGAGAGAATGCCGAAGGCCGAAGCCAACCAGCATTCGTTTCTGGGCATGACGGCGGTGATCCAAAGCGCTCCGATGCGGCAGTTGATGCACAAGGTGGAGAAGATCGCGAAGAGCAACGCCGCCGTCCTTGTCATTGGCGAGACTGGCAGCGGAAAGGAAGTGGTAGCCCGCGCGCTGCATCATCATTCCCTTCGTTGCGGGAAGCCGTGGATCGACGTCAACTGCGCGGCACTTCCCGATCATCTGCTCGAAAGCGAGCTCTTTGGCCACGAAAAAGGCGCGTTCAGCGGCGCTGATTCCATGAAGCAGGGTTTTTTCGAGCTGGCCCATGGCGGCACGCTGTTCCTGGACGAAATCGGCGAGCTCGATCTGAAGATGCAGGTGAAGCTCCTGCGCGTCCTGGACGGCACTCCTTATTACCGGCTGGGTGGAACTCGGAAAGTCACCTCGGATGTCCGCATTGTTGCGGCGACTAACATCGAGCTGCAGGATGCCGTCGAAAAGGGCGCCTTCCGCCGCGATCTGTATCACCGGCTCGATCAGGCTCGCCTGGATGTTCCGGCGCTGCGACTACGGGCTGACGATGTCGAACCGCTCGCCCGGTTCTTCCTCAATAAAGAGGCGGCTCACCTCACCTTTTCGCAGGCGGCCATAGACGCTATGCGCGCTTATTCCTGGCCGGGCAATGTCCGAGAACTGCGGAACGTAGTAGTCAAAGCGGCGCTGCTTGCCGAAGGCGACGAGATCGATTTGAACGATCTGCCGGAAAGTCTTTGCGAAATTCAAAGCTCAAACAATCTGGCGGGACGGACCCTGGACGAAATGGAGCAGAGGGCGATTTTTGACGCGCTCTCGGAAACCGGCGGCCGGCAGGATCGGGCCGCACGTCTTCTGGGGATCTCGCAGAGGACGTTAATTCGAAAATTGAAAGTCTACAACCAGGAAACCGCGGGCGGCATGATGGCGGTGGCGCAATGAGCCGAACGGTGCCGGAAATAACTCCCAAGAGGCCTCCCTTAAATTGGCAGGCAAAACTCTACATCGTCTTCATCACAGCCTGCGGCACCGGTTGTCTCCTTGCGGCGGACTGGGACATGCATCACTTCGTCCGGTTCATCTGTTACCTGGTGATTTGTGTCCTGGCTTCCGGCATGAAGGTCAACCTTCCCGGGATTTTGGGCACGCTTTCGGTGAACTTCCTCTTTATCCTGATCGGTATTCTCGACATGAGCGCCGGCCAGACATTGGCCGTAGGCTGTCTTGGCGCGCTGGTGCAGTGTGTCTGGAAAGCGAAGAGCCGCATCCGCCCGGTGCAGGCGGTGTTCAGCGTCATGAACATGGCAATCGCGGTCTTTGCGTCGTATTCGCTGTATCACTGGCACTTCGCCCAGAAGCTCTCAACCGGCAGCCCGATCTCGTTGATCCTGGCCTCGCTGACATATTTTGTAATGAACACGACAGGCGTTGCCGCGGTTGTCGCGCTCACGGAACGCAAGTCCATCGTGTCTACGTGGCGCGGCTGCTACTTCTGGTCGTTTCCCTTCTATTTATTGGGCGCTTCGATCGCATGGGTGTTCAGCATCCTGACAAAAGGCGGATTCTCACAAAGCATCCTGCTGCTGGTCCCGGTGATCTACGTCATCTATCGCTCTTACCGGATTTACCTGGGACACTTGGAAGACGAGAAGAAGCATGTGGAAGAGATGGCGGCTCTCCACCTGCGGACCATTGAGGCGCTGGCATTGGCTATTGAAGCCAAGGACCACACCACGCATGAGCATCTGAGCCGCGTGCGCATCTACGCCATCGAACTTGGAAAGGAACTCAACCTTCCCGCTCCCGAACTGGAAGCGCTGCGCGCGGCCGCCCTGCTTCACGATATCGGCAAGCTGGCGATTCCGGAGCACATCATCAACAAGCCCGGCAAGCTGACGCCTGAAGAATTCGAAAAAATGAAAATCCATCCGGTGGTAGGCGCCGAAATCCTCGAGCGGGTCGAGTTCCCTTATCCGGTAGTGCCGATCGTACGGGCGCATCACGAAAAATGGGATGGAAGCGGCTATCCCGATGGACTGCAAAACACCCAGATACCGATTGGAGCACGAATCCTGGCCGCGGTCGATTGCCTTGACGCGCTGGCCTCCGATCGCCAATACCGTCGCGCCTTGCCGCTCGACCAGGCCATGGAGGAAGTGGTCAAAATGGCCGGAAAGAGCTTCGATCCGAAAGTTGTGGAGGTGCTGCATCGCAATTACATCCGGTTGGAGAAAATGGCTACCAGCCAGCCGGTTCCGGCTTCCCGGTTATCCACGGATTTGAAGATTCAGCGCGGAGAAGCTCCCGCGGCGGGTTTTGAAGTGACGCATCCGGAACGGCGGCCCGCCAACGAGCCCACCTTCTTGAGTTCGATTGCCTCGGCTCGCGAAGAAGGTCACCTGTTGTTCGAGCTGACCCAGGACCTGGGCAGTTCGCTGGCGCTCGATGAGACCCTTTCCGTAGTCGCAGCGCGGTTAAAACGCATGATCCCGTACGATGCCATTGCCGTGTATGTCGCGCGAGACGGCGTCCTGGTTCCCGAATACGTCAACGGCGAAAGTTTCCGGTATCTATCGTCATTGCAGATTCCCGTCGGACAGGGGCTCTCCGGCTGGGTGGCCCAGACGGGCCGGTCGATACTCAACGGCAATCCGACGGTGGAATCGGGTTATATGGATGATCCTTCCCGGTTCACCACGCTCCGGTCCGCGGTTTCCGTGCCCCTGAAGGGCCTCGACTCCACGATTGGCGTCATGACGTTATATCGGATGGAGAAGGATGCATTCTCCTCGGACAACCTCCGGGTGCTTCTGGCGATTGCGTCGAAGACCTCTCTGGCCATCGAGAACGCGCTCAAGTTCCGGCAGGTGGAAACAACCGCAACCACCGATTATTTGACCGGACTTCCGAACGCCCGCTCGCTGTTCCTCCGGCTCGACAGCGAATTGGCGCGCGCCAAACGCAGCAACGAGCCGCTCACAGTCCTCGTCTGCGATCTCAACGGCTTCAAGCAGATCAACGATCGGCACGGCCACCTGGTCGGCAACCAGGTGTTGCGCGCGGTCGGCGGCGCCCTGCGCGACAGCTGCCGCGAATATGATTATGTCGCCCGCATGGGCGGAGACGAGTTTGTTCTCATCCTGCCTGCCAGCAAACGGGACGAGCTCCGCATTCGTATTGCGGAATTGGCCAATATCGGTGCGCAGGCGGCCGTGGTGGGACTCACGATGAGCGTCGGCGAAGCTTTCTATCCGCAGGACGGAGACGATGCCGAGCAGCTGCTAGCCGAAGCCGACCGGCGGATGTATACCAGCAAACAAGCTGAGAAGCGGAAGAGAGATATATCGATCGAGCCGCTGGACACGGAAGCACTGGTCCTTTCTCAATAAACGACGGGAACGATGCCTAACTGGTTCATCCGAATCGCCCGCCATGCCGGCGCCCTCGCGGTCACCGTCATGCTCGGAGGCATTTTGACGGCCGCTCTCGTTCGCAATAGTCCCGGATTTGATGCCGACGAGCGGCTGATGGATCCGCGGCTGGATGTGCAAAGCCGCGCGCTGATTCAGGCGGAGCATGCGGCCGGCCATGACGTCCTTCGGTTTTATGTTCGGCATGTCGGCGGGATGGTGCGCGGCGATTGGGGCGTGTCTCAGTCGTTGCATGCGCCGATCCGCGACCTGATCCGCTCCCGCCTGCCCGTGACCGGTGAGATCATGGCGATCGGTCTTACGGGCGGCTGGATCCTGGCATTCGGTTTCGCTCTGGCGGCAGTGCGCTGCCCCGGATGGTCGCGAATCGGAGGAGCGCTCAGCGTTCTGGTCCTCTCGGTACCCTCGGCGGCCTTGGCGGTTTTGATCTTTAGCACCCGCGGACCTACCCGCGCCATTATTGCCCTGATCCTCTTTCCCAGACTATTCGACTATCTCCGCAATTTTCTGGCGGACGCGTACTCGCGGCTCCACATCATTACCGCGATGGCCAAGGGCGTGGGGCCCGTCCGCATCCTGGTTTGCCATGTGCTTCCGGTCTGTGCGCCGCAGTTGCTCGCGTTGGCGGGCGTCTCAGCCAGCATGGCGTTTGGCGCGGCCATTCCGGTGGAGACCCTTTGCGATCTCCCCGGCATCGGTCAACTGGCATGGAAGGCGGCTCTGGCGCGGGATCTGCCGGTTCTGGTCAGCCTGACCATGCTCATCACTCTTTTGACCCAGGCGTGCAACGCGGTTTCTGATTGGGCCGGCGTCGGGCTGAAAGGACGGGCGTGAAGCGCGTTATTGCGGGCGTGTTCCTTGCCGTTTTGCTGGCAAGCTCTTTCGGAGCGACGGTGTTTCCGAAACTCTCATACTCGGCCCAAAACCGGGAGTTCACCGACACTTCGCCTTCTGTTCGCTTTCCGCTGGGAACTGACGAGTTGGGCCGCGATCGCCTGGCGCGGCTTCTCTATGCAAGCCGTTTTTCGCTGCTATTTGCGGCTGCCGCTTCTCTTGGGTCGCTGCTGCTGGCGATACTGGCCGGAGGTCTTGCCGGTTATTGGGGAGGTTGGCTGGACCGCAGTTTGGTCCGGGCAATCGATCTGATGTTGTCCCTGCCCTGGCTATTTCTCTTGCTGGCGGCCCGCGCCCTGCTGCCCCTTAACGCCTCCCCGGTCACTTCGCTTGTGGTGACGTACCTTTTGCTGGCCCTGCTGGGCTGGGCCTCTCCGGCGCGCGTGGTGCGCGCGGGCGTCCGCAGTTTTCGCGATTCGGAATTCGTACTGCAGGCGCGCGCCGAGGGATTATCCGAGATCCGCATCCTTTTGCGACAGGTATTGCCGAACTTGCGCCCTATCCTGCTGGCTCAGTTCTGGACCGCGATTCCGGTCTTCATCCTGACGGAAGCCAATCTGGGCTTCCTGGGGCTGAGCGCGGGTGAACCCTTCCCCACCTGGGGTAGCCTCCTGCGCGAGCTCCAGAATCCGCTGTTCGTGCGCCCCGAAGCATTCGCTCCCGTGGCCGCGATAGCGTTATCCGTTTGTTGCTTCCGGCTGATGAGTCCCAAAGGCCGGCTGCATATCTGAAGCTGGCCCATTCCTCAAACGCCGTGCCGCCGCACGTCCCTTCTTGCCTGCTGCTTTGCCCTTCCGGACACGCCTGACAGATTGTCATCTGAGCCAGGCCGCTGCTGCCATCCTGTCAGGTACTAGACGGGGGGCAGTACGATTTGTTTTCAGTGATTTAGATTTGGAATACCGCCTGCCTTAAACCGGCCGACACTCGCAGTGAATGTTCCAGTGTCCAGAGTGGAGAACATGATGAAAGGCTTCATGAGAATCCTGGTTATCGTCGCGGCCGCCAGCCTCGGGTTTGCGCAAACGCCCACAGGGAATGGCAACAAAAACCAAGGCAACCAGAACAGTAATGGAAACCCGAAGCAATCCTGGGATATTCCCAACCACACGTCCGGCGGCTTAGTCGACGTGATTGTGCAATTCAAGAAGGGATTCGGCCAGGGCGACGTCAGCCAGCTCAAGAGATTTCAGGATCCGTCCGATCAGCAGGCGGAGCAGAACGAGAACGCGCTCGGCCAGGATAAGCACAACCTCAGTAGCATTGGCGCATTTCATCTAAAGGTGCCGGCTTGGGCGATCCCCATGATTTCGGGACTGCCTTCGGTGGCATATATTGCGCCGGTGCGGTCTGTCCAGAGGTCGCTGGATATTACGGACGCCACGGTGGCCGCGAATATCGCCTGGAATTACGGCTGGACCGGGACTGGCGTGGGCGTCGCCATCATTGATAGCGGCATTTATGCCCAAGACAATGATTTCAAGGGCGCGAACGGGCAGTCTCGAGTCGTCTACAGCGAAGATTTCACGGGTACGGGCTCGGCTGCCGACCAATATGGCCATGGTACTCACGTGGCAGGTATCGTCGGTTCCGGCGGAAACGATTCCAGCGGTGCGGGCTTTTCCCGTACGTTCAAAGGTGTCGCTCCCAATGTCACTCTGATTAACCTACGCGTACTGGACGCGAACGGCATGGGGTATGACTCGAATGTCATCGCCGCCATCCAGCGGGCCATCCAGTTAAAGAGCGCATACAACATCCGCGTGATTAATCTGTCGTTGGGCCGTCCGATATTTGAAAGCTACAAACTGGATCCGCTGTGCCAGGCAGTCGAAGCCGCCTGGCAGGCCGGAATCGTCGTGGTGACGGCGGCGGGCAATGCGGGCCGCTCGAACACCTACGGCAATAACGGATACGGAACTATCATCGCGCCGGGCAATGATCCGTACGTAATCACGGTGGGCGCGATGAATACGAAAGGCACAACGTGGCGGTGGGATGATATTGTCGCGAGCTACAGCTCGAAAGGCCCAACGCTGTTGGATCATATCGTGAAGCCCGATCTGGTGGCTCCGGGCAATAATATCGTTTCCGTTATGTCTCCGGGTTCCACGATTCCGACCCTGTACCCGCAGACACTGGTTCCAAACAACTACTACGAAACCGGCCTTGTGTCCGGCAACTCGACGAATTACCTTCTGCTAAGCGGAACCAGCATGGCGACTCCCGTTGTGGCGGGCGCGGCTGCTTTGCTTATTCAGCAGAATCCATCCATCACACCGGATCAGGTGAAGGCCAGACTGATGAAAACGGCGAATAAGATGTTGCCGCTCTTCAGTGCCGCCTTCGATATGTGGACGCACTTGTCTTTCTCCAACCAGTCCGACATTTTCACGGTGGGAGCCGGGTACCTGGATGTCAATGCAGCCTTAACGAACCATGACCTGGTCTATACCTCGGCGCTGTCGCCAACCGCGGTCCTCAATCCTGTGACCGGCCATGTGACCATCCAGCGAGGCGGGCCCGGTGTTTGGGGAACGATCGATATGACAGTATGGGGCGATAGTTTGGTATGGGGAGTCAACGTCCTCAGTGGCACTGACGCTCTCGGATATTCCATTACCTGGGGCGACAGTGTTTTTGGAACCGTCGACATGACGGTTTGGGGCGACTCGATGCTCAGTCTAGCGCCGCCCCAAGCTTTATCCGACAATGACAGCGATCAATAGCTGATTCCTGAAACGAAATATAGGGATACTTACATGCCAAAATCTGCCAAACTTTACATCTACGGCGTGATTGCGGTAGGAACAGCCCTGCTCGCTGGCTCCTTAGCCTCGTGGTCACCGCGAAATGGTTCAGGCTGGTTCTTGTATCTGGCTCTGGCGACGCTTGCCTCTTCGCTGAAGCTGCGGCTACCCGGCCTGACACGGACTTACTCGCTTAGTTTTCTATTTTTGTTGTACGGCGTCGGCCGTTACTCGCTCGCCGAGGTCCTGATCGCCGGTTGCGCCGGCGCGCTGGTTCAATCGGTCTGCAACACCAAGACGCGTCCGACTCCGGTGCAGGTTCTGTTTAATATGGCAAACCTCGCCATCAGTACCGGTCTGTGTTTCCTGATTGGACGCGTGGTGCTTTCCTCAGGTAGCGACTTGTACCGGCCCGCGGCCATGGCGCTGATCGCGTTCCTTTACTTCCTGGTCAACACCGTGCTGGTTTCCGGCGTCCTGGCGCTGCTGGAAGGACGTCCGCTCGCGGCCGTCTCCAGCGACTGGTATGTCTGGTCATTCCCGTATTTCCTGATTGGCGCCGCGCTGGTTGGTCTGGTTCCCACTTCGAACCATGTGATTCCAAGCGAAGGGTGGCTGCTGCTTCTGCCGCTTCTCTACCTGGTTCACTTCTTCGTGGGTCTGGTGAAGTCTCGTCCGGTAGTCGAAAAGGTAAGCCGGGACGAAAGCTTGCCGGCCGCCGCGAAGATGTACGTCTTCGGTGTAATTGCCGCCGGCCTGGTCCTGTTCGGTTCGGCCGGGATCGAATGGCACTCCGCCGACGTGCTCCGCTTCGCCGGTTTCCTCGCGCTGACAGTAGTCGCTTCGATGTTCAAGGTGCGGCTGCCGGGTCTTCGGGGAACCATCTCGGTGAACTTCGTGGTCATGCTCGTCACGATCGCTCAGCTTAGCCTCTCGGAGGCAATCTTCCTGAGCGCCGTGGCCGGCATTGTCCAATCTGTATGGAAAACGAAGAAGAGTCCGACGGCTACGCGGACCCTGTTCAATGCAGCATGCCTGGCGTTGAGCACGGGCGCCGCGTATGTGATGTGCCACGGCGCGCTGGCGGCGTGGACCTCCGATTCGCTGGTTGGTTTGCTGGTTGCCGCTACTCTGGTTCTCTACACAGTCAATACCTTCATGGTGGCCACCGTGCTCTGCCTGGTCGAACATAAGCCTCTGCGGAGCATGTTACAGGGCTGCTACTTCTGGTCCTGTCCCTACCATCTGGTCGGCGCCGCCGCTGCAGGTTTGATGATCGAAACCTGCCGGGTTGCCGGCTGGCAGCCTTCGCTTCTCGTGCTGCCCGTCATGGGGCTGGTGCATGTTTCCTACCGGCTCCATATCTGGCGGACTGACTCAGCAGTTTGGGGTTCGTAATCCCTCTCCAAACCTATAATCCGCAAGCAGTCTTCGCGGCGTCTGGCTCACTCGAGCCGGGCGCCGCGATGGTTTTTGAACGCAAAAGCGCCTGATCGGACAAGCTGTCGTTCACCTCGGACAACATGACAGCCCTAAAGGGCGCGCCAACCTCCTCCAAATCTCGTAATCCCTGTAATATCAGCCAATTTACCTGTGTTGTATTTTTGGACACCTATTTGCTTTATGTGCTGCGTATGATTCGCGTAATGACTAAGTGCTCCTCTCAGATTGCCCGCTGCGCTATCTTGTGGCTTGCTTTATTTAGCGTTGGATCGGCCTTTGCGGATAACTCGAAAATCTCTCCGGACCTGCTGCCGCTGCTCAATAATACTTCGACCCAGGTCAACGTGATCGTCCAATACAATTCGCAGACGTCGACCTCCTGCTCGACCGGCTTGCTGGGCGTGCTTCTGTGCCCTGTAATCAAACTGGTTGGCGGTGTCGTTAATTTGTTGCTGGGCGTGATTAACGGCGTGGCCGCGACGATGAGTATCGGAGATGTCATTAACACGTCGAACCAGTCGAACGTCGATTACATTTCGCTGGACCGGCCGGTGCGTCCGATGCTCGACTATTCCGATGCGGCGGTCGGGGCCAGCTACGCCTGGACCTCAGGCTTGGACGGGTCGGGCATTGGGATCGCCATCATTGATAGCGGCATTTATCCTCACGCGGATTTAACCCGGCCGTATTCGACCGGATCGCGCATCGTGTACCGCCAGAGCTTTGTGAAGGGGACGCTATTCGATGATTATGGGCACGGTACCCATGTCGCCGGCATCGCGGCAGGAAACGGGAACTCATCCGATAATCCTGGTTCGTTCCGCACGTTCAAGGGAATTGCACCCAATGCGAATCTCATCGATCTTCGTGTGCTCGACGCGAACGGAATGAGCACCGACAGCGCCGTGATTGCAGCCATCCAGCAGGCGATTTCGCTGAAGAGCAAGTACAATATCCGGGTTATTAACCTGTCACTGGGCCGGCCGATTTACGAGAGCTGCACGCGCGACCCGCTGTGCAAGGCTGTGGACGCGGCCTGGAAGAACGGCATCGTTGTCGTAGTAGCGGCCGGGAACCTCGGCAGAAACGGCTACGCGACGATTCTTGCGCCCGGCAACAATCCCCATGTGATTACGGTGGGGGCCATGAAGACAATGTTCACCTACACCAACACGGACGATCAGATCGCCAGCTACAGCTCCCGCGGCCCCACGTTTATCGACCAGACCATCAAGCCGGATATTGTGGCTCCGGGCAACCTGGTGGACTCCCTGTTGGCTCCGGGCTCGACGCTTCAATCACAATACCCGGGCAACGTCGTGCCTGCCTCGGCATACACCACCGCGAGTGTTTCCGGTGGTCCGTATTACATGACTCTCAGCGGGACCAGTATGGCAACTCCGGTTGTCTCCGGCACAGTTGCCTTGATGCTGCAGCGGTACCCGGGATTGACGCCCGACACCGTCAAAGCGCGGCTCATGAAGTCGGCCGGCAAAACTTTTCCCGTTTCCAGTACCGCTACAGACCCCAATACAGGTGCCACTTACACTGATTTCTACGATATCTTTACGATCGGCGCGGGATATCTGAACATTGCGAATGCCTTGAAAGATACCGATACGGTTTCCTATCCGGCATTGTCGCCTCAGGTGAGTTATAACAGCACGACACAGACGGCTTACACCGTTCCGAACATGTCTTCCGCCTGGTGGACCACCCCTTCGCTGTCGACCTCGGCGGTCTGGGGCTCGACCGTGCTTCAGCCGGCGGGCACTTCGGCGGTCTGGGGCAGTTCCGCGGTCTGGGGCAGCTCGGCAGTATGGGGCGACTCTGCCGTGTGGGGCAGCTCGGCAGTCTGGGGTGACTCCGCGGTATGGGGCAGTTCCGCGGTCTGGGGCAGCTCCGCGGTGTGGGGTGATTCCGCGGTCTGGGGAGACACAACCGGTATCGGCGAGCAGTAACCTCTTCATTTACACATTCGAATTAACGTTGTAATACTGCCGATGGTGAACAGAGTAATGTTCACCATCGGCTTTTGCGTACCCGGTCCCCTCAGTACGTCGCTGGTATTCGCTAACTCTTGTCGCGGTTCCCGATTGGCCGGATATTGGCTGTAGGAAGACACCGATATGACGCGACGCTGCCTGCCCCTGGTTCTCCTCGCATTCGTGAGTGTATCCTGGGCTCAATTCGGAGGTGAACTACGGTTCTGCCTGCGCTCCGATCCGAAGACCTTCGATCCGCTTCTGGTGCAGGACTCCGATTCCGAAGCAGTCAGCTATCTTACCGGGGGCGTGCTGATCAGGGTGAATCGAATCACGCAGCAGTTCATCCCCGAACTGGCGACCTCCTGGAAGATCGACCAGCAGGGCCGCCGCATTACCTTTCACGTGCGGCACGGTGTTGCATTTTCAGATGGCACACCATTCTCAGCCGAAGATGTCGCGTACACCATGAACCGGCTTCTGGATCCAAAAACGCATTTGGCTGCCGCCGATCCATTCCGTTCGAGCGCCGAGCCGCCGCTGGTTGTCGCCTCATCCACCGATACGGTTTCCATCACGTTCGGCGCGCCGGTCTCCGGCATCGAGCGGCTGTTCGACGGCATCCCCATGATGTCCGCGCATTCTCCGAAGAAACTGGCCGCGGTGCTGGGCCCCTTCCAGGTGGCCGAATATAGACCGGGCGTCGAACTGTTGCTGTCCCGCAATCCGAACTACTGGAAGACCGATGGCGCCGGCAGGAGACTTCCTTATGTCGATCGCATCCATCTGCTGATCCAACAGAACCGTGAGATGGAGCTGGTTCGTTTCCGGCGTGGGGAGCTCGATTTGATCAGCTCTCTCGATCCCGACGTGTTCGATCAGTTGGGCCGCGATCTTCCGGCGGCCGTTTCCGATGCCGGCGCTTCGCTGGAATCGGAAATGATGTGGTTCAATCAGGCGCCCGCGGCCCCCCTGCCCTCCTACAAGAAGGCGTGGTTTACTTCACAGCAATTCCGCCGGGCGGTCTCGGAAGCCGTCAATCGCAAAGACCTCGCGCGCATTGTCTTCAGAGGCCATGCGCAGCCCGCGGCCGGTCCGATTTCTCCTGCCAATAAATTCTGGTTCAACGCCGCGCTTCAACCACACCCGTTTGACGTGGCTTCCGCGATCCGCCGCCTCGACCAGGCCGGCTTCCACCGCCGCGACGGCCAACTCTACGGCCGCGATGGACATCCGGTCGAGTTCTCCATCATGACCAACGCCGGGAATCGCCCGCGCGAACGGATGGCCGCCATGATCCAGCAGGATCTGACGGCCCTCGGAATCCGCGTCAACGTGGTGACGCTCGACTTCCCCTCCCTGATCGAACGCATGACGCAGAGCCTGCAGTATGAAGCCTGTCTGCTCGGTCTCACGAACGTGGACCTCGATCCCGGCGGGCAGATGAACGTCTGGCTAAGCTCCGGCGCCAATCATCAGTGGAACGCCAGCCAGAAAGCGCCCGCGACTCCGTGGGAGGCCGAGATCGACCGGCTCATGGAACGTCAAGCCGCCGAGACCAAACCGGAGGCGCGCAAGCGGCTGTTCGATCGCGTGCAGCAGATCGCCTGGGAGCAGGAACCGTTTCTGTACCTGGTCAATAAAAATTCGTTAATGGCATTCTCGCCGCAATTGCAAAACACGGCGCCGGCGGCGGTCGCGCCGCAGGCATATTGGAACGTGGAGTTCTTGCGCAAATCCTCGCAAGTGGCGCGGAGCGCAAAATGACATCACGATCTAATCTGCTCTCCGCGCGGTTTTCCGCCGGCTATCCGGGCCGCCCCAGCGTCTTGACGAACCTCGAAATGGAAATCGAGACAGGCGAGATTGTCGGGCTCGTGGGAGAGAGCGGATCAGGAAAAAGCACTCTGGCCCTCGCTCTGTTGAGGCTGCTGGAATTCCGCGGCGGCCAGGCAACAGGCGATCTGTGCTTTCGCGGGCGCAATCTGCTCGCGCTCTCGCAGCGCCAGATGCGAGCCGTGCGCGGCCGCGAGATCGCTCTCGTGCTGCAAAGCCCGCTCTCCGCGCTGAACCCCGCCATGCGGATTGGCCGGCAGATGCTCGAGTCCTGGCGCGCTCATCAGGATGGCAGTCCGGATTTGCTGGAGGCGCTCGATGCGGTCAACCTGCCTCCCGAGAAATCGTTCCTCGATCGTTATCCTTCCGAACTGAGCGTCGGGCAGGCGCAGCGCGTCTTGATTGCCATGGCAATCCTGCATCGCCCGGCGTTATTAATCGCCGATGAACCAACCAGCGCGCTTGACGCCGTGACACAGTCCGAAATCCTGAACCTGTTCTCGCGGCTGAATCGACAGATGGGAATGGCCGTCCTCTATATTTCCCATGATCTGCTTTCGGTCGCTTCGTTCTGCCACCGCATTGCCATTCTGCGGCAGGGGCAGATCGTGGAAACCAATTCGTCTGAAGAGATCTTCAGCCGCCCGCGGCACCCGTATACGCAGGCGCTGCTGGCGGCAATTCCGAAGGCGCCTGCCGTGCTTTCCCGTCTGGCGCTGCCGGCCTGACAACTTGTCATCATGCTCAAGCCCCTTATGACACCCTGTCTTAGCCAGCGCCAACCCGCGGTTGTATCCAAATGGGTTATAACTTCCTTGGCCTGGCGATTGCCGTGCATTAGTATCGGCGGCATGCGTATGCGATACACGTTCGAGATTCTAACGCTGGCCCTACTGATAGCGGCGGGTTCGATCCTGCGGTCAGCCGCGCCCGCGCCGGGCTGCGATGTTCAATCGGCGACATGGGGAGCGTTGACAAGCGCTCGAGACCTGACTCATTCCGGCGGAGGTCGCGGATGATTGACCAGCCCGAAAAAACTCTGCTTGTCACCGAGCGGCCGCTGCTATCCCTGAACTTCCGGGAACTGCTCAATCAGGCGGATTGGAGCGCAGACCTGATCGTCCTGCGCCCCGAGGAATTACCCGGCCGGCTCGAGCCGGAAGTCGCCGCGCTAGTTGTGATCGATTCCGAGGCGGGAATTCCCTGGGAAGCGTTAACCGGTTTGTGCCTCGAGAGCCCCCACTCGCGCTTCGTCGTCTGGTGCAGCCGGGTCACGCCCCCCTTCGTTCAGGCGGCTATGCAGAGCGGGGTCCACGGCCTCGTATCCGTCCGGCTCGCGGTTGGCGACTCAGCTCAGACACTGATTCGGGTTTGGCAGGGCGAGCGCCAGTTTCGATTCGATGGCGACCTGCAACCCAGCGGCTCCCCGGCGCCCGGTCTGACGCCGCGGGAACAACAAGTGGTCGCGTTGGTAATGGAAGGCCGCCGCAATCGTGAAATCGCGGAGGCTCTGCACACGACCGAGGGCAGCGTGAAAGTCTACATGAACCGGATTTTCTGGAAGACCGGGGCAAAGACCCGCCACGATCTCGCTCTATCCGGCCATGGCGTTGCGCGGCGCAGAGAAGTTCCCATTCGAAAACCGCCGGTCGATCCGCAGGCGGCTGACACATTCGATGCCACCTGGATGTTCACGGGCGGCCCGTCCGATTTTAGAGCTACAGGAGAAGTCTCGTATGATTCGATTAAACGTTAGCGAACAGCAACTCTTCGACATGATCATGGCGGTGTACTCGTTGGGCAATGGCGAAGACGGGCACCACGATCCCGAAACCGCACGCCGCCGCGAAGCTCTGCTTGAGAAGCTCCACCGCGCATTTGATAGCAAGATCATCGCTCCGCGGGCGGAGCAGGCGGGAGCGCCGATCCGTATGCCGGCGCGGCACGCTCATGATGGCTCCGTTGAACTTCCCCAACAACACGTTTAGGAAGGCAAACCCATGTACGCTTCAATTTACAGTGCATTAGCAGCGGGCGCAGGTTTACTAACCGTCCTTAGAAATCCGGGCCGTTCTAACGCGTTTGGGGAATCTGAACAATCGGACCACTCCCTCGCGGCCGAAAACCTGGAGACCAGGCGTGAAACGCGCTATCGATCGGAGCGGTCTGGCACCGTCTCCATCCTGGGCGATCCCACCCGGCAGGCGCCTTGCCACATCATCAATGCGTCGCGCTCCGGTCTTCGCGTTGCGTCCATCCTGCAGTTTCCCAAGGGCGCTCAGGTGTGCGTGCAATGGGGCGAGGAGTTCTTTGTCGGTGCGGTGCTCTATACGTTCAGCACCGGGTCGCAGCACGTTGCAGGCCTGGAATTGTTATCGGGCAATCACCGGTGGCATCCCCTCGCGCAGCTTTGCTTCTGGCGGCGGAGCAAGCGCCCCTGACATATAATCGAGGGTCCTGGCAATATTGTCCGGACCTTTGACCGTCTCCCCGACCATCCATTCCGCGCGCCGTACCGCCGCCATCGCCGTCGCGGGGTTTTGTGCGTTCCTGACGCTCTATGCGCCGCAGCCGCTGCTGCCGATTCTGGCGACGGAGTTTCACACCTCCGTCACGGGAATCAGTCTGCTGCTGACGGCGTCCACACTGGGCGTAGCTCTGGCGGCCGCCTTCGCCGGTATCCTCGCCGATCACACGGGCCGCAGACAGGTGATCGTACCGGCGGCTCTCCTCCTTGCGGTGCCGTCCCTGTTCCTGGCAAACTCGACCACTCTCAGCGGACTCATCTTCTGGCGGTTCTGGCAAGGCGTTTTTACTCCCGGCATTGCGGTTGTTGTGCCCGCATATATCAACGAGGAGTGGGAACAGGGAGTCGGCCGGGCCATGGGCGCGTATGTCTCCGGTACCGTAGTGGGAGGTTTCAGCGGCCGCATCGTGGCGGGATTCATTGCAGCCCGCTTTTCGTGGCACGTGTCCTTCGTGACCCTCGGGCTCATCGGCATCGCCGGAGCGCTGGCGGTCTGGGCGTGGCTACCGCCCGGCCGTCGTTTCGCGCGGGCATCCAGCACGGCTTCGACGATCCGGGCCATGGGCCGTCATCTGAAGAACCCGCGCCTCCTCGCAACCTACGCGGTCGGCTTCTGCGTGCTGTTTTCGATGCTGGCGACTTTCACTTATGTGAACTTCTACCTGGCGGCGCCGCCCTACCGGTTGAGCCCCGCGCAGTTAGGAATGCTGTTCGTTGTCTATCTCGCCGGTGCGGTGGTCACACCTTTTGCCGGACGCTGGATTGACCGTGTCGGCCATCGCATCACCCTCATCGTGGCGTATATTGGCGCGATCGGAGGAATGCTGCTGACGTTGATTCCATCGATTCCAGTCATCATGATCGGTCTGGCACTCTGCTGCTCGGCCGTGTTCGTCGCGCAGGCAGCTTCCAACAGCTATATCGGAACCGTGGCCTCGGAAGCTCGCGCGGCAGCCGTTGGACTCTATGTCCTCTTCTATTACATCGGCGGCAGCGCCGGCTCGGCGATTCCCGGTTACTTCTGGAGCGCTGGCGGTTGGCCCGCGTGCGTTGCGCTGATCATTAGCGTGCAGGTTGTCACCATCACCCTGGCCTCGTTGTTCTGGGGAAAATGGGGACAGACGCATTCTTGACCGAGCCGGTCAGATCTGATAATCACCCGCTTGTTGCGGGCACGCGCTCCGCATTATAGTTGGGGTGGGGATGAATCTTCCGAACACGCTGACCATTCTCCGCATCTTCTTTGTCCCGCTGCTGGTAGCGGCGTTGGTACAGGAGAATGTGTCCTTCGAAATTTCCGGCTTTGTCGTCACTAAGGAGTGGCTGGCGCTGGCGATTTTTCTGGCGGCTGCCGCGACCGACTTATTGGATGGCTATCTCGCCCGGCGCTGGCGTCAGGTCACCACGATCGGCACCCTGCTCGACCCAATTGCCGATAAATTGCTGGTTTCGGCGGCCCTCATCTCGCTGGTTCAAGTGCGCGTCCTACCCGGCTGGATGGCGATCCTCATCGTCGCCCGCGAGTTTGCCGTTTCGGGACTGCGGAGTATTGCCGCCGCCGAGGGCTACACGATCCAGGCGAACGACCTCGGCAAAACGAAGATGCTCTCCCAGGTTGTGGCCATCTCCTGCATGATGCTCAGTATCGGTAACCCCGTGCTGCGCCTGCCGGGTATGATCCTCATGTGGACAGTGGTCTTCTTCGCGCTGCTCTCGGCGGGCAGCTACTTCCGTAAGTTCTGGCGCAAAGTGGATGAGGGCGTCAAGAACCGGCGCCGCCGCGAACTCCTGCTGCTCGAGCGTAAGCGGCAACGCGCGCTGCGGCGGCATCACAGAGGGTTGAGAGGTTCGGCGGGAGACGCGGGTTTGGGCGCCTCGGGCGGCACCATCTGGAAGCCGCCGGAAGTGAGTTGAATCGTTCGCACCGCGCCCTTTGCGCCTGGCGTTCCGATCGATTTTCCATTCAAACGGATTTCCACACCGCCCGCATTCCCGAGCTTCAACAACACATTCCGGTTGGCTGCGAAGGTGTGCGTCTGATTCGCTTCGAGCACTCCGGAAAACGAATATTGTCCATCCGCGCGCGCCGAAATCCAGGAGGACTCCTGCGCGACGACTTCCACTCGCACGGCGGCATTGGGATTGGGCTCGGCCGCCGGAATTTCCGGGCGCGTCGCTGGCACTGGAACGGCGGCCGGAGCGGGGCCGAACGACTCCTTCTTGTCTGAGGGCGCGGGATCTACGGCAGCGGTTGGAGTCGGGTTGGCCGAAGGATCTGGCACGGCAGGAGGCGGCGCTGGCTGCACGGTTTGCGCGGCTTCGGTTTTCGTAGATTGTGCCGCGACCGGCGCTTTCACCCGCGCGGAGGCCGGATGCCGCGCGCGTTGCCACCAGGCATACGCCCCGGCGCACGCCAGCATCACAATCACCATTACCGCCAGCGCTCCCACCGAGGATGACCAGCGGATCCCTTGATCACTCACAGCTTGCCACCCTGACATCCGCGGCAGCGGAATTTCCGTTTCCGGAAGATGCCTCTCATGCGGATTTTCCGGCGCCGGCTGCAGTACGTGCTTCAGTCCGTCTACAATTTCGTCTTCATCCAGTTCTAGAAATCGCGCGTATTGGCGCACAAAACTGCGCGCAAACACGCCTCCCGGAAGCTTATCGAAACGCTCTTCCTCGATCGCTTTGAGCATGCTGGCAGAGATCTTCAGTTCGTCGGCAATGCGGTTCAGCTCGATATTTCGCTGCAGCCGCGCGCGACGCAAAGTCTCGCCAACGGAAGTCATGCCGCTCGCTATCTGGCCTCTAACTTAATCATATTACAGGGCCTAGAAGCTGGCGGCAAGCTGGCCCACGAAGCTCTGGCGAACTTGTTAGCATAATCGGTGTCCTCGTTCCGCGCCCAGAAATGACAACATCGGAGTGCGTTTACGCACAAACAGCATGGAACGGCGTCGTCGTCGTCGATAAACCGGAGGACTGGACTTCTCATGACGTCGTCGCCAGGATGCGTGGCATTGCCCGCACGCGGCGGGTCGGACACCTTGGCACGCTCGATCCCATCGCCACCGGTGTCCTGCCTTTAGTGATCGGCCGCGCCACGCGTCTGGCGCAGTTCTACATACGCAGCGACAAAATCTATGAAGGCGTGGTGCGATTCGGATGGTCCACCGACACCTATGACCGCGCGGGAAACCCCACCAGCGAAAAACGCGACGCCTCACTGGACGCCGCTGAGTTGGAGCCTTGTTTGGAGAAATTCCGCGGGGCGTTTTTGCAAACGCCGCCCCCTGTGTCCGCCAAGAAAATCGGCGGACGGCGGGCCTACGAACTGGCGCGTAAAGCGATCGCCGTGGAACTCGAACCGGTTCCCGTCGAGGTCTATTCTTTGACTCTGCTGGCAATCGACGGCTCCGATGCACACTTACGCGCTCACTGCTCCGGCGGCACCTACCTGCGATCCATCGCGCACGAGTTGGGCGTGGCGATGGGCTGCGGAGCCCATCTACAGGAATTGCGGCGTATCGCAAGCGCCGAGTTTGAGATTGCCCGGGCGCGCACTTTGCCCCAGCTCGAATCGCTTGCCGCTGAAGAGCGCCTTCTCGACGCTTTTGTCCCGGCGGCGGATCTGCTGCCCGGCTTTCCGGAGGTGTTCGTCGACGATTTGACTGTGACGCAGATCCGCAATGGCCGGAATTTCGCCGCTTCCGCGTTTCGCCCGCAACCCGGCGCGCACCACGTGAAGGCCCTGAACCGCCAGGGCGAGCTGGTCGCGATTGGAGAAGCGGTGCTGCCGCATGTCTACCATCCAGTTGTGGTTTTATGAAGGCAGCCGTCTCCGTCCGGTGGCTTGCTAAAATGAGGGACGCATGCTGAAGCGCTTCATCCTCTGGGACTATAAGCGGACGAGTTGGCAGTACGACGTGATGGTTGGGATCATCCTCGCCTTCATCTTCTTCACTCCGAGGGGTTGGTTCCGCGATCAGCCTCGGATTCCCACCGCCAGCAGCATTGCACCTATTCCCGCTGAAAAAGGCAGCTCCGTTTTCTTCGTGAACACCGAACTCCTGGCCGGAGTGCCTGAGAATCAAAGGACCAATCGTTTGACTAAGATGCTGCGGCTCCGCGCGGCGAACCCCCGGCTCGAGGTCACGCGCGTCGAACCCGTGCTCGATTCGGAAGGTGGCTTGCAAGGCTATATGGCGTTTGCCCGGCCATGATCTGCTTTACCCGGCGCTTTCTGTTACTGATTGGCGTAATGGCGGCTACAATCCCGTATGTTGCGGCTGGTCCGCTGGAGGCCGCATTCGCGAAAATTGATCACGCCGCCGCGGGATTTACCGGTGTCAGCGCTGATCTGCGCCGGCTGAACCATATGGCTCTCCTGAACGAAGATACAGTCGAAACCGGCGCCTTCCGTATGAAACGCGTCAAGCACGATCTGCACGTTCTGTTCGATATTAAACAACCGGCGGCCAAGGCTTATGCTTTTGACGGTCACAAACTGGAAGAGTACTTGCCCCAGGAGCAGACCGTGCAGGAATACGACGCCGGGAAATACAAGTCGCTGGCGGATCAGTTCCTTCTGTTGGGTTTCGGCACGAGTTCCAAGGAGCTTCAAGCCGAGTACACCATCTCTTTGGGCGGACTCGAAACCATCGGTGATGAAAAAACTACCCGTTTGGAGCTAATTCCGAAATCGAAAGAGTTGCTGGTGCATCTACCTAAAGTGGACCTATGGATTTCCGATGTCATGGGCGTACCCGTGCAGCAGAAATTCTACAGTTCCGGCGGAAATTATAACCTTGCCACGTACAGCCATATCATGCTCAACCCCAATCTTCCCGATTCGGCTGTCAAGCTGAATCTGCCGAAAGGGGTTACGCGAGAGCACCCCCTCAAGTAAGTCGAATAATGCCGACGAAAACCAGCGCCGACAGGCTGCTCTATCTCGATTGGCTGCGCGGATTGGGCGCGGTTATCATGCTGCAGGGACACGTGTTCCACTCGTTCCTGAAGCCGGAATTGCGGACCGGCGGCACTTTTATGATGTCGCAGTTTGTGGGTGGCATGCCGCCGGCAATCTTCCTTTTCCTGACGGGTGTCACGCTGGCGTTCTTGATGGACAGCACCGAGCGCAAAGGCCTGCGCGCCGAGGCTCGGTTTTTTGCGGCCTTGCGGCGCGCCGGATATTTGTTCCTCCTCGCCTGCGCGTTTCGTCTGCAAATGTGGATCTCCGGCTGGCCCGCCCCGTGGACCGATCTGCTGCGCGTCGACATTCTCAATGCCATGGGCTTCTCAGTGGCGGTGCTGTCGGTAATGGCGATTTTCCGGACGTCGGAGCGCGCACGCTTATGCGCCGTGCTCGGTATTGTCATCGCGTTCGTCTCGCCGTGGGTCACTCAGATGAACTGGTCGTGGGCGCCTGCCCTCGTTCGCAGCTACATCGTGCCCGATTACAATTCGTTCGGATTTTTCCCGTGGGCGGCGTATCTGGCATTTGGAATCAGCGCCGGAAGCGTGATCCGCGCCATTCCCTCCGAATCTTCCGAACGAGTGATGCAGTGGGCTGCTTTATTGGGTGGCGCGCTGATCGTCACGTGCCAGTATTTTGCAAATCTGCCGTTTTCGATCTATGCGCAATCCGACTTCTGGCTGAACAGCCCGGCTCAGGTGTTCATCAAGCAGGGCGTCACTCTCTTGCTGGTCGCGTTCGCCTTTCTATGGACTCGTTGCGTGCCGGCCGGAAGCTGGAGTTGGGTCCGCCAGTTCGGCACCACCTCGCTGCTGGTTTACTGGGTGCATGTGGAACTGGTCTATGGCCGCTGGCTGTGGTTTTTCAAAAACAATCTGACGCTGGCGCAAACGCTGGTTGCCGTGCTGGCAGTGGTCCTGCTGATGCTGGGAATATCCCTCGCCAAGACCAGGCGGCATCGTATCGCCGCCGCTCTCGCCAACCTGGGTTGGACCTTCGGCGCGAGGCCTGAGCGCGTCCCCGGCGACTAGGCGGGTGTCACCGCCTACTTTGCGCGATACACTTTGCCGTCAAACTGGTAAGTAGTACGTTGGCTGCGGGCAGCACTCCAATTGGCGGAGATCGTAAGATCTTTGATGCCTCGTGTCACGGCAGGCCCCAGCTGAAAGCTCTCCGCTAGAGGGGCTTGGTCAAACAGCGACATCCACCGATTATTCACGTTGCGGAAGACCCAAGTCTGGCAATTGCCGGTAGCGCCGCACAATAGATCATTGCCCCGCACAACGAGACCGCGACTAGCCCCAAGATCGACTCGCCGCACACGGAGTTCCTTCTCCCAGGATTCCGGCGTGTCGAAGGCCGACGGACCTACACCGGCGAGGATCTCCCGCGCTTCTTCGGCCGACACCTTCGCGGCAGCAAATGTCTCGTTGGGAGCCAGGTTTTGCATTTGGGAGACCGCCGCACTGCACAGCAGCAGAATGGTCCAGAACGCCGGTGTGTTTACTCGTTTAATCATCTGCCGACCCCAGCTTCAGAATTGCGTCAAACCGGATCGTTGTCTATTGCATCTTTAGGGAACTAACTGCGTTCCCGGCGATTAACTATCGCGCCCATTGCCGCCGGCTTTGGCGGTCCGTATAATCGGCCCATGAAGCGTTCTCTTGTTCTGGGCGTGACCGCGATTGCTCTCCTTTGTGCGCAAGACCGCGGGGACCGTCCGGATCTGGGTATTGTCGGACGCATCAAAACCGAAGCGTTCGACAACTCGCGGGTCATGGACACGTTGGGCTACCTCTCCGACGTTTATGGGCCCCGCCTGACCGCCTCGCCGGAATTCCGCGAGGCTGCCGATTGGGTGGTCAAACGGCTGCAGAGTTATGGCCTGGAAGACGTCCGGCTTGAAAAATGGGGGCCGATTGCGCGCAGTTGGTCGCTGAAGCAGGCGTCACTGGAGATGCTGGAGCCGCGTTATGCGGCGCTCGATGCGGCTGCTCTGGCCTGGTCCGATAACACGCGAGGCCCAATCATTGGTGAGCCGGTCCTGACGCCGTTTGGAAACGGCCGCCAGGGACAGGACCCCAAGAAACAGGAAGCCGATCTGAACAATTACATCAGCGCCTGGAAGGGCAAGCTCAAGGGCAAAATCGTGCTGCTTACTCCGTTGCGCGATGTCGTTCCCGGTACGCAGCCGCTGTTTTCGCGCTACACAGATAAAGAACTGGGCGAGTTGGGTGTCGCTCCCCTGCCCGTCGCCAAACTATCCGATCTCAGCAATTTGAAATTTCCTGAAGATCCAAATGAAGAGCGCCGGTTTGTGCAGAGCCTTCCGGCTTGGGTCCGCGATCGGTTTGGCGAGCAGCGCCGACAGCTCACATCGCGCCGCGTCAAATTCTGGCGCGATGAAGGCGTCCTCGCGGTCGTAAACACCAGCGACTCCTCCCGCGACGGCCTGGTCTTCGCGCAAGCCGCCGGATCTTACGACGCCAAGGATCCGCTCGCGCCTCCCACTTTTGTGCTGTCGCGCGAGCAGTATAACCGGATCCTCCGCCTGCTGGATAAGAAGCTCCCGGTAAAATTGCGCGTCAATCTCCAGGCCGAGACCTCCGATCGCAACGTGGATTCTTACAATCTTGTAGGCGAAATTCCGGGCGGCGCCAGAAAAGAGGAGCTGATCATGATCGGCGCGCACCTGGATTCTTGGCACTCAGGGACCGGCGCCACTGATAACGCGGCCGGCAGCGCCGTAATGATCGAGGTAATGCGCATCCTGAAGGCGCTGAATCTGAAACTCGATCGCACCGTACGCATCGCGTTATGGAGCGGCGAAGAGCAGGGGCTATTCGGCTCGAAAGCCTATGTCAAAGAACACTTCGGCGACCCCGAGACCATGAAGCTCAGCGCCGCCCATGCCAAGCTCTCCGGCTATTTCAATGTGGATAACGGCGGCGGCAAGATTCGCGGCGTGTATCTGCAGAACAATGACGCCATGCGCCCCCTCTTCGAGCAGTGGCTGTCGCCGTTTCGGGACCAGGGCGTCGCCACGGTGACAATCCGGAACACCGGCGGTACCGACCACTTGTCATTCGACGACGTCGGCTTGCCAGGGTTTCAATTCATACAGGACCCGCTCGAGTACGAAACGGTCACCCACCACTCCGACATGGATACTCTCGACCACGTGCAGGCCACCGACCTCATGCAGGCCGCCGCAGTGGTGGCCAGCGTGGTTTATAGCGCCGCAAACCGAGCCGAGATGCTCCCGCGCAAAGAACTTCCCAAACCGCACTCGAAGATCAACCTGACCGGTGGTTCCCAATAGGAATATTGCCTGTAACTCATTAAAAATACAACACAAGTAATCTTAATATCGTAAAGCACTGACTCTTAATAGGGTTTGACAGCGAATCCCGACTGGCGTGTAATGTAGTGTAGGTGTAGCAGGGGAAGTCGGAAAGCCCCAGCATTCCGAGTTGGTACCTGTGGTTTCTGCGAGATGCGGTTACATTGGCGGCCTCTGACGACGTCTTTTCAGAAGGTCAGGCAACATTATCCCCAAACCATCGGAAGCGGAGATTGATGAAAAATAGATTGATCTTGGCCGGAGCTGTCGCGATCACATTGGTCGCCTTCGTTCTTCACGGACAGACGCCCGCCGCGCCGAAACCGGCTGGTGCTGCGACCATCGCCTCTCCCGCTGCGGAGGGTGCCCTTTTCAAGCAATACTGTTTCGCCTGCCACTCGGGAGGCGCTCCCCAGGCCGGCTTGAACATCGACAAACTCGATCCGGCCAACGTGGAAAAAGACGCCGAGAAGTGGGAACTGGTGGTGCGCAAACTGCGCGCCGGCATGATGCCGCCCTCGGGAACGCCGCGGCCCAACGTCGATACCCGCGAGTCCATGATTGTCTGGCTGGAGAATGAATTGGACCGCCATCGGGTGGACGTTCTCCCGCCCCCCGGTCTGCACCGGCTGAACCGTACCGAATACGCCAATGTGATCCACGACCTGCTGGGCATCGAAATCGATCCCGGGAAATATCTGCCGTCCGACGATTCTACCCGCGGTTTTGATAACGTCGCGGGCGGGCTGTCGCTGTCGCCGGCGTTGCTGGAAGGCTACACTTCGGCTGCCGGAAAGATCAGCCGCCTGGCGATTGGGGATGTGAATAGTCCGGTCCAGGCCACATTCCGCGTTCCGGAGGACACTTCGCAGGATTATCACATCGAGGGCATGCCTTTCGGTACGCGCGGCGGTCTGCTGGCCAAGTACGAATTTCCGGCCGATGGCGATTATGCAATCAAGATCACTCCCATCAGCAAAGGCAACATGGGAGACACCAACCCCTTCGGCGAAATCACGGGCGAAAAGCTCGAGTTTCTCCTGGATGGCGACCGCCTGAAGCTGTTCGACTGGGATAAAGAGCGGGTCCGGTCGGACGGAACCTTCAATTTCAAGTTTCCGGCCAAAGCCGGCATGCATACTATCGTGGTCACGTTCCTTGCCACTAACTATGCGCCCGGCAACGACCTCGATCAGCACTTCCTGCGGAGCACCATCGAAACCGGCGGTCTTCCTGGGTTCAAGTTCTTTCCCCACGTCGGCAAAATCAGTATCGATGGCCCAACCAATCCCAAGGGCGCTACCGATTCGGAAAGCCGCCGCAAGATTTTTGTTTGCAAGCCGGCTAGCCCGGCGCAGGAAACCACCTGCGCGCGTCAGATCGTCAGCACGCTCGCCCGGCACGCCTATCGCAGGCCGGTAAATGCCGCCGACACCGATATGCTGATGAGCTTCTATCAGCAGGGCCGCAAGGATGCGAATTTCGATTCCGGCATCGAGATGGCGTTGCGGCGCATCCTGGTGGATCCCGAATTCATTTTCCGCAAGGAAACCGAGCCCGAGAGTGTGAAGCCCGGCCAGCCCTATCGCATCAGCGATCTCGAACTGGCGTCGCGTCTGTCCTTCTTCCTGTGGAGCAGCATTCCAGACGACCAGTTGCTCAACTTGGCCAGCCAAAACAAGCTGCATGAACCGGCCGTGCTCGAACAGCAGGTGCGGCGCATGCTGTCCGACCCGCACTCCGATCAACTGGTGATCAACGTTGCCGGCCAGTGGCTGCAACTGCGCGGTCTGCAAACGCAGTCGCCGGTCACAGCCGAGTTTCCGGATTTCGATGACAATTTGCGTAAGGCAATGCGCAAGGAGACGGAATTGTTTGTCGACAGCATTGTGCACGAGGATCGCAGCGTGCTCGAATTGCTGGACGGCAACTATACGTTCGTCAACGAGCGTCTGGCGAAACACTACGGAATCCCGAATATCTACGGAAGTAATTTCCGCCGCATCACGCTGCCGCCGGAGTTCGACATGCGCCGCGGCCTGCTCGGTAAGGGCAGCGTCGAGACTGTCACGGCATACCCGAATCGCACCTCGCCAACCGTGCGCGGCAAAACGATCATGGCGATGTTTCTGGGCGTCAGCCCGCCGAATCCGCCGCCCAACGTGCCGCCACTGAAAGAGACAGCGAGCAACGTCCACGGCGGCGCGAAACCGACCATGCGGCAACAAATGGAGCAGCACCGCGTCCGGGCGGATTGCGTGCAGTGCCATAAAATTATGGATCCAATCGGGTTCTCGCTCGAGAACTTCGACGCGGTCGGCGGATGGCGAACCACGGACGACGGAAGCCCGATCGATGCAGCCGGCCAGTTGGTGGACGGCACGAAAATCAACGGAGTGGTGGATCTGCGGAATGCGTTGCTGCGGTACTCGCCGCAGTTCGTCCGCCTCGTGACCGAGAAGCTCATGATCTATGGCCTCGGCCGCGGCACGGAGTATTACGACATGCCATTGATTCGCTCGATCGTCCACGATGCCGAGAAGAACAATTACCGGTTTTCTTCTTTGGTCCTGGGAATCGTGAAGAGCCAGCCGTTCCAGATGAATCAGAAGGTTCAGATCAGTTCGAATGCGCCAGAGACCCAGCAACGCGCCGCGCGCTAAGGCGCTTCTGGGAAAACAGGGAAGATAGAATAGAGCAATAACGGAGAGTCGACATCATGTTCATAACTAAGAAGCACATCTCGCGCCGTGCAGTGCTGCGGGGAGCGGGCGTCGCTCTGGCGCTGCCGTTGCTGGATTCGATGATGCCAGCGCAAACGCCGCTCGCGAAAACAGCGGCCGCGGGAAAGACGCGCTTTACCGGCATCTTCGTTCCCCATGGGATGGCGCCGGGCTACTGGATCCCCGAGAAGCCGGTGCTGGAAGCGGGAAATTTTCCATTCATCCTGAAGCCGCTCGAGCCGTTCAAGGACCACACGGTCGTCATGAGCGGACTCTGGTCGAAGTCGGCTGAGCCGCCTCCGGGTGTTACGGGCGCGGACCACTGGGTCGCCTCTGCATTCATGTGCGCCAACAAGCCGAAGAAAACCACCGGCGCGGACATCCAGGATGGCACCACGATCGACCAGATCATCGCGCAGAAGATCGGGCAGGAGACCCTGGTCCCCTCGCTACAGTTAGCCATCGAGGATCCCGGCGCGAACTCCAGCAATTGTGGGGAGGGCTATAGCTGCGCTTACACGAATTCGATCTCGTGGGCGTCGCCGACCCAGCCGCTGCCCATGGAACTGAACCCGCAGGTGGTCTTTGAACGTCTGTTCGGGGACGCGCAGGCGCGCAGTCCGCAAGAACGAGCCGCCCGCCGCGAGCAGGATCGCAGTATTCTCGATTCCGTCGCCCAAAGCCTGGCGCGCTTCAAGAGAGATCTGCCGGCCAACGACCGCGCCAAACTGGACGAGTACACGCAGGACATCCGCGAACTCGAGCGCCGCCTGGAAATCGCCAAGAAGGCTACCGGCGAGGTTTCGAGCGAAGGCGTGGCCGTTCCCACCGGAATTCCGGAAGCGTTCGACGAGCACGTGAAGCTGCACTTCGATCTCCAGGTGCTGGCCTTCAAAGCCGACATCACGCGCGTTTCAACCGTTCTCTACGCCCGCGATTTGACGGGCCGCGCGTATCCGGCCAGCGACGTGCCGAGTCTCAGCTTCCACGGCGGCTCGCACCACGCCGAGAATCCGGACCGCATCGCCGAGTATTCCAAGCTAAACCAGTATCACGTCAAGTGCCTGGCCTATTACATCGACAAACTCTCCAAAACTCCCGATGGCGACGGCACGCTGCTGGATCACTCGCTGGTGCTCTACGGCACCAACATGGGCGACTCCAACCAGCACCTGCACTATGACGTGCCGCACCTCCTCATCGGCGGAGCGGGCGGGCAGCTTAAGGGCGGCCGTCACCTGGCCTATCCGAGCAAGACCATCACGACTGGCAACCTCCTGCTGAGCCTCATCAATTTGTATGGCGTTCACCAGGACAGCTTGGGAGACAGCACCGGATTTCTGACGGGTCTCGTCTAACGGCCGTTTATCTACTGGAGTAGCGAAATGCGCTTGAGATACATATTCGCAGTGTGCGCGGCGGGTTTGAGTCTCTCGCTTGCGGCGAACGGGGCAGTGGTAAATAGTCCCGTAGCCGATGCCGCTATGAGAGGCGATACCTCAGCGGTGGCGTCGCTGCTCAAGCAGAAAGCCGACGTCAATGCGCCCCAGGCGGATGGCGCCACGGCGATCCAGTGGGCCGCATATCGTAATGATCTGGAGATGGCCGACGTGCTGATCAAGGCCGGCGCCAACGTCAAAGTCGCCAACCGCGACGGAGCAACTCCGCTCTCACTGGCGGCCGAAAACGGCAGTGCGGCCATGATCGAGAAACTGATTGAAGGCGGAGCCGATCCCAACGAGCGGCGGCTGAACAGCGAAACCGCGCTCATGATGGCCGCCCGCAACGGCAACGTACCGGCTTTAAAGGTGCTGCTCGATCACAAGGCCGATGTGAACGCGAAAGAGAGCTTGCGCGGCACCACGGCTCTGATGTGGGCGGCCGAGCAATCGCATCCGGACGCGGTGAAAGTGTTGATCGAACATGGTGCGGACAAAGCTGCCGCGACCAATCCCGACACACGGAACTCGCGGCTGAACATCGCTCCGAGCGTCCAGCAACGCGCAAATTCGGCGCAAGGCGCCGGCGGGCTCGGCAATCGCGCCCGTGCAGGCCGTGGGCCCAGGCCCGGCGCGCGTGGGGGGGACGGCTTTTCTGCCGATGACGCAGATGCCTTCGAGGCCTTCTTCCGCGGACCGCAGATCAAGGATGGCGGCGGTCTGACTCCCTTGGCGTATGCCGCCCGGGAAGGCTGCTTCGAGTGCGCGAAGACCCTGGTGGAATCGGGCGCCGATGTGAACCAGCTCACTCTCTACGGGTGGAGTCCGCTTCTGGTCGCGACGCAAAACCGGCATTACAAGTTGGCGTCGTATCTGCTGGATCACGGAGCCAATCCCAACCTATCCAACAAAGGCGGCTGGACTCCGCTTTATCTGGCCACGGACAACCGCAATATCGAAAGCGGCGACTATCCGGTCCGCAAGCCCGATATGGACCATCTCGAGTTCATCAAGGTGCTGCTCGATAAGGGCGCCAACGTCAACGCACGCATCTGCGGCGCGCAATCCACGGATAAAGATTGCAAAGGCGACACCACCGAGACGCGAACTAATTTCACGATGCAGTGGCTGTATGAGGATGGCGCCACGCCGTTCTTGCGCGCGGCTCAGTCCGGTGACGTCACACTCATGAAGCTCCTGCTCGCGAAAGGCGCTGATCCTAAAATCGCTACGGCGCATAACGACACCGCGCTGGCTGTGGCCTCCGGTATCGGCTGGGTGGAAGGTGTCACATTCGAATGGTCGCCCGAGCAGAGCATGGAAGCGGTGAAGATGTGCCTCGACCTGGGGATCGATCCGAACGCGGCCGATGACCAGGGCCGCACGGCGCTGCATGGCGCCGCGCATAAAGGCAGAACCGACGTCATTCAACTGCTGGTGGATCGCGGCGGCAATCTGGAGGCTCATGACATCGGCAGCCGCGATACGGTGAACGGCGCGATGAAGGGTTTGACCTGGATTCCGCTGGACTGGGCGCGCGGTCTGGTGCGCGTCGGTGTGCAATCGGCAATCGCACATCCTGAAGCGGAAAAGCTTCTGGTGAAGCTGATGTCCGACCGCGGCCTGCCCATCCCGGCGCCTCCCAAATCGTCGATTTGCCTGACCAAGGGCACAAGCGGCTGCGAGTAAGGTAACGCCGGCGATCTTGCCGCCTGGCCCGGCGCAGGCGCCGAGAATGCAATATCTCGGCAGCCTCAGCCACCACGGCTGTTTTCCTTATCACCGATTACGGACAAAGATTGCCGTCGCTACTCCGCCTGATCGAAATGCGAGAATAAAGGTAGGAGGGGATGCATGGACATCGATCGCAAGGCATTTCTTGCCAGCCTGGGAGGCGCGGCCGCGCTCAATATGATGAGCGATGAGGCCAAAGCCGACGCCCTGGAAGACCACATGATGTTCCAGTTGAACCAGGCAACGCCCCATACGGGCTCCGGCTCAAACGGAAGCGCAAAGTTCCCCACCGCGGCTGAAATCGAAGCGCAGATCGAAACCCGGCAGTCCCGCCGCGGGGTGGGCAACCTGTTTGTCAGCCCCCGAGGCAATGTGAAGAAGCTGCCGCCTATGCCTGCCGCGCCGACGCTCGTCGACTTCTTCAGTCTGCGATTCAACGACACCGCCAATCATGTCCTGCAAAGCGCGAACCTGGCGAAAAAGAACGGCATGTCGGAGGAGATCATCCTCGCCTGCCTGCTCCACGATACGGTCCAGGCAATGATCAAGGTGGACCACGGCTGGTGGGGCGCCCAGCTCTATGAGCCGTACGTCTCCGAGAAAACCGCGTTCGCCATCCGCTACCACCAGGCGCTGCGCTTCTATGAGGATAAAGAGAACGGCTATGAATACCCGGACCTATACCGCCGGATGTTCGGCGCCGACTACAAGCCGGAGCCCTACATCGAAGCGACTTACCAGATGGTGCGCAAGCACAAATGGTACATCTACCCGCGCCAGGTGACGGTCAACGACCTGTACGCGTTTGAGCCGGGCGTCGAGCCGAAGCTCGAAGAGTTCACCGACATCATTGGCCGGCACTTCAAGCAGCCGAAGGAAGGTCTTGGATTCGACAACAGCCCAGTGGCGCATATGTGGCGTTCGATCATCCGGCCTGATTCGCCGCTGTAGTCCGGTAGAGTAAGGCTCCGCCTTGCGCGGGCGACGCGCCCTACAAACGCAGAGCGTCATCTTACTAACCCGGTAGCTTGTAGGCGATCAGCTCCGCCGGGAAGCCCTGGCCTCCGATCGCCACCACGATGTATTGTTTGCCATTCAGCATGTAGGTCATCGGCGTGCCGGTCTGTCCTGCCGGCATGTACACTGCGCCCGCATCCTTACCCGTGGTCTTATCGTAGGCTCGCAGCATGGCGCCGACCTGGCCCGATGGCGTCGTGAATGTGCCGCGCTCGCCGGAAATCACCAGGGTCTTGGTGACCAATACGCTGAACACCCCCGGGCGGCCCGTGCGCGGAATGGTCACTCCCTTCAGAGCAGGGTGGTTGCGGATGTTATCCGGTGTCTCTCCGTGCGCTACCTGCCACACGATATCGCCTTTGTTCAGATCGATCGCGGTGATGCTGGCATACGGCGGTTTTACCAGAGGCAAGCCCTGGATGGTGAGGCCCCCCCCTCCGCCGCCTTCCCCTGCGGCGGCGCCCCCGCGTCCGCCACGCCCGCCCGCTCGTGGCGCGGCATTACCGGATATGTAACGCATGTCGGAGCGGTTATTCTCGGGCGGCAGCAGGCCCAACGCCGTCAGCGACCTTTGCGAGGGCACATACGCGATATGCGTTTCAGGATCGAAAGCGCCGCCCGCCCAGTTGGTGCCGCCTGCAGCCGTGGCTAGCGCCAGCGTGGCATACGGTCCTTCCGGTTTGCTGACGACGGGTGGCGTGAAGATCGGCCCCAGCTTGTACTTCGAAACGAATTGTACGGCCTGTGCGTGCAGTTCCGGCGTAAAGTCGATCAGATCCTGCATCTCAAAGCCTTGGCGATCGTACGCCGGCGGTTTTACCGGAAACGGCTGCGTCGGCGCATACCACTCGCCGGGGACGTCGCCCTTCTCCACCGGCCGCTCTTCCATTCCGAAGATAGGCTTTCCATTCTCCCGGTTAAACACGTACAAGAACGCCTGCTTGG